>NZ_JBNYXW010000001.1:0-391793 GCF_051380875.1 Janthinobacterium woesei
CCCAGCTCCATGCTGAATGAAACAACTGTAAACCTCGCTTCCGCACCGGACCGGTTTCAGGTGATAAACCGGCCAAGATAGTTGTCGTCTACCGGCCAAGATAATTGTCGCTCACCAAACGTAGAACCTTCGATCCAAGCCTGAAATTGGAAGTGGTCCGGATGATCAATGAACGGGGGGTAGAGCCTCCAGTACGTCAGTGAAAGCATGAGCATCGGCCCAACCCCGACCCCGACCCGGCGCTGGCTGATGCGGTACAGTGCGGAACAAAGCGGCTATCCAAGGATCGATCACAGCACGGCTGTAGGTAGCTGGGCATCGTATCCAGCCTTTTCTGCTTTACGCAGGAATGCTCTTCGGGCCGTAGTGCTCTTCACGGTGGCAGTTCGGACAGATGGCGATGGTGTTCTCCAAGACGTCTTTGCCTTTGTGCGCAAGCTGCACAATGTGATGAACTTCAAGGTAAGGCATGCCGTTCAATCGTTTAATAAACGGCGCTGGATCTCCGCATTTCTCGCAAATACCGTTGGCTCGATGGAGCGCCTCTGCAACCACATCAGTATTGCGCACATATTCATACCGGACGACCCGGCGCTGAGGAACCTCTGATATCACCGGAGCCGCAGCGATCCTCTTTTTGCGTTCCTTCGAGCTTCGCCGCATCGAGGCCGCAAGCCGTGCTTCAAAACTGTCCTGAAATTCGTTAAATGGGCTCTCAGCGTCCAGCGTTGTGTCCGTCGAAGGATCGACCAACTTGGCAAGCTCCTCGCTATACTCGCTAATATCAGACAAGGTCGGCATCACGTAAGGATGTCGCGTTAGGTCATTAAATAACGAGGTTGAAAGATCAGCCTTGGCAAGAGGAATTTTGTTGTTCAACCAATGAACTGCGCGGCGATACGCAGTGTAGTTTTCCATATGTTCCGGCGCATAAAACGCTTCATCAAGGACCCGGCCGATGAAGTAGACCGTCACATTTTTCTGCTTTTGTGGCATCAACACTAGATCGCCAATCTGCATCGCACGCGAGAATTTCCAGAACATATTTGCGTCCAGGTCTGCGGTTGGGAAGTGGGGATATGTAAATTCCACCTTAGCTTTGATGTCAGCCTTCGTGAGACCAGAATCGAGCAGATCAGGTATGGAGCAAAGTCCATAAAAAATGCACCCATCAACAAGTCCAATATCCGATACATCTGTATCGCCATCGGGCTTTGCTTTGCAAAAGAATGCTGCTTTTGACACGGCTGATCTCTCCTCAATAAGGGGCCACATCTTACCACTTGAGGAGAAACCCATTCCCCAATGCTGCCGTGCCGCGGTGGCGCCAGATTAGGTTTGAAAAACACATTAATCCATTCGGCTATCGCTCAGCAGTGACCGCTTCTGCCGGTTATTGCTAGCGTCTTGGCCGCTGAGGCCGATCGTCGAGTTGCGGATATGAATACCTCTTGGCGTATGCGGCAACGAATCAGTCATCACATTCGGTATTGCATCGTCTTCATCATTTCGAAGGTACCTCGGAGGTTTTCAACGGTTGGTTCTCGATCGCGTAGCCAGCGCACAGATAGTCCCAAGTAATGAGCCCAATCAACTCCCTTCTTGAAGCATTTCCAGCGATCAGTCTTGGCTGCAAGCTCAATAAATTGATTGACGAGCTCATACTGCCTATTCCCCGCACAATACTTCGCTTGTTCAAACGCCAGTTCTATGTAGCCGAAGGCCGACTCGTAGTCTTGGCAGCGGTAGCGGATGCACGCCCTCAGCCAAGGCTCCATCCAGGGTAGGCAATGCGTCAGGCCACGATGGGTGATAGCGTCCACATAGCGATCAATGTCGCCATCTTTGAGCGATTGGCGCGATTGAAGGTCTATTCCTTCGAGCACCGCCTGCGGAAATCCTTCTGGCATGATGAACTCACTGTGTGCCTCGATTTGCTCCAGAATTGTGCGCACTGAGTAGTCGCCATGTTTGGCGACTAAGGCAGATACAGTGCCTTCGGGGAGCGCGGCATAATCATTCTGGCTGAGCAATCGATTCAGCTCCTTACTGATGGCGATCGCTCTGTTAGTAAACCATGACCAATACTGCTCGGATTCTACCCACCAAACTTCATCACATGTGTCTGCGGTCGTATGGATCTTGCTTAGATAGGACTTGATGTACTTGTTGAACGGTTCCAGATCGGATATTAGCCAAGCACGTTGCCGCTGAAATTGGCCGATAAGCTGCGCCAGGAAGGCCTGTCCGAAGGCATCCGATATTGCTTTGCATACATAGGTGGCCACCCTTGCCAGAAAGAGGACTACCATCATACTTTCCCTTCGCTTACTTGGAACCTCACGTCGAAAGCGTGGATCGGCGACTGTCCCAAGTCGTTCAAGTGAAGTTGAAAAATTCCAGTGGAGCGCAGGCCAAGACGGAATTCTTTTTCCGTTAAGCCAGTCGGCCGCGTTTTCTAAATTTTGTTGCTGTTCAGAATAGCGAACTGTGGCGACCTTTGCGTCTTTTTCGGGAAAATGAAACCGCGTCTGGTTAGTTTCACATACTTGATAGATCCATCTTATGGCTTTCTCCAGTGGCCACACGGTCGTCCCTTCAGCCATCGTGGGCAGATACCAATCCGGATCAACGGGAGTTTCCAGTCCTTCCTTGGCAAGGTTGTAGCGCAATAGATGCTTCTGAATTGAGAGACCTAAGCGTTGAATCGCGTAGGAACGGCAGAACCAGCGAATATTTTCCATCTCACTTAAGTAGGTGCCATCGCTCCGAATGACCAGGTGGTAGACCTCAAACAGATCAATAGCAACATCGCCGATTGCCAAATTCACCTTCGGATGGTTGATCGTCCCTGCCGAAATGTAGGCCAGGGACTGTATCAGTTCACCGCAGCGCTCCAGCAGCGCGCCTTCTTCATCGATGAGGCGTTCCAATTGTTTCTGGATGCGTTTCTTGTCTTGCTCGCTGAGACCATCGCAATCGCCACGTTTTCGCGGTAGTAAACCAGTTGCGTCAAATGCAAACTTGACGATTTTCCCGAAATTCGGAAAGGAGCAGTTCATGGGGGACTTAGGCACACCAGCATTCATAGAACTAATCTCATTATCGCTGGTTGGGGGTGAGCTGTTTGCTACGATTACCATGAACCTTGGCATTGATGGGGTTTGTGCCGGAGGTTCCCTTGTTGGGGTTGAGCGCATCCGCGCGCTGGTTTAGCTGTTGTTGGGTAAGGGATTGCTTCGGGGTTTGCTTCGGGTTTTGCTTTGCCATTTTTTGCTCCAGTTAAATTGAATAGAGCACCCATAGTAATTTTTTGCGCGGAGGTTGAAAACCGGAATTTCGGCGACGTCTTTTTGACCGAATGCCATTAGGCTGCTTTTGGCCGGTAGCGATAGCAGGAAGACTCTAACTCATCTGACAATCGTTGTCAGTTCAAGTCTGAGTTACTACAGTTAATGACCCAAGCTGCCGATTTTCGGTGATCCACTTCCATAGCCAGTGACCTCGCATGTAGCAACGGTTCCAAAGGTTTTGAGTTGGGGCACTTGGAATCGGCAGCCCGGATCAATTCGACGTCGGCATCAACATCTATCCATAAACTGTGCCTCCAGCCAGCGTTTGCAATGCAATTTTTCATCCAATTTGCGAAACTCACCTGTGATAGGTTCGAATGATGTCGCGTCCCCGCCGATGTTTTCATCAATGAATTTTTTGATGAGTTTGCCGCGTTCGCTTGGCGATAACATGTCCACTGCGTCACGTGCTGCTGTTCGCCTCTTTCGGTCGATTTCGCTGATGTCATAGCTGTCCAGCCGCTGGCGCGTTTCTTCGACCATATTCTTGGCGCTTGAGCGTGACAATATTTTTTCGACGACTGATGGCAATGGCTTTGCGCCCTCGTTTTCAAGTTGTGATACGGCGTCGCAAACCGCCTTCTCGCCATATTTTTCCACTATAGAATTGGCAAGTTTCTGGTCGAGATCGTTCCAGCAATGGACGCCAGCGATCTTGGCCCTTGGTTGTCGCTTCTTGCTACTGTTCTCATGCTTGGCTGATGAACTTGATGGCGCAGTTCTACTTTTTTTAATCTGTATACTCTCTGTACTAGAAAGCGAAATTTCGCTTTCCAGGGCGCCAGATTCGCCGTTGCCGAATGTGATTTCTGACGCTTCTGAACGTTGGAAATTGCGCTCTTCATCGGCCCACTTGGACACGATCTTAGCCAAGAGATCCAGATCGATCCGGTATTCAAGACGGCCTCCATTGCGCGAGCGCCGCTCCTGAAGCACGCCAAGTTTTTTCGCTGCTTTTCGGGCTTTCCCCTGGTGTGACCGAGTCAGGCCCGTTTCATACTCAAAACTTTGGTCGATTTCCCATCGGGGTGAAATCATCTGATTATTATCATCCCTATCTGCGAGAATTTTTTTGAACCACCAGCAACCGTTCCCAGCTTTTCTTTGAGTGTATTCAGCCTGACGCAACCATACGGCCGTCGTTGTCCCCAGTTTTCGCGCGTAGAGAGAGTCAAGCGCGATGATTATGCGAGATGGGCCGCGAGAGTCCGCATGTTTTTGATAATTACCTGACGTCATTAGCACACCTCATCAAAGAAAAGCTCAGACTGGTTCGATGTCGCGTACTGCTCACGAAATTGCTGCAGAATTTGTCGTACTCGCCGCGGGGTGACGCCAAGGGCCCGTGCAAGATCCGTAGTCGACTTTCCGCTCACAAAACTGGCGATTGACAAGGCCTTAGAACTTTTGGATTGATCTGAAGGTGGAGGGAAATCGTCGTCGTACACTGCTGGCGCCTCCAGATTAGCGATGATGCTGCGTGTACTGTCACCAAAATGTTCGTCGCTGTCGATGGAAACAGCAAACGTGTGTGCGCCCAGCTGACGGAGCATTCTTTTCTCCAGGTGGCCAAATACGAACTGGCACAGGGTGCCTTTGGCTGGGTCAAATACCGGAGCTTTTTCCAGAATTATTTCGCGTCCTTCCTGGATGATGTCGTCCGGTGCCACGCCGTGTTTTGCTGCCTTGATTTTGACTTGGGCCGTGTGTCCCCAGGGGAACGTAATAGCAAGCTGCGCTATTTCGTTGGTGCTAAAAAACATGCCATCCTCCTTGATCCAATATGCATACAGGTATGAGTAAAACGTACCCACGGTTGTGTGCGAATAGACTGCCCGGTCGCACCCGGGTACTGCATTGCATGCGGATCGACCTGATGGCTCTAGTCGTGAGCTGATCACGAAAGGTCCAGGCAGACGCAGAAGAGTTGAGGAAGGAATGGGGCGGAATAGGAATTGCCCAAGATGGCGATGCTGGGCGCGCCAGCGTTGGTGGAGCACAGGCGTATAGGTTCCTGCCCTGGTTGGCGTTGGGATTACGTTGCAGATGGTCGACCAAGATGACACATCGTGAAGATCACGAAACGTCAGGCGTATACACGAGAAGATTCAGGGATACGGTAATTACTGATATGCCAAGAGTTGCTGATGTTGAGCGTGTTCAGCCGAGCAATCGCCAAGCGTTTGCTGGAAGAAGCGTCAGAAGCTGACGATTTTGTGAACTGCTTTGTTGGTTACTTTTTACAGGGAATTGCATTTACAATATTGCCGCATGGCGACATCTAATAGTATCACTTCAATTTCTCTGTGGCAACGTCATTTTGATCGCAGCGTCTGCAGGGGGCAGGGACGGGTATCAATGCCTGAAGCTCATGATTGGAAACTTGTTGACAGGCAATATGTGTTGCTTCATGATGCTGATTCGCTCTGCGGAATGGCCAGGGATTTACTTCCTGAAAACTGAAATCTACCTCAACACACAATGCCCGCTATGGCGGGAATTGCTCTTCAAGTAACGCCAGTTTGAATGGCGCACCATTTCTATTTCGTCTCTTGACTGACCAACGAACTGCTTTCTACCTCGGTCCAGCAGAACAATGAGCGACGCATAGCAGGCGCCATCGACGTTTCACAAGCGGAGTATCGTCTCCAGCACCCGGCAAGCCTGTTTTTTTCATCCTGACGCTTCTCCTCATCAGCTTTAACTGGTCGTGTGTCGATCCAACACATGAACCAGGCCATTGGCCGGACGACGTTTGCCGTCCCCATCTCTGAATATGAAAAACCGGTGTAGCGCCACCAATGACCTGTCTCTTTTGCAGGTAGCGCGACGCGGGAGACCGCATGGCAGTTGCGCCCGGCGCCTGAAGCCGGGTGGGGGACAAGCGCCGAAAGGCGCTTGCGTATTGACTGCGCGTCAGGGGCGACGTCGATACGGAACAGTATTCTTGGGCTGGGGCCGTGCCCCGGCGTTGTCGGACATGTGCCGGACAATGTGACGCTGACCATTGAGGTTGGCCTGTTGTTCGGCGCTCAAATTTCGAGGCGATGAATGGATCAGCAACAACCGCGAGCAGTAGAACACCTGATGGCAGGTTCTCAATCTTGGCTTGGCTTTATGCCGCTTGACTTGGAACGGCGGACACATGTCGACACCGCATGTGCTGCTTACCACCTGGGGAGAAAACCGCAGACATTGCGGGTATGGGCGTCCGCCGAAAATGGACCTCTGCGACCGATTCGGGTGAACGGCCGGTTGGCCTGGCCGGTAGAGGGTATCCGGCGCGTTCTTGGTGCTTGAGAGAAGGGCGTCGCACCTGTGCATGCGATGTATTCGATAAGAGCCCTTTTGGGCTCTTTGATCGCCTATGCATGGTGCGACAGGCCGCTGGTTAATCCGGCTTGATTGATCAAGCCGGGTTACACAGGGGTTACATGGCGTCCAGAAAGCAAAAAGCCCAATCCTGAGGATTGGGCTAAGTGCTTGAATTTATTGGTGCCGACTGCCGGTTTCGAACTGGCCACCTGATGATTACAAATCAACTGCTCTACCAAATGAGCTAAGTCGGCAGAAACTGCGCGTTGCGAATTATACGCTATTTAATGCGTGTCAGGGTCGGGCGGCCGCCTTTTTTTGGTGGCTCGTCGTTGCCGGGCGTGGCGGTGTCGCGTTGATCGGGCGAGCTGGTCGGTACGGACGACAGGGTCGGTGCGCTGGAGACGGGGGCGATCACTGGCGGCGGGAGGTCGCTTGATGCGGGGCTGTCGGTCGGTTGCGCGTCCGGGTCATCGTTGCCCAGCACGGGTTCGAACGCCATGCCCTGGCCATTTTCGTTGGCGTAGATGGCCATCACGTTGTCGACCGGCACATAGATTTCGCGCGAGACGCCGCCAAAGCGGGCGTGGAAGCGGACGGCGTCGTTGTCCATCTTCAGGGCGCTGGTGGCGCCGAAGCTGATGTTGAGCACGATTTCGCCCTTTTTCACGTATTCCATCGGTACCGTGGTGCGCGAATCGACTTTGACCGCGAGATAGGGCGTGTAGCCGCTGTCGGTGCACCACTCGTAGATGGCGCGCAGCATATAAGGTTTGGTTGAGATTTCAGACATGATAGGCACTGTGAGGCGGGAGCGCCCTCGTCAAATACGAGGCGGGCGCACCGGTATTTCAATGAGACAAGGCAACTACTTAAAAATGACCGCTTGTAGTTGACCCAAGATGCCCCAGAAAGCGTAGCGAGCAAGCCCGATATTGGCCTCAGTAACGCAGCCGTATGAAGTACGGCGAGTAACGCCAGGCCAAGAGCGGGCTGCGCAGTAGCTTTATGGGGATATCTTTAACGGCGCATGACTTTCTCGGATGGCGTCAGCGCTTCGATGTAGGCAGGACGCGAGAAGATGCGTTCGGCGTATTTCATCAGCGGTGCAGCCGTCTTCGACAGTTCGATGCCGTAGTGGTCCAGGCGCCACAGCAGCGGCGCGACAGCCACGTCGAGCATCGAGAATTCGTCGCCCAGCATGTACTTGTTTTTCAGGAACAGCGGCGCCAGGGTGGTCAGGCGGTCGCGGATTTCCGCGCGTGCCTTGTCGTGGGCCTTGTCGTTGCTCTTGGCGCGTTCGCTTTCCAGCACGTGCACGTGCACGAACAGTTCTTTTTCGAAGTTGAACAGCATCAGGCGCGCGCGGGCACGCATCAGCGGATCGGCCGGCATCAGTTGCGGATGCGGGAAGCGCTCATCGATGTACTCGTTGATGATGTTCGACTCATACAGGATCAGTTCGCGTTCGACCAGGATAGGCACTTGGCCATACGGATTCATGGTCGAAATGTCTTCCGGTTTGTTGAACAGGTCGACGTCGCGCACTTCGAAGTCCATGCCTTTTTCAAACAGGACCAGGCGGCAGCGTTGCGAAAATGGGCAGGTTGTACCCGAATAGAGAACCATCATTTTTTATAGTTCCTTAGAAACAAAGGGGGTGAAGCCACGAATGGCTCACCCCAGGTCGCTTGTCCACTCGTGCGGACAACGCAGAAACAGGCACCAACCGGCCTTCGGCCGGCGCCTCACTTATTTGACTTCTTTCCAGAACGACGCATTAAGGCGCCATGCCAGCAGAGCAAAAGCCGACAGGAACAGCAGCACCCATACGCCCAGGCGCTTGCGTGTCTGCTGTACCGGTTCGGCCATCCACTCCATGTAGCCGACCAGGTCGGCTACCGCAGTGTCATACTCGATCTTGTTCAACGTGCCTGGCTTGACTTGCTCGAAGCCGACAAATTTGTGGATTTTCTTACCCGCATCATGCGGATCATTTTCTTCCACGAACTTGGCAGTCTGGATACCTTGCAATTCCCATAACACATGCGGCATGGCAACATTCGGCACGACCATATTGTTCCAGCCGGTCGGACGCGTGTCGTCTTTATAGAACGTACGCAGGTAAGTATACAGGTAGTCGCCGCCTGTGCCAGCGGAAGATGATTTCGCGCGCGAAATTACCGACAAATCGGGCGGTACCACGCCAAAGAATGTCTTGGCGTCTTGCGGCGCCAAGGCAGTTGTCATCAGGTCGCCGACTTTATCACCTGTAAACAACAAGTTTTCCCTGATCTGGTCTTCCGTCAAGCCCAGGTCTCGCAGGCGGTTGTAGCGCATCGACACGGCAGAGTGGCAATTAAGGCAATGGTTGACGAACAATTTGGCGCCATGTTGCAGCGCTGCCATGTTGGTCTGGCGATCGGGCGCCTTGTCCAGCGGGAAGCCGCCTTCGCTGGCGAGAGCCATGGCGGGCACGAGTGCCAGGATGGCGAGCAGTTTTTTTGCAATCTTCATATGATGTATGTCCTGTGAGCGTGGCGTGGGATCGGCTTAGTGCGGGTGAAACGTCACACGCGACGGCACGGTCTTGAACTTGCCCATTGCACTCCACCATGGCATCAGCAGGAAAAAGCTGAAGTAAATCAGGGTGCACACTTGCGACACGATGGTCTTGGTATCCGTTGGCGCCTGGGTACCGAGGTAGCCCAGGATCAGGAACGACAGGCCGAAGATGGCATAGATGTATTTGTGCCAGGTCGGACGGTAACGGATGGATTTCACCGGCGAATGGTCGAGCCATGGCAGGAATGCCAGGATCACCACGGAACCGCCGAAGAACACCACGCCCCAGAATTTCGCGTCGAGCACCTGCGGCAGCATGCCGACGATGGCCAGCAGCGCGATCACGGCGATGGCCGTCTTGACTTTCAGCGACAGGCGCGACTTGAGCCAGATGAACACCACGTAGGCGGCCACGGCAGCCATCAGCACGTACATGAAGTCGGCCGTGGTGGCGCGCAGCACCGAGTAGAACGGCGTGAAATACCAGGTTGGCGCGATGTGCAGCGGGGTCTTCAGCGAATCGCCTGGCAGGAAATTGTTGTATTCCAGGAAATAACCGCCCATTTCCGGCGCAAAGAACACCACGGCGCTGAAAATGACCAGGAAGATCGACACGCCAAACAGATCATGCACGGTGTAATACGGGTGCGACGGGATGGAATCGACGGGGTGGCCATCGGCGCCCAGGTTTTCCTTCACTTCGATGCCGTCCGGATTGCTCGAGCCGACTTCATGCAGGGCGATCAAGTGTGCTGCAACCAGGCCCAGCAGTACCAGCGGGATGGCGATCACGTGGAAGGCGAAGAAGCGGTTCAGGGTAGCGTCGGAGACCACATAGTCGCCGCGGATCCACAGCGACAGGTCAGGGCCGATGAAGGGAATGGCGCCAAACAGGTTGACGATCACTTGGGCGCCCCAGTACGACATCTGGCCCCATGGCAACAAATAGCCGAAGAACGCTTCGGCCATCAGGCACAGGAAGATGGCGAAACCGAACAGCCAGATCAGTTCGCGTGGCTTGCGGTAGGAGCCGTACAGCAGGCCGCGCGTCATGTGCAGGTAGACGATGATGAAGAAGGCCGATGCGCCCGTCGAGTGCATGTAGCGCACCAGCCAGCCCCACGGCACTTCGCGCATGATGTACTCGACGGAATTGAAGGCCAGGGCCGCATCCGGCTTGTAGTGCATGGTCAGGAAGATGCCGGTGACGATCTGCAAGACCAGCACCAGCATGGCCAGCGAGCCAAAGATGTACCAGAAATTGAAGTTTTTCGGGGCGTAGTACTTGCCCCACTGGTCGTTCCACAGTTTCGTCAGGGGAAAGCGGTCATCCACCCAGCCCAGCGCCTTTTCGGCGGCGGGGGCATTTTCAGGAAATTTTGTTTCTTTGAAAGCAGCCATGATCAAGCCTCGCCTTTCGCGTCTTTGCCTATCAGCAGTTTGGTGTCGCTCAAATACATATGGCGCGGCACTTGCAGGTTGTCCGGCGCAGGCTTGTTCTTGAACACGCGGCCAGCCATGTCGAAGGTGGAGCCGTGGCAAGGACACAGAAAGCCGCCTTCCCAGTCATCGGGCAGGGAAGGTTGCGGGCCAGGGGCAAATTTCGAGGAAGGGGAGCAGCCCAGGTGGGTGCAGATGCCGACGGCGATGAGAATTTCAGGCTTGATGGAGCGCCATTCGTTCATGCAATATTCGGGCGTGAACTCGGCGGGGTTGCGTTGGGAATCGGCGTCGGCGACTTTGCCGTCGGTTTTCTTGAGCGAGGCGACCATTTCCGGGGTGCGCTTCAGAATCCAGACCGGCTTGCCGCGCCATTCGACGGTGCGCATTTCGCCCGGTTGCAAGGTGGTGATGTCTACTTCGACCGGCGCGCCAGCCGCTTTCGCGCGCTCCGACGGCTGGAAGGTGCTTACCAAGGCTCCCGCGGTTGCCAATCCAACTACACTGCCCGCCGCGCACGTGGCGACGAGCAAGCCGCGACGGCCTGAATCGACCTGCTTTTCGTTACTCATGCAAACCCCAATCAGTCAAAATGCGAATCTTTATTATGAGTGGCAGCCGCGAAAAACCCGTCGCCGAAGCTCTATCCCACCGTTTGCCGCAACCCGCATCTTTGTACGGTAAAGTGACAACATCCCTGCGGAACTTCGGACTATGGCGCAGCCCGTGCCAGTTTCTTGTTGATTATCCGGAAGCAAAAAAGCCACTTCTGGCAACCGCAAATTATAAGTGAAGCAAACAACGAATAGAACAAAAACGTTGCTTGTACCATAATTTATATACTTTTGCAGGAGGTGGCTAGTTCTTTCGAACTAGATCCGCAGTGCTGTGCAAGAATGAGCGCTGCAGGCAAGCGCAAGTTGGTGATGATGGGAATCAATAGTATGATCGTCATGTTTTATAGACATCCGAAGGAGAAAATTCATGGCAATGATGCAAGAATTCAAAGAATTTGCAATGAAGGGCAACGTCGTCGATCTGGCGGTCGGTGTCATTATCGGTGGCGCCTTCGGCAAGATTGTCGATTCCCTGGTGCAAGACGTGATCATGCCGCCCATCGGCCGCATTTTCGGTGGCCTCGATTTCGCCAACTACTATTTGCCCCTGAATGGCCAAGCCACCAGCCTGACCCTGGTGGAAGCGAAAAAAGCGGGCGCCGTTTTGGCCTACGGTAACTTCCTCACCATTTTGCTCAATTTCGTCATTCTCGCCTTCATCATCTTTCAGATGGTGCGCCTGATGAACAAGGCCCGCCGCAACCAGCCGGTAGCGCCGGTAGCTGCGCCGGCCACGCCGGAAGACATCGTCTTGCTGCGTGAAATCCGTGACTCGCTGCAGAAGAACGGACAGCAAAGCAACGATCTGGCAAAATAAGTCTTACCGGCAACGGGCCGGCTGACCTGGGTAGAGAACTCTATGCGACGCTTTTGGTTGTTGTTTGCGCAAACCGTGACCATCGCGCTAGCGCTGTACTTTGTGTATGGCGCGCTGCGCCCGGCTAGCCGGGTGCAGCAGCTGGGTTCTCCGGCCAAGCCGGTGCCCGTGGTGGAAACGGCGTCGAGCAGCCTAGCGCCCGGTTCCTACCGCGATGCCGCGGCGCGCGCCATGCCCGCCGTGGTCAACATCCTGACCATGCAGATACCCAAGCGCGGCGCCCACCCGCTGGCACGCGATCCCTTCTTCAAACGCTTCTTCGGCGAGCGCGACCCGGGCGCCGACGACGATGAAGCGCTGAAAAACAGCCTCGGTTCGGGCGTCATCGTCAGCCATGAAGGCTATGTCCTCACCAACAACCACGTCGTCGAAGGCGCCGACGAAATCGAAGTCGTACTGACGGATGGGCGCAAGGCGCCGGCCAAGATAGTGGGCCTGGATCCGGAAACGGACCTGGCGGTGATCAAGGTCAACCTCGATAAACTGCCCACCATCGTGCTGGGCCAGTCAGAACTGGCGCGCGTGGGCGACGTGGTGCTGGCCATCGGCAACCCGTTCGGCGTGGGCCAGACGGTGACCATGGGCATCATCTCGGCGCTGGGGCGCAACAATTTGCACATCAACAGTTTCGAAAACTTCATCCAGACGGATGCGGCGATCAACTTCGGCAATTCGGGCGGCGCCCTGGTCGATACGCGCGGCAATTTGATCGGCATCAACACGGCCATCTATTCGCAAAGCGGCGGCTCGGTGGGCATCGGCTTCGCCATTCCCGTCTCGACGGCCAAGACCGTGATGGAAGCCATCATCAAGGATGGCCACGTGGTGCGCGGCTGGATCGGCGTGGAAACGCAGGACATCACGCCCGAGCTGGCGCAAAGCTTCGGCTTGCAGCGCTCAAGCGGCGCCATCATCGCCGGCGTGGTGCGCAACGGGCCGGCCGACAAGGCCGGTATCGTGCCCGGTGACATCCTGCTGGCCGTCGATGGCAAGCCCATCGGCGACACCACGGAAATGCTCAATCTGATCGCCCAACTGCCGCCCGGTGGAAAAGCTAAAATGACGGTGCTGCGCAAGAATCGCGAAGCGGCGCTCGACGTGGTGGTGGGCAAACGCCCCATCCCGAAAGAGCTTTCCAAATAGTTGCTGATCGGAAGCTGACACATGCATGTGCGTGATTTGACCCAATTTTTACGTGAACTGAGCGATAACAATAACCGTCCCTGGTTTGTCATGAACAAGCCCCGCTACGACATCCTGCGCGAGGAATTCCTCGCGCTGGTGACGTCACTCATTGGCGAACTCGGCAAGTTTGACCCGGCCGTGAAGTACTGCAATCCGAAGAAGGCCTTGTTCCGCATCAACCGCGACGTACGTTTTGCGCACGACAAGAGCCCGTACAAGACGCGTTTTTCGGCCGCCATCGCGCCGAACGACATGCGCCGTCCCAGCAAGGCGGGCGGCCCCACCTATTATCTGCAGATCGACGGCCAGGGCAATCTGCTGTTTGGCGCCGGCGAATACATGCCGCCGCCCGGCCGTCTGAAGGCGCTGCGCGAACATATGCTCAACGACGCGCCAGGTTTTTCCAAAGTGCTGAAAAATAAGCGCTTGAAGGCGCGCTTTGGCACTATCCAGAACGAGGGCAAGTTGCAGCGCCCGCCCAAGGGTTTCGCGCTTGACGCCGAACATATCGAATTCATCAAGCTGAAAAGCTTTTTTGTCTGGACCGAAGTGCCACTGCCTGTGAATGCGCCGGAACAATTGCTGCCGGCGCTGGTCGAAGGCTTGAAGGACGCATGGCCGCTGGTCGAGTGGATGCGTGGCGCGCGGGAACCGGAAGCGGCGGCAGCCTGATTTAACGGGGAGCAGAAGATGGCATTACCACACGCAACATCGGGCCAGGTGATCGACGTGAAGGGGGAAGCTGGCGAAGATATGTCGCAGTTTTCCGCCATCGCGCTGGCCAAGACGGACGAACTGGAATTGATCCGCATGTGCATGCCCAAGGGCAAGATCATGCCCGAGCATCATGTGCTGGGAGAAATTACGCTGCTGTGCCTGCAAGGGCAGGTGGCGGTGGAGGCGCATGGCGGCGTGCAAGTGCTGGGGCCGGGGCAAATGCTGTACCTGCTCGGTGGCCAGGCGCATGCCCTGGAAGCGCGTGAAGACAGTTTGTTACTGCTGACCATACTTATGGCCAAAGCGGGCCGCTAAGCCTGCTGGCTGGAGTGCGCCTGGCTCAGGTCGCTTCATCGCGCGGATCGCGCGCCAGCAATTGCTGCACCATCACTTGCGGCAGATCGCCATCGAACAGCACGCCGGCGACGGCGTTGGTGATGGGCATCTCGACGCCCATGCGGCGCGCCAGTTCGCGCACGGCCCTGGCGCAGGGCACGCCTTCGGCCACATGACCGAGTTCGGCCACGATGGTGGCCAGCGCCTTGCCTTGCGCCAGCCCCAGCCCGACTCTGCGGTTGCGTGACAGGTCGCCGGTGCAGGTGAGGATCAAGTCGCCCATGCCCGTCAAGCCCATGAAGGTTTCTGTCTGGCCGCCCAATGCCGTGCCCAGGCGCGTGATTTCCGCCAGGCCCCGCGTGATCAGCGCGGCGCGCGCGTTCAGGCCAAGGCCCAGGCCGTCGGCCACGCCGGTGGCAATGGCCAGCACGTTTTTCACGGCGCCGCCCACTTCCACGCCCACCAGATCGTCGCTGGCATACACGCGGATGTTGCCGCCATGCAAGGCCGAGACGACCTTGGCGCGCAGTGGTGCGCTGTGCGAGGCGATGGTCAGCGCGCACGGCAAGCCGCGCGCCACTTCCTGCGCGAACGAGGGGCCGGACAGGGCGCCGCCGGCCACCGTACCGCCCAGCACTTCCTGCACGATCTGGTGCGGCAGCATGCCCGTGCCGCCTTCAAAACCTTTACATAGCCATACCAGGTTGGCGATGGCCTTGTCTTTCAATTGCTGCAGCATGGGCCGCAAGCCCGCCACGGGGCAGGCGGCGATCAGCAGGCCGTGTGCGCCGCTGGCATGTGCCACGGCGGCGTCGAAATCGGCGCTGATCGCCAGTTGCGGCGGCAGGGCAAAGCCGGGTAAATAACTGTTTTCGCCGCTGGCGGCCATGGCGGCCATGGCATCGCTGTTGCGGCCCCACAACAGCACGTCGTGGCGGCCCGCCAGGGCCATGGCCACGGCCGTGCCCCAGGCGCCGGCGCCCAGCACGGTGATCTGGCGCGCAACGGCCCTGGCGGCGGGGGTGGTAGCGGGAATGACTTCAGGGGAAACTTGCATGCAACCTCAACGGGGCAGGGAAACGGGTGCGGCGGACGACGGCAAAGTGCGGCGGGTGTGGTGATTACAGGCCCCACACTTCGCTGGTCTTGACGTAGCCGCTCTGGCCATCCTTGTGGCGCACCTTGAGCCAGCCGGAGCTGGGCTGTTCGCTCATTTCCAGCAGCACGCCCTTGTCGACCAGGATAAGGGCCGAGGCATTGTCGTCGGGGCTGGCGCGCACCTTGAGGTTGGCGGCACGCGCCACGACGTTGCGCTTGGCGGACAGGCCTTTCGCTTCGGTCCAGGCCATTTCGCCGCTGGCGTCGCGTACCTTGACCCATTCGCCGTAGCTGAGCACTACTTCCAGCGGCATGCCGCGTGGCGCCACGTACAGCTTGCCGCCCTTGGCGGACGGTGCGTCATACAGGATGACGGGGGCTGCGCCCACCGTCTTGAAATCGACGGCGTGGCTGGCGGCGGTCGCCAGCATCAGCACGGCGCCGGCCATCCAGCGGAACTTGCTCAAGAGCGCACTTTTCAACATGATATTTTTTGAACCTTAACGAAACACGGCGGCCAGGCCGCCGTGTCAGGCCAGCCTTGACGGGCCGGCGGGGTCTTGCAAGAGATTAATGCGTTTCGCTAGCTGCTGGTGCAGCTGCAGCGGCGTCAGCAATAGCTTGCAGACGTTGTTGGTAGAACACTTCGAAGTTAATCTCGGCCAGGTGCACTGGCGGGAAGCCGGCACGGGTGATCACGTCGGCGATGTTGGCGCGCAGGTAAGGGTAGATGATGTTCGGGCAACCGATTCCCAGCAGCGGATCGAGTTGATCGGCAGGAATGTTGCGCGCTTCGAAGATACCAGCTTGCTTGCCTTCAACCAGGAAAGCAACTTTATCGCCGACCTTGGCGGTCACGGTGATGGTCACGGTGGCTTCAAAGATGCCGTCGGCCAGAGGCGCGGCGCCCACGTCCAGAGCAACTTCGATCGCTGGCGCTTCTTGTTCCAGGAAAATAGCTGGGGAATTTGGTTGCTCCAGCGACATGTCTTTCAGGTAGACGCGTTGGATTTGGAAGACTGGTTGCAGATTTTCGTCAGACATGGAACGCTTTCGTTGTAAAGGACAAGAACGGCACACCGTTCAAATATGGTGCTTGCAAATAGAGTCCATGCAACAAACCGCGCCGGATAGGCACGGTCTGTTCAGGTGCGAGGGCAATTGTATCAAAACAATACTACAAGAACCCAAGCAATTTCTCGAACCCGCTTTATATCAGGCTGCCGTGCCATTTAACAAGGGGTCCAGCTTGCCGGCTTGATCGAGCGCATACAAATCGTCGAAGCCGCCCACGTGGGTATCGCCCACGTAGATTTGCGGCACCGTGCGGCGGCCCGTGCGTTCCATCATCTTGATGCGCTCTTCCGGGTCGAGGTCGACGCGGATCTTTTGCACGCTCACGCCCTTGGCTTCCAACAGGCGCTCGGCGCGCACGCAATACGGGCACACGGCGGTGCTATACACAATTACGGGGACAGTCATGATGATTCCTTTCGTTAATGCCGGCTTACTTGGCCAGCGACAAGGTTTTCAATGGCAAACCTTGCTTTTTCCACTCGTCGAGACCGCCTTCCAGGCCGGTTGCTTCCGTGAAACCGGCTTTGCTCAGCAGACCGACGGCCGTTGCCGAGCGCGAACCTTTCTGGCAAACCACTACAATGGGGCGCGTTTTGAATTTTTCCAGCTCGCCCAGGCGTTTTGCCAGTTCCGGCAGCGCAATGTTCTTGGCGTCAGGCAAGTGGCCCTTGGCGAAATCTTCCGGGCTGCGCACGTCGACGATGACGGTCTTGCCACGGTTGATCAGTTGCGTGACTTCCAGCACGGTCGCGCGCTTGCCGCGCAGCGACAGCAGTGGCCAGAGGAGGGCGCCGCCGGAAATAATGACGATGGCAAACAGAAAAATGTGGTCGATAATGAATTTCACGTAGGGTCCAATGGTTTAAGTCAATCCGCGCATTATAAAATAGAAGCTGGATGAGGTCTTTTTACGTTTTGCTTTTTTGATTTGAACCCCTTGAGAAGATAGAACTATGTACAAAATCGTTTTCATGCGTCACGGCGAATCCACCTGGAATCTCGATAACCGCTTCACTGGCTGGACCGACGTCGATCTGACGGAAAAGGGCGTTAACGAAGCCAAGGCCGCCGGCCAGATCCTCAAGCAGGAAGGTTTTACGTTCGACGTGGCCTACACCTCGGTCTTGAAGCGCGCCATTCGCACCCTGTGGCTGGCGCTCGACGAGATGGATATGATGTATCTGCCCATCAAGAACGACTGGCGTTTGAACGAGCGCCACTACGGCGCCCTGCAAGGCCTGGACAAGGGCGAGACGGCTGCCAAGTATGGCGACGAGCAAGTACTGGTGTGGCGCCGCAGCTACGACACGCCGCCGCCGCCACTGGACGACAACGATGAGCGCGCCTCGTTCAACGATCCGCGCTATGCCGGCTTGCCGACAGCGTCGATTCCGCTGACCGAATGCCTGAAAGACACCGTGGCGCGCGTGATGCCGGCCTGGGACGAGGAAATCGCCCCGGCCATCCGCGCTGGCAAGAAGATCATCATTTCGGCCCACGGCAACAGCTTGCGCGCCCTGATCAAGATGCTTGACGGCATCAGCGACAGCGACATCGTGGGCCTGAACATCCCGAATGGCCAGCCGCTCGTGTATGAACTCGATGCCGACCTGAAACCGATTCGCCATTACTACCTGGGTGACCCGGCAGCGATTGCGGCAGCCCAGGCTGCCGTGGCGAACCAAGGGAAGGCCAAGTAACTTTGTTGTCTTACTTCCGCGGCACAGTGATCGCCCCCTCTGCTGAACGACCCCTGCCGGCGTGGCGCGCCGCTGCCATGCTGTGCGCAGCGCTGCTGTTGTCCAGCGGCGCGGCGCAAGGCGCCAAACCCACCGAACGCAGCAAGCAGAAGGCGGTCGCGGAAGCACAACGTGCCGGATTGCAACAAAAGCTGACGGCGCTCAAGCGCGACATCAGCCGCACGGAAAGCGCCAAGGACGACGCGGCCGATACCCTGGCCGAGTCGGAAGAGGCCATTTCCAACGCCAACCGCGCCTTGCGCGACCTGGCGCAGGAGCAAAACGAGACGGGCGTGAAGCTCGGTGCGCTGGGGCAGGAGCACCAGCAACTGACGGCCACGGTCGAGAAACAGAAGGCGCAGCTGTCAAAGTTGCTGCGCGAACAATATGTTGCCGGCAATGAAGACCGCATCAAGCTGCTCTTGTCGGGCGACAACCCGAATCGCATCAACCGCGATTTGCAATTCATGGCCTATGTGTCGCAGGCCCAGGCGCGCCTGCTCGACGCCTTGCGCGCCAACTTGCTGGCGGTGGAGAAAAACCAGGCGGACGTGCAGAACGCCAAGGATGAGCTGGAAGAAATCGCGCAGGAAGAGCGCGACCAGAAAGCCCTGCTGGTGCAGGAAAAGGCGCGCCGCGCCGCTTTGCTGACGAGCTTGTCGCAGCGCCTGGTGGCGCAGCGCAAGGAAGTGGGCAATGTCGAGCGCGATGAACAGCGCATGGGCAGCCTGGTCGACAAGCTGGCCAAGCTGATCGAAGAGCAGGCCGCCGCTGCTGCGGCGGAAAAGAAACGCCAGCAATTGCTGGCCGAGCAGCGCGCCGACGCGAAGATCGCCGCAGACAAGCGCGAACGCCTGCTGGCTGCGCGCGCCAAGGCCGCCCAGGCCCAGGCCGAGCGCGAGAAAATTGCCAAAGAGCAACAAAATAAATCGGGCAAGATCAAGCCGCAGACTCCCGTGCCGCCCGTGAAGCTTGACCCCATCGATGACGACGAGGCGCCACAGGTGGCCAAGGTGGCGCCGAAACCGGAGCCCAAGCCGGTACCGCAACCGGAACGCCCGAGCTTGGGCCCGGCCGCGCCGTCCGGCGCCTTTGCCAGCCTGAAAGGCCAGCTGCGCGCCCCCGTGGCGGGCAAGGTCGCCGCCCGTTTCGGCAGCAAGCGCGGTGACGGCCCCAGCTGGAAGGGCGTCTTCATCCGCACCGGCGAAGGCAGCGAGATTCATGCCATCGCCGCCGGCCGCGTGGTGTTTTCCGACTGGCTGCGCGGTTTCGGTAATTTGATCATCGTCGACCATGGTGGCCAGTACATGAGTATTTATGGCAATAACCAATCCTTGCTCAAACGCGTGGGCGACGCCGTCAAGGGCGGCGACGCCATCGCCAGCGCCGGCAACAGCGGCGGCAACGAGGAATCAGGGCTATACTTTGAGCTGCGTCATCAGGGCCGCGCCTTCGATCCAGCCACCTGGGTGAAGTTTTAAGTTCCCACCATTGCTGCGGCAGCGAATTTGTAGATTGCGAAGAATACATGGGCATCAAAGTCAAAAGTATCGGCCTGATCGGTCTGGGCATCGTGGCCGGTATCGGCATGTCGCTGCAGTTTCCCGCCGTGGCGCAAAAAATCACGAATGCCCCGCTGCCGCTCGACGAGCTGCGCCAGCTGGCCGACGTGTTTGGCCTGATCAAGAGCGATTATGTCGAGAAGGTGGAAGACAAGAAATTGCTGACGGAAGCCATTTCCGGCATGGTTTCCTCGCTGGACCCGCATTCCGTGTACCTGGATAAAAATGCTTTCAAGGAAATGCGCGAAAGCGTGCAGGGCAAGTTTGTCGGCATCGGCATCGAGGTGAGCATGGAAGACGGCTACGTGAAAGTCGTCTCGCCCATCGAGGACAGCCCCGCCGCCAAGGCCGGCATCCAGGCGGGCGACCTGATCACCCGCCTCGACAATATTCCGCTGAAAGGCTTGCAGCTGGAAGAAGTCATCAAGAAGATGCGCGGCCAGCCAGGTAGCAAGCTGGTGCTGACCATGTCGCGCAAGGGCGAAAGCAAGCCGCTGGTGTTTCCCATCGTGCGCGAGGAAATCCGCGTGCAGAGCGTGAAGGCCAAGATGGTCGCGCCCGGTTATGCCTGGCTGCGCATTGCCCAGTTCCAGGAACCGACCGTCGACGAGATGGTCAAAAAGATCAATGCCCTGTATGCGCAAGAGCCCAAGCTCAAGGGCCTGGTGCTGGACTTGCGCAACGATCCCGGTGGCGTGGTGCCGGGCGCCATCGGCGTGGCGACGGCATTTCTTCCGGGCAACTCCGTTATCGTTACCACCAAGGGCCAGTTGCCCGAATCGAAACAGGTGTTTTATGGCCGCCGCGAATTCTATGCGCCGCCCGGCGCGAAGGCCGATCCGCTGGCCAGGCTGCCGGCCGCGCTGAAAACCGTGCCGCTGGTGGTGCTGGTCAATGCCGGTTCGGCTTCTGCTTCGGAAATCGTCGCCGGCGCCTTGCAGGATTACCAGCGTGCCACCGTCATCGGCACGCAAACCTTCGGCAAAGGTTCCGTGCAAACCTTGCGCCAGATCACGGCCGACACGGCCGTCAAGCTGACCACGGCCCGCTACTACACGCCGAAAGGCCGCGCCATCCAGGCGCGCGGCATCATACCCGACTTGCTGGTCGATGAAACGGCCGATGGCGACGGCTGGAACAGCCTGCGCGTGCGCGAGGCGGACCTGGAAAAACACTTGAACAGCGACGACGGCAAGCCGGAAGCGGCCAAGCCGACCATGGATGGCATGCACGAACAGCTGGAAGAAGAGCAGCGCCTGATCGCCACGGTGAAAAAGCGCAAACCGCTCGAATATGGCAGCAAGGACGATTTCCAGCTGCAGCAAGCCTTGAATCATTTCCAGGGCTTGCCGGTGCAGCTGGCCAAGGCCGACGCCAAGGCGGAGAAGATCAGCGCCAAGCCCGAGATCGTCTCCGACATCAAGGCCGATGATAAAAAGATTCCCGTACAGAAACCGTAGTCGCCGCCATGCATGACGCCCAGTTGCTGCGCTATTCGCGCCACATCCTGCTCGACGAGATCGGCATCGAAGGACAGCAAGCCTTGTTGGACGCGCATGTGCTGGTGATCGGCGCGGGCGGGCTCGGTTCGCCGGCCGCCATGTACCTGGCCGCCAGTGGCGTGGGCAAGCTGACCCTGGTCGATGACGATACGGTCGATTTGACCAATCTGCAGCGCCAGATCGCCCACACCACACAGCGCGTGGGCCAGCCGAAAGTGCTGTCGGCGCGCGAAACCTTGCTCGGCATCAATCCTGACATTGAAATCATTGCCTTGCAGGAGCGCGTCGACGCTGCGCGCCTGGCCGAACTGGTCTTGTCGGCCACGGTGGTGCTCGACTGCACGGATAACTTCGCCACGCGCCACACCGTCAACCGCGCCTGCGTGGCTGGCAAGGTGCCGCTGGTGTCGGGCGCCGTGATCCGCTTCGATGGGCAAGTGAGCGTCTTCGACCCGCGCACGGGCACGCAGCCGTGCTACTCCTGCCTGTTTCCGCAAGACCAGCAATTCACGGACGAGGCATGCGCGACCATGGGCGTGTTTGCGCCGCTGGTGGGCGTGGTGGGCGCCATGCAGGCGGCCGAGGCGCTGAAACTGGTGATGGGCGTGGGGCAATCGCTGGCCGGACGCCTGCTGCTGCTCGACGGCTTGCACATGGAATGGAGCAGCATGCAGGTTGCGCGCGACCCTGGCTGCGCCGTCTGCGGTGAAGTGCACTTGTCGCTCTGAAAACGCGCGCAGAAATTTTTCCCCATATGACAGGCATTGTCATATTTCCCCTTTATACTCTGTACTCATTACTCACCTTCTTCTCTCTTTCTTATGCCAAACGCAGCAAACCATCCGACACGCCAGCGCCGCGCGCGTGGCTTCACTTTGATCGAAATCATGGTCGTGGTGGTGATCATGGGCATCCTCGCCTCGCTGGTCGTGCCCAAGCTGATCGCCCGCACGGGCGAGTCGAAAGTGGCGGCGGCGAAAGTCGACATCGCCACCGTGATGCAGGCGCTGAAACTGTACCGCCTGGACAACCAGCGCTACCCCACCACCGAGCAGGGCTTGCAGGCGCTGATCGAAAAACCCACCGCCGGCCCGGCCGCGAACGGTTGGAAAGCGGGCGGCTACCTGGAAAAGATGCCGAAAGATCCATGGGGCAGCCCGTACCAATACCTGTCGCCGGGCGTGAAGGGCGAAGTTGACATCATTTCGCTGGGCGCCGATGGCCAGCCCGGCGGTAGCGGCGACGACGCCGATATCGGCTCGTGGGAACTGTAAGTTTTCCATTGCATGCCTGCCATGACCACCGGCCGCGCAGTTCACCGGCAACGCGCCAGCGGCTTCACGCTGATCGAACTGCTGGTGGTGATGGTCATTATTGGCGTCACCCTGGGCCTGGTATCGCTGAACGCCATGCCGAATGGCCAGCAAGCCTTGCAAAAGGAAGCCGAGCGCATCGCCCTGCTGTTGCAACTGGCGCGCGATGAAGCCATCGTGCGCAGCCGGCAAGTGGCGTTCGAGGCGGATGAAAATCAATACCGTTTCCTGGTGCTCAATGAGAAGCTGTGGCAACCCGTGACGCAGGACGATTTGCTGCGCGAGCGCGCGTTTGCCAATACGCCGATGCTGCTCAGCGTGCAGCCCGCGAACAGCGTGGCCCAGCCGCTGCGTATCATTTTCGGCCGCGAACCGGTCGACAAGCCTTTCGTGCTGACCCTGGCCAGCGGCGAGCGCAGCGTGGCCATCCGCGCCGACGGCATCGGCCACTTTACGGTCGAGCAATGATGCTTTTCTCCCGCCAACACCGCCAGCGCGGTTTTACTTTGCTCGAAGTGCTGGTGGCCCTGGTCATCGTCGGCACGGCCCTGGGCGCCTCTTTGCGCGCCGTGGGCAGTTTGACGCAGAACAGCGACGGCTTGCGCAGCGCCATGATGGCCACCTGGTCGGCGGAAAACCATTTGGTGCGCCTGCGCCTGGCAAAAACCTTCCCGCAGACGGGCAAGCGCACGGTCGACTGTCCGCAAGGCGATTTGAAACTCATTTGCGAGGAAGAAGTGGTGGCCACGCCGAATCCCCGTATCCGCCAGGTGCGCGTGAATGTGTACGATGCGCAGTATCCAGCCCGGCGCATCGTGCGCCTGGTATTGCTGGCGTTCAACGACTGATGGCGCGCCGCCCTCTTCCTGCTGGCGGTTTCACCCTGATCGAGCTGCTCGTGGCGATCGGCATCCTGGCCATGGTTGCCCTGCTGGGCTGGCGTGGCCTGGACAGCATCGTGCGTTCGCGCGAAGTGCTCACGCACCAGCTGGAGCAGGCGCGCGGCATGCAGCTGGCCTTTGCGCAGATGCAAAGCGATTGCGACCACCTGGCCGGCGCCGGCCTGAACAACAATCTGCTGAATGGCCGCATCAACCTGACGGCTGAGAATGACCGCCTGAGCCTGGTGCGCCTGGCCGCCTCGGAACAGGAGCCGCAACAGTTGCAAGTGGTCACTTACCGCCTGCGCGGCGGCGTGCTGATGCGGCGCGAGTCGAACGGCACGCGCGACCTGGCCGTGCTCGACACCCTGTGGCAGGCGGCGCGCGACGATACCGATACCAGCAGCGCCGACGTGGCCCTGATGCATGGCGTCGACAGCATGGTCATGCGCGGCTGGAGCAACGGCGCCTGGAACGTGCTGACGGCCGGCGCCACCATCTCGACGCAGGTGCCGGGCCTGGAAGTGACCTTGCAGATGCCGGGCCAGGACGCGGGCCTGTCCAAAGTCTTTTTGCTGGGGCCGGGATGAAGCGCATCAAGTTCCCCGCGCGCCAGCGCGGCGTGGCCGTCATCACGGCTTTGCTGCTGACGGCGCTGGCCATCACCGTCGTTGCGAGCCTGTTCTGGCAGCAGCAGGTGCAGGTGCGCTCGATGGAAAACCAGCGCCTGCGCCTGCAGACGCAGTGGGCCATGCGCGGCATGGTCGACTTCGCCCGCTTCTGGTTGCGCCAGGACAATACCAGCCTGACGGCGCTTGACGGCGTGTGGGCCACGCCCATCGAGGAAGCGCGGCTCGACGATTATGTCGACCGGGAAAAGGTCGATACGGAAAAATTCGACGCCACCGTCTCGGGCCGTGCGCTCGACGCGCAGGCGCGCTTCAATATTACCAACCTGGTGGCCGCCACGGGCGGCATCAATCCGAAGCAGGTGCTGGCTTACCAACGTTTATTGTCCAATATGCAACTCGATAGCGGCCTGGCGCAAGCCACGGCCGACGCCGTGCTGCGCGCCAGGCCGAAACTGCGCGCCGCCAGCAGCGACAGCGCCAGCGATGGCAAGACGGCCAGCCCGGCGGCGGGCGGTAGCAGCGAACCGGTGGCGTTCACGCAGATCGATGACTTGCTGGCCGTGCCCGGCTATACGCCGCAGATGATCGAGCAGCTGCGCGATGTCGTCATCGTCTTGCCGGAGATCACGGCGATCAACGTGAATACGGCCCCGGCCGAGGTGCTGGCGGCTGTGACGATGATGTCGCTGTCCGAGGCCAGCGCCCTGACCTTGAGCAATCCGCGTAAAAAGTTTGTTGATAAAGCAAATTTCCAGAATAATATTAATGCCGAGCTGATCGAAGGCGTGGAACTCGATGTGAAGAGCCGCTACTTCCTCACCGTCATCCGCGTGCGGCTGGACCGCGCCGCCCTCGATGCCGTGGCGCTCATCTATCGACAACCAGACCGCGAGCGGGCAACCCGTTTGGTCTGGTTGCGGGAAAACTAACGCTGAAAGCGAGTCACTTTGACAATACTGTATATCCGGCACCCGGCCAAGGCATCCACCGACAGCGCGCCCGCCTGCTCCTATGTGCTCGCCGGCGACGGCGGTGCCTTGCTGCAGCAGGGCAATGCCCCGCTGGGCAGCCTGGGCCAGTTGATCGCCGGCGCGAAGCAGGTGGTGCTGCTGCTGGCGGCGGCCGACGTCACCCTGCTGCGCCTGAAAACCCCGCCGCTGGCCGGCGCCCGTTTGCGCGCGGCCTTGCCGGGCCTGGTGGAAGAGTACATTCTTGGCGACGCGCAGGACTGCCTGCTGGCCGCCGGCGCGTCGGACGCTGCCGGCATGCGCACGGTGGCCGTGGCGCAGCGCGCCTGGGCCGAGGTGCTGGTGAAAGCTTTGCTGGCGCAGGGCGCGCGCAAGGTAGCGCTGCTGCCGTCGCAGCTATGCCTGCCGTTGCAGCCGGGCAGCGTGACGGCCGCCCTGCAAGCGGCCGGTGATAGCCTGGAGCTGGCCTTGCGCCAGGCGCCGCAAGAGGGCATGGGCCTGGTGCTGCCTTTGCTACCGCAGCAGGCGCTGCTGACGACGCGCGCCTTTGCCGGCGACGTGCCCTTGACGGTGTACGTGGCGCAGGCCGAGCTTGCGCAATATCAACAACTGGCCGCCAGCATGGACGGCGTGACGGTGGAGCAGGATCATTGGGCGCACTGGATCGCCGGTGCCCGCAGCGCGCCGCTGGACCTGGCGGGCGGGCTGGACACGGCGACGGGATCGGCGGCCGAGTGGCGGCGCTGGCGCTGGCCACTGCGCCTGGCGCTGCTGACGGTGATCGTCAACCTGGCTGGCATGAATATCGAATGGATGCGCTTGAAACGCGAAGCGGCCACCGTGCGCACCTCGATGCAGCAAACCTTCAAGGCGGCGTATCCCAACGAGGCGCCCGTGTATGGCCTGGAAGCGGAGCAGATGCGGCGCAATATCGCTGCGGCCCGCCTGCAGGGCGGCCAGGCAAGCATGGATGACTTCACCAGCATGAGCGCGGCGCTGGGCGAGGCGCTGGGCGGCCTGGCCGGGCGCGGCGTGGTGGCGTCGCTGGAATACCGCGAACGCAGCCTGATCGTCAAGCTCAAGCCGGACATGGTCGACGCCAGCGCCCAGGCGCAGGTGCGCGACGGTTTGGCCGCGCGCAAGCTGGCCCTGAATGAAACGGCGCCGGGCGTGTGGAAAATCACGCCTGCCACGGGAGCAAAAGCATGAGTACAGCATTGAACAAGGCGCGCGCCGCGCTGATAGGGCAGCAACAGGCTGTGCAGGCGTTCTGGGGAGCGCGCACGCCGCAGGAGCGCAAGCTGCTGGCCATCGGCGGCCTGGTGGCGGGCCTGGCGCTGGGGTATGCGGTATTTTTCGAGCCGGCATGGACGGGACGCATCGCCCTGCAAAAGAGCTTGCCCGAGCTGCGCCAGAACGCGGCCCAGCTGCAGGCGCTGGCGCGCGAAGCGGGTGAACTGGCGCGCCAGGCGCCCGTACAGGTCGCTGCCATGAACCGCGCCAGCCTGGAAGCGTCGTTGAAAGCACGCGGCCTGGCGCCGCAATCGCTGTCGCTGACGGGAGAGTATGCGCGCGTGCAGCTGAACGGCGTGCCGTTTGCCAGCGTCATGCTGTGGCTGGACGGCCTGCGCCGCGAAGGCCGCATCGCGGTGCAGGAAGCGGCCATCACGGCGCAGGACAAGGCGGGACAGGTGAACGCCACCCTGAGCCTGCACCAGAGTCCGGGCGCGGCCCGATGATGCGCTTGCTGGGATGGCTGCTGGCAATCCTTGTCAGCGTGTGCCTGACCCTGCTGGTATTTTTCCCGGCCGGCTGGATGGCGGGCAGCGTGGAAAAGCAGACGGGCGGGCGTTTGACCTTGGGCGACGCGCAAGGTACCCTGTGGCGCGGCTCGGCCTTTATCGGCGGGGCGGCCAGCGCGAATGGTGCCGTGACGCCCTTGCTGCCGGGGCGCTTCAGCTGGCGTATTTCGCCTTCCGTGCTGTGGGGCTCGGTGGACGTGGAACTGCAAAACCCGCTGGCGCTGTCGCAAGCGGTGAACTTGCGCGGTTCCTGGTCGCACTGGCAGGTCAGCCCGGCAGCCTTGCTGCTGCCGGCCGATGGCCTGGGTGGCCTGGGCGCACCCTTGAATACCGTGGCGCCGACGGGCAGCATGCGTCTGTCGTGGAGTACCCTGGAGCTGGCGTTGGAAAAGCAGCAGTTTTCCGCCATCGGGCGCACCACCTTGCAAATGACGGACATGGCCTCGCGCCTGTCTTCCCTGCGTCCGCTGGGCAGTTATGAACTCGATTTCGATTGGCAGGGGCAGCAGGCCACGTTGACCTTGCGCTCCATCAAAGGACCGTTGCTGCTCGATGGCAGCGGCAGCCTGCATCAGGGGCGCATGCAGTTTTCCGGCCAGGCCCAGGCCGCAGCAGGATATGAAGAGACCTTGGCGAGTTTGTTGAATTTGCTGGGACAGCGCCGTAGCAATAGCGAAAAAAACATCATCGCCTTAGAGTTTAGACAATGAAAAAACCATCCGTGAGCCAAAATACCTCCTCCTTTTCGCTGCGCCGCCTGTCGGCCGCCGCCTTGCTGTGCTGTGCCGTGGCCGGCATGCCGGCGCCCGTCTGGGCCGCACCCGGCGACGAAGCGGCGCTCAATTTCGTCGGCGCCGACATCGAGTCGGTGATCAAGGCGGTGGGCCATTACACCAACATCAATTTCGTCATCGACCCGCGCGTCAAGGGCACGATTACGCTGGTGTCGGAAAAATCGATCAGCAAGACCCAGGCGTTCGCGCTGCTGGCATCGGCCTTGCGCTTGCAGGGCTACGCGGTGGTCTCCGGCGACGGTTACGCCAAGGTGGTGCCGGAAGCGGACGCCAAGCTGCAGTCCGTGCCGACCCAGGTGGGCAACGGCGCCAGCCAGGTGAAGGGCGACCAGATCGCCACCCAGGTGTTTTACCTGAATTACGAATCGTCGGCCAACCTGGTGGCCGTGCTGCGCCCCCTGATTTCGCCGAATAACACGATCAACGCCAACCCGGGCAACAACTCGCTGGTGATCACCGATTACGCGGATAACCTCAAGCGCCTGGCGAAGATTATCGCCGCGCTCGACGTGCCCGCCTCGACGGACCTCGACGTGATCCCCGTGCGCTACGCGATCGCCTCCGACCTGGCCTCGATGGTCAACAAGCTGATGGAAGGCGGCAGCGCCGGTGCCGGCGCCGCAGCAGATGGCGGCAAGGTCTCCGTGCTGGCCGACCCGCGCACCAATTCGCTGGTGCTGCGCGCGCCGTCGGCAGCGCGCGCCAACCTGGCCAAGTCGCTGATCTCGAAGCTGGACCAGCCCACCAACCAGCTGGGCAATGTGCACGTGGTGTACCTGAAGAACGCCGACGCCACCAAGCTGGCGCAGACCCTGCGCTCGGTGGTGACGTCCGACGGCACTGCCGCCACGGCGCAGCAGGGCAACACCAGCAGCGTCAATACGAACAACCAGAATAGCCAGAACAGCAGCAGCGGCATGAATAGCACGGGGCTGGGCGGCAGTTCGCAAAGCGGCACCACGGGCGGCGCTTCGCTGAGCAACGGGCCGCAGCAGCTGTCGTCGGGCGGCGCGGCCGGCTTCATCCAGGCCGACGTTTCGACGAATACCCTGATCCTCACTTGCAACGAAGCCGTCTACCGCAACCTGCGCGCCGTGATCGACCAGCTTGACGTGCGCCGCGCCCAGGTCTACATCGAGGCGCTGATCGTCGAAGTGACGTCGTCCAAGGCATCCGAATTCGGCGTGCAGTGGCTGGGCCTGTCCGGCGACAGCAGCAGCAGCTACCGCGTGGGCGCACTGCAGTCGTTCGCCACGGGCACCACCAACAATATCGCCGCCCTCGCCACCGGCAATGGCGCGGTCTTGCCGACGGGCGGCCTGACGCTGGGCATCTTCAAACAGATCAACGGCGCCCTGGGCCTGGGCGCCCTGGCGCACGCGCTGGAATCGGACGGCAACGCGAATATCCTGTCGACGCCGAACCTGATCACCCTGGACAACGAGCTGGCGTCCATCAAGGTGGGCCAGAACGTGCCTATCCTGACGGGCCAGTACACCAGCACGGCCGGCACCAACACCAACCCGTTCCAGACCATCGACCGCAAGGAAGTGGGCCTGACCCTGAAGGTGCGTCCGCAGATTTCCGAGGGCGGCACCATCAAGCTGGCCATCTATCACGAGACGTCGAGCGTGGATAAATCCACGTCGACGGCCGTCAGCGGCATCACCATCAACAACCGCGTGATCGAAAACAATGTGCTGGCCGACGATGGGCAGATCATTGTGCTGGGCGGCCTGATCGAGGACAGCACGGGCGACAACGCGGAAAAAGTGCGCGGCCTGGGCGACATCCCCCTGATTGGCAACCTGTTCAAGTACCAGACGCGCGAGCGCAAGAAGACCAATCTGATGATCTTCCTGCGCCCTGTCATCGTGCGCAACAAGGAGCAGAGCGGCAGCCTGGCGGCCGACCGCTACGATTACATGCGCTCGGCCGAAACGGCTGCCGTGCCGGCCACGGGGAACGTGATGCTGAAAGACCTGGGCACCCCTGTGCTGCCAGCCCTGCAAGATGGCCAGCCGGTGGGCGGCAACATGGTGACGCGCCCGGTGCCGCCGGCGCCGACGCCGCCGCCAGGCGCGCCGGCCAACGCGGCCACGCCGCCGCAGTCGATACTGCAGCAATACCAGCAGCAGCAACAGCCGCAACCGCAGCAGAAGTGAGCAGCCAGTCATGAGTAATTTACTTCCCTACGCCTACGCGCGCGATTTCGCCCTGCTGGCCCGGCCCGGCGCGCAGGACGGCGCCCCGGTCGAGGTGCTGGTGGCGGCATCGACCGCGCCGGCGGCGATTGCCGAAGTGTCGCGCCGTTTCGGCCAGATCCAGTTGACGGTACTGCCGCGCGGCGAGCTCGATGCTGCCATTGCCAGCGCCTACGCGGGCGGCGGCGGCGACGCCTCGCAGATGGCCGATGAATTCGACGCCGACCTGGACTTGACCAAGCTGCTGCAGGACGTGCCGGCCATCGAGGATTTGCTCGAATCGTCGGACGACGCGCCCGTGATCCGCATGATCAACGCGCTGCTCACGCAGGCGCTGCGCGAAGGCGCGTCCGATATCCATATCGAGCCGTTCGAACAGACTTCCGTCGTGCGCTTTCGCATCGACGGCAGCCTGCGCGACGTGGTGCGTCCCCGCAAAGCCATCCACGGTTCGCTCATTTCGCGTATCAAGATCATGGCGCAGCTCGACATCGCTGAAAAGCGCTTGCCGCAGGACGGCCGCATTACCCTGCGCGTGGGAGGCAAACCCGTCGACGTGCGCGTATCGACCCTGCCGACCGGGCATGGCGAACGCGCCGTGCTGCGTTTGCTGGACAAGGAAGCAGGCCGCCTGGACTTGCAGCACCTGGGCATGAGCGCGCCCATGTTGAAACAGTTCGATGGCCTGATCACGCAGCCGCACGGCATCGTGCTGGTCACGGGGCCCACCGGCTCGGGCAAGACCACCACCCTGTACGCGGCGCTGTCGATGCTCAACGCGACGACGACGAATATCCTGACGGTGGAAGACCCGATCGAGTACGACCTGGCCGGCGTGGGCCAGACGCAGGTCAACCCGCGCATCGACATGACATTTGCCAAGGCGCTGCGGGCGATTTTGCGGCAAGATCCCGATGTGATCATGATCGGCGAAATCCGCGATCTGGAAACGGCGCAGATTGCCGTGCAGGCGTCGCTGACGGGCCATCTGGTGCTGGCGACCCTGCATACGAATGACGCTTCGGCGGCCGTGACGCGCTTGCTCGACATGGGCATCGAACCGTTCCTGCTGTCGTCGTCGCTGCTGGGCGTGCTGGCGCAGCGCCTGGTGCGCAAATTGTGCGGTTCCTGTAAAACCTTCGATGGCCAGTACTGGCAGGCGGTGGGCTGCGAGCATTGCGGCCAGACCGGCTATCAGGGGCGCGTCGGCGTGTATGAACTGCTGCGCACGACGCAGCAGATCCGCGCGCAGATCCACAACCGCGCCTCGGAGGCGGAAGTGCGCGCCGTCGCCCTACAGGACGGCATGCTGAGCATGCGCGACGACGGCGAACGCTGGCTGCGCGACGGCACCACCACGCAGGCTGAATTGCTGCGCGTGACCAAAGACTAGGCCCTCCACCATGCCCGCATTCCGTTATGAAGCCGTCGACGCGCAAGGCGCCACCCGCAAGGGCGTGCTCAATGCCGACAGTCCCCGTTCCGCGCGCGCCGAGCTGCGCGTGCAAGGCCTGGTGCCGTTGGCCGTCGAGCAGATCGCCGCGCAGGTGGACGCCGCCGGCGTGACCCGCCGGCGCGGCTTCGGCGAGCGCCTGTCGAGCACCGAGCTGGCCTTGTTTACGCGCCAGCTGGCCAGTTTGCTGGAAGCTGGCCTGCCGCTGGAACAGGCCTTCTCCGCCTTGCTCGAACAGGCCGAGCGGCCGTATCTGCGCGACCTGATCGCCTCGATCCGTTCGGAAGTCATCGGCGGCGCCGCATTTTCCGACGTGCTGTCGCGCCACCCGCGCGACTTTGCCGAGATCTACCGCGCTTTGGTGGCCTCGGGTGAGCAGATCGGCCATTTGTCGCGCGTGCTGTCGCGCCTGGCCGACTACATCGAGCGGCGCAATGCGCTGGTGCAGAAGGTCAAGCTGGCGTTCACCTACCCTGCCATCGTCACGGTGGTGGCGTTTTCCATCGTGATCTTCCTGCTCACCTACGTGGTGCCGCAGATCGTCTCTGTTTTTGCCAATACCAAGCAAAAGCTGCCCATGCTGACGGTGATCATGCTGGCGCTGTCGGACTTCGTGCGCCATTACGGCATCGTCGTCGCCCTTGCCCTGATCGGCGCCTGGTTCGCCTGGCGCCGCGCGCTGCAGCAGCCGGCACTGAAGCGGCGCTGGCATACCTGGCTGCTGACGGCGCCCCTGTATGGCAAGTTCGAGCGCAGCCTGAATACGGCGCGTTTCGCCAGCACCCTGGCCATCACCACCGGCTCCGGCGTGCCGATTTTGCGCGCGCTCGACACCAGCCGCGACACCCTCACCAACGTGGCGATGCAGGAACTGGTGGCTGATGCCAGCGGCGCCGTGCGCGAGGGCGTCAGCCTGGCGCGCGCGCTGTCGGCGCAAAAGCATTTTCCGCCCATGCTGATCCACATGATACGTGCCGGCGAAATCACGGGCGAGCTGCCGGCCATGCTGGAGCGCGCCGCCAGCGCCCAGGAGCAGGACCTGGAACGCCGCACCCTGACCATTGCAGGCCTGCTGGAGCCGGCCCTGATCCTGGCCATGGGCGTGGTGGTGCTGCTGATCGTGCTGGCCGTATTGATGCCGATTATCGAGATTAATCAATTGGTGCGTTAAGAGAAATATCAAGGAAGCCATGAAGCGTTTGCCCCAATTTACAAGTTTGCTCGCCGTCGTGGCGCTGTCCGTATCGTTGGCCTATTGGGCCATGCAGCTGTTCAAGGCACCGCAACGCCCCATCAACCCGCCCCCCGTGCCGGTGGTGCAGGACGCCAGCGTGGAGGCGGGCGCCTCGCTGTTCGGCGGCCAGGTCAGCGTGGCCACGGCCAGCAACTACCAGCTCAAGGGCGTGGTGGCGGCCAGCAATGGCCGCGGCAGCGTGGCCATCATCTCCACCGACGGCAAGCCTTCCGTGGCCTTGCCGGAAGGCGCCGAAGTGGCGCCCGGCGTGACGGTGCAGGAAGTGCATGCGCGCCATGTGCTGCTGTTGGACGGCGGTGTGAGCAAGCGCATCGACCTCGTGGCTGACGACAAGGCGCAGGCCTTGCCGGCGGTGATTCCGGCTGCCGTTCCCGCGCCCGCACCGGCGACGAACCTGGTGCCGCCGCCGATGCCGATGGAAGCGCAGCGTCCACCGGTGCAGATGCCGGCGGCGCCCCAGGTGACGCCCGTCCCGGCGCCGCAGAGTTGATTCAGTAATACTTTCGCATCAGTCTATGCCGATGGCGCCGTGCCGCCATCGCAACAGGAGTCTTCATGTTCTCGATCCGTGCCGTCCTGGCAGCAGGCTGCGTGGCGGCGCTGTGCGCCTTGCCGCAAGCCCGCGCCGCCGCCGATGTTGCCGCCGCCACCGCCCAAGTATCGCCTGCGCCGCCACCGGCGCGCCCGCGCATCGCCCTGGTACTGTCGGGCGGCGGCGCGCGCGGCCTGGCGCATATCGGCGTGTTGAAAGTGCTGCAGGAACTGCATGTGCCGGTCGACATGGTGGTGGGCACCAGCATGGGCGGCGTGGTGGGCGGCGCGTATGCGGCTGGCGCTTCCGTGGCGGAGCTGGAAAAGATGGCGCGCGAAACCAATTGGGCGCGCGTGGTGGCCGACCGTCCGCCGCGCGACGAACTGATGTTTCGCCGCCGCGAGGAAGATTTATTGCTGCCCTCGCGCATCGAATTTGGCCTCAGCCGCAACGGCATTTCCACGCCGCCGGCCGCCGCCAGCAATGCGGCGCTGGAGATGGCGCTGAACCGTTTATTGCCGGCAGGCATGCGCGATCGCCCGGCCAGCCAGTTGCCGTTGCCGTTTCGCTCGGTGGCGTCGGACCTGGTCAGCGGCGAATTGGTGGAACTGGTCGACACGCCGCTGTTCCTGTCGATGCGCGCTTCGCTGGCCGTGCCGGGCGTGTTTTCTCCCGTGCGCGTGAATAACCGCCTGGTGGTCGATGGGGGCTTGGTGCGCAACCTGCCCGTCGACATGGCGCGCGCCATGGGCGCCGATATCGTCATCGCCGTCAACGTGGGCACGCCGCTGGCGCGGGAAAAAGACCTGGGCAGCGCCATCGGCGTGGCGCAGCAGATGCTGCAGATCCTCACGGAACAGAACGTGCAGCGTTCGCTCAAGGAATTGCGCCCGCAAGATATCCTGGTGGCGCCGGACCTGACCGGCGTGAGCTTTCTCGACTTTGAAAATTATGCGCGCGCCATGCGTGCTGGCGAACAGGCGGCGCAGGCGCTGGCTGCCCGCCTGGCGCCGCTGGCCCTGCCGCCGGAGCAGTATGCGGCGCGCGAGCAGCTGCGCCTGGCCGCGCCTGCGCTGCTGGATGTGGCCTTGCCGCTGACGCGCCTGGCCATGGAAAGCGAGGGTGATATCAACCCGCGCATCTTGCAAGCCCAATCGGGGCTGGTCGAGGGCCAGTTAGTCACCCAGGAAGATGTGCTCAAGGCGGCCGGCAAGCTGTATGGACGCGGCGACGTGGCGCGCGTGGAGAGCGAAGTGGTCGACGCGGGCGAGCAGCGCACGGTGACCATCAAGGCGGTCGAAGCGCCATGGGCCAGCAACCGCCTGCGCGTGGGCCTGGAACTGGCCAGCGATTTCAAGGACAGCAATAACTTTGCCCTCAAGCTGCTGCATGTGCGTTCGAACCTGAACAGCTGGGGCGGCGAGTTGCGCAGCACGGCGCAGATTGGCAACGCACGCGGCTTCGGCGTGCAGTTCTGGCAGCCGCTGGGCGCCGGCAACCCGTGGTATATCGCGCCACAGCTGCAATACAGCTCGTCGGCGATGGATTTGTTCGACCAGGGCCGGCGCAGCGCGCGCCTGGCGTATAACGGCCAGGTGGGGGCAGTGGTACTGGGACGCGAGTTCGGTAGCTGGGGCGATCTGCAGTTTGGTGTCACGCGCACCGAGATCAAGGGCAAGCTGGCGATACCGGCCGATCCCACGCAGCCGGAGTCGCGTTCGCTGGGCACCACCCATTTCGTGCAATTTCGCGCCGATACGCTCGATTCGCCCGGTTTTCCCACGCGCGGCGTGCTGTTCGACGCCACCTGGACGCGCGCATCGACCACCGGCTCGGGCGAAGCGGCGCTGGGCCGCTCCTCGCTGACGGCGCTGAAGGCGTTCGGTTACGGTAACTGGGCCGGCCATGTATATGGCGAATGGGCACGCGCGCAGCGCGGCGAGGCGCCGCTCAACCTGGGTGGCTTCCTGCGCCTGTCCGGCACGGAATTTGAATCGGTGAGCGGGCGCAGCATCGCCCTGGCGCGCCTGGTGATGGCGCGCCGCATCGGTTCCCTGCCCAGCACCCTGGGCGGCGCCGTGCGGGCCGGCTTTTCGCTGGAAATGGGCGGCGGCTTCGATCAGAGCGAGCGCTGGAAGGCCAGCAAGTTCACGCAGGCGAGCAGTGCCTTCATTTCGGTCGACACCCGTTTCGGCCCCGTGTACGTGGCCTCAGGCGCGTCCAAGGGCGGCGAGAGCACGTTCTATCTGTTCCTGGGTCCCGTCTGGTAACTGGCGGCCGGCGTGGCGGGGAGGGCTGCCGCCGCGCTGCGGCGCAGCGCCGTGAAGGCGGCAAACTCCCAGGAGCGGAAACCCAGCAGCAGGGTAAAGCCATCGCGCTCCTGTGACGCCAGGCGCCGGTCGTTCTGGTGCAGCCGCGCCAGCTCCTCGGCCAGGGAGCGGATTTTCTGCACCAGCTCCTGCGCGCTCGATAGCGACAGGCGCGCGGGGATGCACATCAAGGTTTCGCCGGCGCCGTCAAAATGCCCGCTGAAATAGTCGGCCACCACGTGCTCGCGGAAGTACTGCTGCACGGGGCCGTCGGCCAGCCAGTGGAAGGCGTTCGAGACGCGCAGGCTGTAGCGGTTCAGCGGTTTGAGTTCGATCAAGCCCAGGCGGTCCAGCTCGGCCAGGCAGACTATGCACTCGGCCTGCGTCAGCGCATACGTTTCCACCACCTGCTCCAGGCTCCAGTGTCCCAGGCAGCAGATCGCCACCAGCAGCAATCGCGGGTGCGCCACCAGGGATTTTTCCTGTATCAGGGTGAGCGTGTCGGCGTGCGGCGTGATGTCGGCCGCGCCGCGCAGCACGTCTTCCATGGCAATGCCGGAGGCCTTGCAGATCAGGGCCAGGCGCGACAGCGACATGTCGTGCTGGCCAAACATGCGCTTGACGCTCGACTCGCTCATGGCGATGCGTTCAGCCAGTACCTTATAGGTGATGCCGACGGCGCGCAATTGGGTGCGAAGCACGCGCAAGAGCAGTTCAGGTGAACTCACGAGGTATCCTTTTTTACAAGTTTAGTAGTGGATTACGCTACCTAATGTAGCCGGGAATGGCACTTTGCACAAGGTAATAGTACTTTGTGGAAAAAGCGATGACACTGGCGCACAGCCATGCAAAGCGCGCCTGCGAGGCGGCGGTACTGGCTCAGATGAATTCGCCGGGTGCGTCGTGCTGCGATTCAGGCAGACGCGCTGGCAGATGGTGGCCTGATGGCGGACGCCCCTGGGGGTGTCCGCGGGCGGCCTGCGATGGCCATGTTGCATGGCCTCGCCGTATTATTCAGACTGTCTTCACCCATGCGCCTTGCCATGGACATTTTGAGATCAGTCTTTGACGTCTACTTTCAGCAGCAGTTTCGCCAGCAAGCGTTTTTCCTGCTGGCGCTGGCCGGAAACGGTTTTGACATGCGCCCCGGCGGCGCGCTGCAGGGCGGCAGCTGCCACCGGGTTGCGTGGTTTTTGCGAGGGTTCGACGCGGAACTGCATTTTCTGCCGCGTCGCCAATGCCTTGTTTGCCATCGGTCCCCTCCTTGATTACAGCACGTAGCGCGACAGGTCTTCGTTGACCGACAACGCTTCCAGGCGCTCATTCACATACGCGGCGTCGATCACCAGCAGGTTTTCCGTGGTGCTGCTGCCTTCGCTGGCCGTAAACGATACTTCTTCCAGCAGTTTTTCCATCACCGTGTACAGGCGGCGTGCGCCGATGTTTTCCGTGCGCTCGTTGACCGCATAGGCGATTTGCGCCAGGCGCGTGATGCCTTCTGGCGCAAATTTCAGCGTCAGGTTTTCCGTCGCCAGCAAGGCTTCGTACTGCATCGTCAGGCAGGCGTCGGTACTGGTCAAAATGCGCTCGAAGTCCGAGATCGACAGCGACTCCAGTTCCACGCGGATCGGAAAGCGCCCCTGCAGTTCGGGAATCAGGTCCGACGGTTTCGACAGGTGGAAAGCGCCCGAGGCGATGAACAGGATATGGTCCGTGCGTATCATGCCGTACTTGGTGTTGACGGTCGTGCCTTCGACCAGCGGCAGCAGGTCGCGCTGCACGCCGGCGCGCGAAACGTCGGCGCCCCCGGTTTCCGAACGCGAGGCGATCTTGTCGATTTCGTCCAGGAAGACGATGCCGTTCTGCTCCACGTTCTGGATGGCTTTCTGTTTCAGCTCTTCGTCGTTCACCAGCTTGGCCGCTTCTTCCTCGGCCAGCAGTTTCAACGCCTCCTTGATCTTGACCTTGCGCGCCCTCTTGCGCTGCGCGCCCACGCCGGAAAACATGGACTTGATCTGCTCCGTCATTTCTTCCATGCCCGGCGGCGCCATGATTTCCATCTGCGCGCCCGCGTCGGCCAGCTCGATTTCGATTTCCTTGTCATCGAGTTCACCCTGGCGCAGGCGCTTGCGGAAGGTCTGGCGCGTGCTGTCGCCGCTGCCGCCCGTGTCCACGGCCGCTGCCGTATTCGAGGTGAAGCCGAAGTCGCGCGCCGGCGGCACCAGGATGTCGATGATGCGGTCTTCCGCCGCATCTTCGGCGCGCGCGCGTACTTTCTTCATTTCAGAGGCGCGCGTCTGCTTGATGCCGATGTCGATCAGGTCGCGGATGATGGTGTCGACGTCGCGGCCCACATAGCCCACTTCCGTAAACTTGGTCGCCTCGATCTTGATGAAGGGCGCCTCGGCCAGCTTGGCCAGGCGGCGCGCGATTTCCGTCTTGCCGACGCCCGTGGGGCCGATCATGAGGATGTTCTTGGGCGTGATTTCATGGCGCAGGGGCTCGGCCACCTGCTGGCGGCGCCAGCGGTTGCGCAAGGCGATGGCGACGGCGCGCTTGGCCTTGGCCTGGCCCACCACGTGCTTGTCGAGTTCGGCGACGATTTCCGACGGGGTCATGTTCATGATCATATTTGGCTTTCCATTTTCTTTGCGTAGAGTGCTCGAAAAACGTTCAGGGCAAGGCGCGTGGCCGCAGACAGTACGTTTTTGTACGCCCAGGCCATGCAACGCAGCCATGGGCGTTTTCTCGGGGGACTCTTAATCTAACGTTTCGATGATGTGCGACATATTCGTATAAATGCACAGCTCGGCGGCGATGGTCAGCGATTTCTTGACCACTTCGGCCGGCGACAAGTCCGTGTTTTCCTGCAGCGCCTTGGCGGCGGACTGGGCGTAGATGCCGCCCGAGCCGATGGCGCCGATGCCGTCTTCCGGTTCGAGCACGTCGCCGTTACCCGTGATGACCAGGGTCGACTCGCTGTCGGCCACCAGCAGCATCGCCTCCAGGCGGCGCAGCACGCGGTCAGTGCGCCAGTCCTTGGCCAGTTCGACGGAGGCGCGCAGCAGGTTGCCCTGGTGTTTTTCCAGCTTGCCTTCGAAACGGTCGAGCAGGGTGAAGGCGTCGGCGGTACCGCCGGCAAAGCCTACCAGGACCTTGCCCTGGTATAACTTGCGCACCTTGCGGGCCGTGCCCTTCATGACGATGTTGCCCAGCGTTACCTGACCGTCGCCGCCCAGGGCGACTTGCTTGCCGCGCCGGACGCAGAGGATGGTGGTGCCGTGAAATTGTTCCATAATGACCTCAAAAAATTCATGCCTACGCGTGCAGTGTCATGCGCTTGCGCGCCCATGGCTCAAAAGTGGGGATGGAAAAGGCAATTGCAAGCGCCACGTGCTGCGGCCGTGCCTGCTTCAGTGTAGTCGGCGCGGGACGAAAAAAAAGCACGCAACGCAGGTTGTGTGCTTTTTTTGCTGCCAGCGCGCAGCCGCCGGGCGGCCTTGCGGGCATGGCGATCAGTCGCCGTAGAGTTTTTGCTTCAGTTCTCGCCGTTGCTGGGCTTCCAGCGACAGGGTGGCGGTTGGGCGGGCGATCAGGCGCGGGATGCCGATAGGCTCGGCCGTTTCTTCGCACCAGCCATAGTCGCCGCCGTCGATGCTGGCGATCGATTGCTGTACTTTTTTCAGCAATTTGCGTTCGCGGTCGCGCGTGCGCAGCTCCAGCGCATGCTCTTCCTCGATGGTGGCGCGGTCGGCAGGGTCCGGTACCAGCACGGTTTCACGCAAGTGTTCCGTGGTTTCGCCGGCATTTTTCAGCAAGTCTTTTTCGAGCTGCTGCAAACGTGCCTTGAAGAATGCCAGTTGTGCCGGATTCATATACTCATCTTCGCTCATGGCGCGAATTTGATCTTCGCTGATGAGGGGGATGTCTTGGTTGGCGGCCGGGGTCGATTTATTAGTTTTGGTCATAACTTCGCTTACCTTCGATACGACAGAGTTTTCAAATTGATCAGTTGATGCGGCGGTGCCGAGCAACTGTACAGGTTCCGCTTGGCATTGCTGTCCCGCTATACTGCTTGCGACCTTGGCTTGCCGGCGGCCAAGACTACCGGCCGGCTACATTTGCCATGTTGATAACTTGTTACCGCTATAGGCCGGTCGCGCTTGCCGCGTCGACCTACGTGTTGGGTGGATCGCTTGCATGCCTGGCATGCGGCCAGCGGCAGTTTGCCAGCATTTCATGACAGGCGAAAGACATGGGCCGTTTTCGTCGCTGATTTTGGCACGCTTTGCTTTATATTGCCATCCCGATTTGTTGACTAGCCGATCAGATGTGGCCGCTTGTTGGATTATGTCAGCAAGATTGTCGTCAGGCAGCGGGAAAGCGTGCTTAATTTTCCCTTTTGTTTATGGTTTGCAACGGGTACTTTGCAAAACCCGGCTAGTTTATACCAAACATTGTTCGAGTCCGCGAATAAAAATGTCTTTTGGTAGATTTTTGCCAATAAACACCATTTTGCTGCCGCGCACTTCGTTTTCGCCCCATTTGGCGCCCAGGTCGCTGCCCATTAACTGGTGCACGCCCTGAAACACCACCTTGCGCTCGGCACCCTGCATCAGCAGCACGCCCTTGTAGCGCAGCATGCGCGGGCCATACACCTGCACCAGGCCGCCGAGGAACTCATCGAGCTTGGCGCTGTCAAACGGTTGTGTACTCTTGAAAACAAAGGCGGCGATGTCGTCGCTGTGTTGCGCATGGTGGTGGTCGACATGGCCGCAATCGGTGGCGCAGGCGTCGCTGTGCTCGTGTGCGTGCTCCTGTGCGTGCTCATGGCCCTGTTCGTGTTCATGCGCGTGCGCTGGATCATGCGCTTTGTCATGCGCTTTGTCGTGATCATGCACGTGGCCGCTTTCGGTGGCGAGAAAGTCCGGATCCAGTTCCAGCTTTTCGTTCAGATTAAAACCACGGATGTCGAGCACCTCGGCCAGCGGGGCGCGACCGAAATCGACCTTGGCGATGGGCGCGCGGGGATTGATGCGTTTCAAACGGCGGGTCAGGGTATCGACCTCGGTTGGACTGACGAGGTCGGTTTTCGACAGCAGCAGCTTGTCGGCAAAGCCTACTTGCCGCTGTGCTTCCTCATATTCATCGAGTTGCTTCATGGCATGGCGGGCATCGACTACCGTGATGATGGCGTCAAGCATGTAGTGGCTGCCCACTTCTTCGTCGACAAAGAAGGTTTGCGCCACGGGGCCTGGGTTGGCCAGGCCCGTCGTTTCGATGACGACGCGGTCAAACGCGATCAGGCCGGCGTCGCGCTTGCGCGCCAGTTCCGTCAGGCCGACGATCAGGTCGCCGCGCACGGTGCAGCAGATGCAGCCGTTGTTCATCTCGATGATGTGCTCGTTGCTATCCTGTACCAGGATTTCATTGTCGATGTTTTCCTGGCCAAACTCATTTTCGATCACGGCGATACGCATGCCATGGTCTTCCTGCAGTATGCGGTTGAGCAAGGTGGTTTTGCCGGCGCCCAGGAAACCGGTGAGGATGGTGGTTGGAATCAGTGCCATGAGGAATGCCTATGCTGTAATCGGTGGTGCCGCCGTGCAGGCGGGCGAATCCGGACGATTATGCCGGAATTTTGCAAAAGCTTGCAAATGTGCGCCGCTTCGCTTGATATGCATCAGGCTGGCTGGCGCAGATGGGGCCCTACTTGAGCTTGGCGCGCGGGTGCGCCTGGTCGTACACATGTGCCAGGTGCTGGAAATCGAGGGCCGTGTAGACCTGGGTCGAGGTGATGCTGGAATGACCGAGCATTTCCTGCACGGCGCGCAAGTCGCCCGACGATTGCAGCACATGCGAGGCAAACGAGTGGCGCAGCACGTGCGGGTGCACATTTGCCGGAATGCCCGTCGCCAGCGCGTGCGCCTTCAGGCGCAGCTGCAGCACACGCGGCGAAATGCGCGTGCCACGCGTGCTTAAGAACAAGGCGGCGCTGCCATCCTTGGCTGGTGGGCGCACGGCCAGCCAGCTGGAGAGTGCCACCAGGGCCGCCTTGCCGACGGGCACCTTGCGCATCTTGCTGCCCTTGCCCGTGACGACGACTTCGAAGCTGGCCATGTCGAGCCAGCCCAGCGAGGCCGCCTGGCCGCCCTCGGCCTTGCAGTAATGGGTGTCCAGGCTGGTCAGCTCGGAGACGCGCAAGCCGCTCGAATACAGCAGCTCGAACATGGCGCGGTTGCACAGTTGCTCGGGTTCCGCCTGCTGACCTTGCTGGTGTTGCGCGGGCGCCACGAGGCGCACGGCATCGTCCACCGACAGGGCTTTCGGCAAGGTCTTTGCCCGCTTGGGGGCGCGGATGCCATCGACGGGATTGGCGTCGAGCGCTGTTTCACCGCTGAGCCAGTTAAAAAAGCCGCGCCACGACGACAGCTTGCGGGCGATCGAACGCGGGTCGAGGCCGCTTGCGTGCAGCTTGGCCGTGTAGCGCCGTACTTCATTGTGCGCCAGGGCGGTCCAGGCGGTGCTGCCGCTCAGTTCCAGCAATGCGCGCAGGTCGCGTGCGTAAGCGTCGAGCGTATGCGGCGACAGCTTGCGCTGCGTGGCCAGCTGCGCCAGGTAGGCATCGAGCCACTCGGCCTTGCCGCGCGTGTCACCCATGGCGTTCTAGGTAGGCGTGCTGGCGCGCAGGGCCGCCAGCGCGGCGCTGGCGGTGGCGCCGATATGCACGAGGAAGTCGGTGCCCATGCTGGACGTAAAGCGTTCGCTGTCGGGCGAACCGAGCACCAGCAAGCCGAAGGTGCCGGTAGTGCCAGGCGCGCGCAGGGCGATCATGACGGTCGATTCGATCTTCTCGGCCTGCAGCCAGTGCACGGCTTCGAAATCGCGGTTGCTGCCGCAGTACGGGGTTTGCAGGCTGTTGGCGAACATGCGCACATCGGCCGTGACATCTTCGGTGAACCAGCCGCTGGCGTGTTCCGGCACGACTTGCCACAGGCGCAGGCTGACGTAGGGCACGTTGAAATTGCTTTGCAGCGCATCGACCAGCACGCGCGGTAGCTTGGCATCGTTGCGCACTTGCAGCATGGCCTGGTTCCAGCCATGGAATTTGCTGGCGATGTCGCCGTTTTCCTCAGCCAGGCGGCTGAGATTGGACATGCGCAGTTCCAGCGCCTTGTATTTGTCGCGCATTACTTCCATCTGCCGTTCCTGCAGCGAGATGGTGCGTCCCGTCAGCGGGCTGCTCAGCTTGACCTCACCGAGCAGAGCGGTATGCTCTTCGAAGAAATGCGGATGCTCGCTCAGATACTGGGCGACGGTGCTGGAATCGAGTGTGGCGGTCATTGATGGTCTCAGTCGGAAAGGATGAACGCTTGATTCTAACCGAGAGTGCCGCGGCATAGGCGCAAAGGGCGCCTTGTGATGCATTTTCCGCACGCGCATGAAAAAAGCGGCATGGTTGCCCATGCCGCCTTGTCTTCCATGGTCGTCAGCTCAGCCGTAGCGGCTGGCCTGCGGCACCATTAGAAATTGTGGTGTACGCCCACGCCGATGTAGGTGACCGAAGTGGTGTTGTTGTAGTTGGCGACGCTAGCCGATTTCTTGTTCGAAACATCTGCGTACAGGTAAGTACGCTTCGACAGGTTGTAGTCGTAGCCCAGCGATGCTTGCTTGGACTTGGCGACGCCATCCGGCGTTTTTTGACCGTAGCCAGCGCGAACCTTGCCTGGGCCGACGTCGTAGTTCATGCCCAGCACCCACGATTTGGTGTCGGTATTGACGATTTTAAAGTTGCCATCGTCCTGATTCTGGTACGACGCCATCAGTTTCAGTTCCGGGGCTGGATTGAACGATGCACCGACCGACCACAGCTTGGCTTGCAGGCCATTGCGCTCGTAGGCACCCATGGCGGCGAACTGGCCATAGTTGTAGGTGACCGACATCGAGTACGGGTTCGATGCTGGCACGACATTGGCCGGCACGGCGAAGTTGCCGGTGGCATTCGTCGTCAGGTTGCGTACGGTAGCTGCGACGGCCGCATTGTTGTTCGCTTCCTTGGCGGCCACGGTGGCGTTGAACTGGAAGCCGCTGATGACTGGCGAGTTATAGAACACGGCGTTCGAGAAGCGGTTACGCGAGTTGCCCGGTGCGCTCAGTGGATCGCTGCTATAGGCCGCTACCGTCAGGTCGGTTTGGAAACCGGCTGGCGTAGGCATGCCCGACCACGGTTCGAACGCGGTGCTCGTTTCCTGGAAGGCGGTCAGGCCACGGCCCAGGCGCACGGTACCGAAGTCGCCTTGCAGGCCGACGCGGCTTTGACCCTGGAACAGCGGACGCGAATTGGTGCCTGAAGTGTTTTCTACGGTGCCGGTATCGGATTCATAGCGAATTTCCAGTTGGAAAATAGCTTTCAAGCCATTGCCCAGATCTTCCGTACCCTTGAAACCCAGTTTGTTGTTGTCACGCTTGGTGACGGCGGTGGACGAACCAGTCGCTTTACCCAGGCCAGCATCGATCGTGCCGTAGATTTGAACGGACGACTGCGCTTGTGCGGTTGCGGCAAATGCGCCGAAGAGAGCGAGGGCAACGATTGATTTTTTCATGTCTTATTCCCTATTAAAAGTGAGTTCCGTCCGAGATCCGAGCAGATTGAAATGCGTTAGCTTTCGCGTTTCGATGACTGAACCTTAATTCTTCGGCACCCGGGACGCGCGGGATTGGTCAAATGTGCGTGAAAAGATTGGTGAAAAGCGTCATAAATCAACGGCCCTGTTGTATTTTTGTAACGCGCGATTTTCTGCAGATGGATTGCCAATGGCACGCGTTCTCCCCTTGCCGCGGTAACGGCGCATGGCAATATTGATCTGTTGGCGCCTTGGCATGATTGCGTTGAATCAAGTTCTTGCGCCGGCTTTGGCGGATTTCGGGCACAAGGACGTTACACTAAGGGACGGCCTGCATTGATGGGCCGGGAGACGGCGCACTATTATTAGAATCATTGACTCAATATCGAGAATCGATGGCAAATCGCGAAACATTAGGATTGATCAAGGGCGCGCGTGCGGGCGATGTTGCCTGCCAGTTGGCATTGGGGCGCGTATATCTGTTCGGCCAGGGCGTGCCGCAAAGTTTGCCGACCGCCTTGCACTGGCTGGCGCGTGCGGCCCAGGAAGATAGCCAGGAAGCATGCTTGCTGATCGGCACGCATGTGCCCTTCGAGGTGGCGCAGCCGGCGGCCAAGGCGCTGATTCCGTATTACGCGCAGGCGTTTGATGCGGGGCTGGTGCAAGCAGGGTTGGTGCTGGCGCAACTGGTGCTGGGCAATCCGCCCGGCACTAGTTGCGAAACCTTGCGGGCCAAGGCGCGCCTGGCACTGGAAGCGGCAGTGCAGGCCGGTTTGCCCGATGCGCAATGGCTGTTATCCAGGCAAGATGGCGCGGCAGCGGCGTGCGCATCGGCTGGCAACCATGCGCAGGAACAGGGAAGCGATGCAGACACGTCCTTGTACGCGGGGCTGGAGCGGGCGTGGCACAGCGGCGAGCATGGTCGCTTCCTGGCGCAGGGCTTGCCGCTGGCGCGCGAACTGTTGCAGCGCCAGGCAGCGGCCGGCGCGCGCAGCATCGCGCTCGACGCGCAACAGGTGCTGTTGCTGTCGCGTTGCGCCCAGGCGCTGGCGCCCGCTAGCGACGCCGAAGGCTGGCAATGCTGCGAGTTGGCGGCGCATGGCGGCGACCGCACGGCGCAGCTGGAACTGGGTCTCGGCTATGCGCGCATGGATGCGCTTGGCCGGCGCCTGGCCACGCGCCATGGCGCCGCCAATTTCAAGCGGGCCGTGCGCTGGCTGACGCAAGCCGGCGAGCAGGGCCTGGCCGAAGCCTGGTTCGTGCTGTCGCGCATTTATACAAAACCGGAATTTTCCCAGCGCAATGTGCTCGAAGCGCATTCCTGCCTTGAGCGGGCTGCCGACCTGGGCCATGGCGCTGCCCAGTTAGAGTGCGGCATGCACGCCTGGCGCAATCGGCGTGAAGGCGTCAATAGCGATGTGCGCGCCGCCTACTGGCTGTTGCAGGCGCAGGCGCAAGGCAGCAGCGAAGCGGAGGCGGCGCTGGCGCGCATTGCGCCCCGCGGCGAGCCGGGCGACTGGGGCCAGTGCGGTGCCGTGCTTGCCGGCGCGCAACTGCGCCAGTTGGGACAGAATCATCCTTTGCTGGCAGCGCGGCTGGAACTGGCGCGCTGGTTTCATTTGTCGCGTGCCGAGGCCTTGTTGCTCGATGTGCACGCGGCCGACCAGGGCCATTGTTTGTTGATCGATATCAGCGCCACGCACGGACGCGGCAAGCGGCGCCTGGTGCTGATCCGCACGGCGCAAGAGCGCCAGGTACTCGATCAGGTGGTGCGCCTGTTCGAGCGCGTCGATTGCGGCGTGACTGGTCCGGAAGGCAATTACCGCCAGCGTTTGTACCGCCTGAAGTGCTATCTGGCCGAGCTGGGATTGGCGCAGGCGCAGTTGTCGCAGGAAAATTTGCCGCAGGAACGGCAGTTCCTGGCGGCATGATGCAAGCGATGCAGTACCGCTGACTACAGCTCGATCGTGCCTTCGAACACGGTCACGGCCGGGCCCGTCATCAGGACCGGATGGCCTGCGCCTTGCCAGGCGATCGACAGTTCCCCGCCACGCGCGCTGATGCGCACCGGGGAATCGAGCAAGCCGCGCAAGATGCCGGCCACGGCAGCGGCGCAGGCGCCCGTGCCGCAAGCGAGCGTTTCGCCCGCGCCCCGTTCATACACGCGCAGTTTGACGTGATTGCGGTTCATGATTTGCATGTAACCGGCGTTGACCCTGCGGGGAAAGCGCGGGTGGTGCTCGATCAGCGGGCCCGATACCTGCAGGTCTTGCGCATCGACATCCTCCACCACTTGCACCGCATGCGGGTTGCCCATCGAGACGACCGATACCAGCAGCGTGGCGTTGCCGCCTGGCAAGGCCAGCTCCAGCGGCCACAGCTTATCCGTGCCCTCGGCTACACCGGTGAGGCCGCTGGCGTCGAACGGCACCAGCGCGGGTTCCAGCACGGGGGCACCCATGTCGACCGTGATGCTGCCGTCGGGTTCCAGGCGTAGCGCGATGATGCCGGCCATGGTTTCGACGCGGATACTGCTCTTGCCCGACAAGCCTTTTTCGCTGACGAACTTGACGAAAGCGCGCGCGCCGTTGCCGCATTGCTCGACTTCGCCGCCATCGTTGTTATAGATGCGGTAGCGGAAGTCGCAGCCGGGCAGGCGCGGCTTTTCCACCACCAGAATCTGGTCGGCGCCGATGCCGAAGCGGCGGTCGGCCAGGCGTTGCCACTGGGCTGGCGTGAAGTCGATATCTTGATTGATGGCATCGATGACGATGAAATCGTTGCCGGCGCCATGCATCTTGGTAAATTGGAGTTTCATGTTCTGCCGTATCACTTGTGCTGGTTATAGAGTGACGCTTCGCCTTCGGGGCGCGTCTTGAAGCGCTTGTGCGTCCAGAAATATTCGGCCGGCGCTTCGCGCACGCGCTCTTCGATGAATGCGTTCATGCGGCGCGTGGCGGCCGTGATGTCGTCGCCCGGATAGTCATCCCATGCCGGATAGTATGTCACTTTCCAGCCCTGGTAATTGGGCAAAAAGGTGGCGATGACGGGAATGACCTGGGCGCGGGCGGCTGCCGCCAGGCGCGCCGTGGCCGTCAGGGTAGCGGCCGGGACACCGAAGAAGGGCACGAATTCGGCATCTTTCTCGCCAAAATCCATGTCCGGCAGCATGAAATACGGCAAACCCTCGCGCAGCGCGCGCAAGATGGTCTTGATGCCGTCCTGGCGCGTAAACAGCTTGGGCGGCTTGAAGCGCGAACGGCCGTTGCGCAAGGCTTTGTCGAAGACGGCGTTCTTTTGCTGCACATACATGGAGGAGGCGGAAATTTCCATGGCGGTGGCGGCGCCGGCCACGTCGAGGCAGACAAAGTGCGGGCACAGCAAGATGGTGGGTTTGTCCGCGATCTGCTGGCCCGGGAAGGCGGGCACTTTCCTGATCAGGCGCTTCAGGCGTGCTTCGGAAGCCCACCACAGGATGCTGCGCTCCCACACGCTGCGCGAATAGGCCTGGAAATGCAGGCGCGCCAGGGCGACGCGCTGCTGCTCCGTCAGTTCCGGCATGCACAGGCGCAGATTCGTCAGGGCGATGGCGCGCCGCGTGGGCATGGCGATGAACAGCACGCTGCCGACGGCCACGCCGAAGCGGCCGAGGATGGGTAAAGGCAGCCAGTGCAGCAGCCACATGAAGGCGATCAGCAGTCTCATGGCTGCTCCTTGGGCGCATCCGGGCTGGCGGGCGTGGGTGGCGCTGCGCCGCGCGGCACCTTGTAGCGATTGTAGCTCCACAGGTATTGCGCGGGACTGCGCGCGATCAACTGTTCCATCGCCGCGTTGATGGTGCGCGCCTGCTGCGCCGAGGTGCTGTCGAGCGACTCGGTGAAGGGCACGAAATGCACGATGTAGCCGCGCCCGCCTGGCAGGCGCTCGGCGTAGGTGATGATGACTTCGGCGCCGCCCATCTGCGCCAGCTTGGCCGGCAGGGTCATGGTGTAGGCGGGGCGGCCGAAGAAATCGGCCCACACGCCTTCGCCCTCTTGCGGCACCTGGTCGGGCAGCAAGCCGATCGGCTGGCCTTTTTTCAGGCATTTGGCAAAGATGCGCACGCCCGACATGTTGGCCGGCGCCAGCATCAGGTTTTCGCGCGCGCGGGCGCCTTCGATCAGCGGCTTCAGGGCGGCGCGCTTGGGCGGACGGTACATCACGGTGAGCGGCGTGCGCAGGGCGATTTGCTGGGCGACGATTTCAAAGCAGCCCAGGTGCGGCGTGAGGAAGACGATGCCGCGGCCGTGTTGCAGGGCCTTCTCCACCAGTGCCCAGTTTTCCACCGTGGCATGGCGCGCCACGCGCCCGGCCGGCGCGCACCAGATGAAGGGCAGTTCCAGCACGCTCTTGCCCGCTTCGGCCACGGCAGAGTGCAAGTGTTGCGAAAACCCCGCACCTTGCATGTTCTCGCGCATGCGGCGCCGGTAGGACGGGGAAATGGCGTAAATCACCCAGCCGAGCGCAGCGCCCAGTGCGTGCAGGACGGGCAGGGGAAAGAGGGATAAGAAGCGGAAAATAGGGACTAACATGAATGAGCTGTTTCCAGGAATGGCGTCTTGCCGTGCCAAAATTTTTTAAGAAGCGTAAAATACCACGTATGCAGTAACCGCTGAGTTAATAGACAACTTGCGAAGCGGAATATAAATATCGCTAAAGCGTCGCAGGCAAAATCCTCTTTACTGCGACAGAACATTCACATAGTAAACAGGAGCTTGCAATGTCAAACGATTATCTTTTCACTTCCGAATCCGTTTCGGAAGGCCATCCCGACAAGGTTGCCGATCAAATTTCCGACGCCATCCTTGACGCCATCCTGACCCAGGATCCAGCCGCCCGCGTGGCTGCCGAAACCCTGTGCAACACTGGTCTGGTGGTGCTGGCTGGCGAGATTACCACCCACGCCAATGTGGATTATATTCAAGTTGCGCGCGAAACCATCAAACGCATCGGCTACGATAATACCGAATACGGCATCGACTACAAGGGTTGCGCCGTGCTGGTGGCCTACGACAAGCAGTCGCCGGACATCGCGCAAGGCGTCGATGAAGGTGCGGGTATTGATCTGGATCAAGGCGCTGGCGACCAGGGCCTGATGTTTGGCTACGCCTGCGATGAAACTGCCGAGCTGATGCCAGCGGCCATTCACTACGCGCACCGCCTGGTCGAGCGCCAGTCGCAACTGCGCAAGGATGGCCGTTTGCCATGGCTGCGTCCGGATGCAAAATCGCAAGTGACCCTGCGCTACGTCGATGGCCGCCCCGTTGGCGTGCACACGGTCGTGCTGTCGACCCAGCATGCGCCGGAAATTTCGCACTCGCAGATCAAGGAAGCGGTGATTGAAGAAATCATCAAGCCTATCTTGCCGCGCGAATGGCTGAACGACACCATCTTCCTCGTCAACCCGACGGGCCGTTTCGTCATCGGCGGTCCGCAAGGCGATTGCGGCTTGACCGGGCGCAAGATCATCGTCGATACCTACGGCGGCGCAGCCCCGCACGGCGGCGGCGCGTTCTCGGGCAAGGACCCATCGAAAGTCGACCGTTCGGCAGCCTACGCCGCCCGTTACGTGGCGAAAAACATCGTCGCCGCCGGCTTGGCGCGCCAATGCCAGGTGCAGGTCAGCTACGCCATCGGCGTGGCCAAGCCGATCAACATCACCGTCTACACGGAAGGCACTGGCGTGATTCCCGATACGGAAATCGCCAAGCTGGTGCTGGCGCACTTTGATTTGCGTCCAAAAGGCATCGTGCAAATGCTCGACCTGCTGCGCCCGATCTACCAGAAGAGCGCCGCCTACGGCCACTTCGGCCGCGAAGAGCCGGAATTCACGTGGGAGCGCACGGACAAGGTCGCCCTGCTGCGCGACGCTGCCGGCCTGAAGTAATCTAGTTCCTTGCTGAAAGCGCCCCGGCCACCAGGCCGCGGGCGCTTTTTTGTGGGCGCTGCGGACATGGCAATGCCGCAAGAATGGCGAATTTGGCTGGCGCGCCAGCCTTGGGAATGTTAAAATCCGGCGTCCGAGGAGCGTTGCGACGAAGAAATTCGCCAGGCTCGGAATATCCTGCAACTGCGCTCACGTACCTTTTTCTCAACTGAAAGGAGGGCGTGATGAACGCCGTACTCAAATCGCAACACGACTATTCCATCGCCGATATCACTCTGGCCGCATGGGGCAACAAAGAAATCAAGATTGCTGAAACGGAAATGCCTGGCCTGATGGCCATCCGCGAAGAATTCGCGGCAGCGCAGCCTTTGAAAGGCGCGCGCATCACCGGTTCGATCCACATGACCATCCAGACCGCCGTGCTGATCCACACCCTGGAAGCACTGGGTGCGCAAGTGCGCTGGGCATCGTGCAACATTTACTCGACGCAAGACCACGCCGCCGCCGCCATCGCCGCCGCTGGCACGCCAGTCTTCGCCGTCAAGGGCGAGTCGCTGGAAGACTACTGGGAATACACGCACCGCATCTTCGAATGGCCGAACGTGGACGGCAAGGCTGTCTACTCGAACATGATCCTCGACGATGGCGGCGACGCTACCTTGCTGCTGCACCTGGGCGTGCGCGCCGAGAGCGATGCATCGGTGCTGTCGAACCCGGCTTCGGAAGAAGAAATCTGCCTGTACAACTCGATCAAGCAGCGTTTGCTGGTCGATGCGAGCTGGTACTCGAAACGTTTGCCGGAAATCCTCGGCGTGACCGAAGAAACCACCACTGGCGTGCACCGTTTGTATCAGATGCACAAGGAAGGCAAGCTGGCTTTCCCTGCGATCAACGTCAACGATTCCGTCACGAAGTCGAAATTCGACAACCTGTACGGCTGCCGCGAGTCCTTGGTCGATGGCATCAAGCGCGCCACCGACGTGATGATCGCCGGCAAAGTGGCCGTCATCGCCGGTTACGGTGATGTCGGCAAGGGTTCGGCACAAGCCATGCGCGCCCTGTCGGCGCAAGTATGGGTGACGGAAGTCGATCCGATCTGCGCACTGCAGGCGGCGATGGAAGGCTACCGCGTGGTGACCATGGATTACGCCTGCGAACACGGCGACATCTTCGTTACCTGCACCGGCAACTACCACATCCTCACGCACGATCACCTGACGCGCATGAAAGACCAGGCCATCGTCTGCAACATTGGTCACTTTGACAATGAAATCGACGTTGCTTCGTTGAAGCAATACGAGTGGGAAAACATCAAGCCGCAAGTCGACCACATCATCTTCCCGTCGGGCCGCCGCATCATCCTGCTGGCCGAAGGCCGCCTGGTCAATCTCGGTTGCGGCACGGGCCACCCGTCGTACGTGATGAGCTCGTCGTTTGCCAACCAGACGATCGCCCAGATCGAACTGTACGCCAACACGGCCAACTACCCGGTCGGCGTGTACACCTTGCCGAAGCACCTGGATGAAAAAGTCGCGCGCCTGCAACTCAAAAAGTTGAATGCGCAGCTGACGGAACTGACGCAAGAGCAAGCCGACTACATCGGCGTGCGCACGGAAGGTCCGTACAAGCCAGAGCACTACCGCTATTAAGTGGTTGGTTGCTCCGGGAGCCTACTGCGCGACGCGGGGCGAGGCCGGCGATGCTCGCTGTACATAAAGTACAGCTGCGCTTCTCGGCCACGCCGCACGTCTGCTCGCTACGGCTCCCGAAGCAACGAGACTGCCCGATATTCATTGAAAAGCCGGCCGCAGCCGGCTTCTCCCTTTTTTTGACAGGCTAGAGAAATGCGCTTGCTACTGATTTGGTTTATCAATGCGGCAGCCCTGTTTGCCGTCCCTTATCTGATGCACTCGGTGACGATGAGCAGCGGCTGGACCGCGCTGCTGGCCGCTGCCGTGCTGGGACTGGTCAATGCCCTGATCCGCCCCCTGTTGATCCTGTTGACCCTGCCTGTGACGTTCTTGTCGCTGGGCCTGTTCATTTTGATCATCAACGGCTTCATGTTCTGGCTGGTGGCGCAGGTGATCGATGGTTTCCATGTCGCCAGTTTCTGGTCGGCCGTGGGCGGTGCATTGCTGTACAGCGTCATTTCCTGGGCCTTGTCGACCTTACTTTTGAGTAATGACAATGGCAGAGCATAACTTCAGTATTGAGTTTTTCCCACCGAAAACCCCGGAAGGGGCGGAAAAACTGCGCGCCACGCGTGTCAAGTTGTCTGAGTTGCATCCGAAGTATTTCTCGGTGACCTTTGGCGCCGGTGGCTCCACGCAGCAGGGCACGCTCGACACCGTGCGCGAGATCCTGGCGGCCGGCGAAGAAGCCGCGCCCCATCTGTCTTGCGTCGGTGGTACGCGCGAGTCGATTCGCGCCGTGCTGGCCGACTTCAAGGCGGCCGGCGTGAGCCGCATCGTGGCCTTGCGGGGCGACTTGCCAAGCGGCTACGGCGCCTCGGGCGAGTTCCGCTACGCCAACGAGCTGGTGGAATTCATCCGCGCCGAGACGGGCGACCATTTCCATATCGAAGTGGCCGCCTATCCGGAAGTGCATCCGCAAGCGCGTTCGCCGCAAGACGACCTGAACGCGTTCGCGCGCAAGGTGCAGGCTGGTGCCGATGCCGCCATCACCCAGTACTTCTACAATGCCGACGCGTATTTCCAGTTTGTCGAGCAGACGCAGAAGATGGGCATCAACGTGCCTATCGTGGCCGGCATCATGCCGATCACGAATTACACGCAGCTGATGCGCTTTTCGGACATGTGCGGCGCGGAGATTCCACGCTGGGTGCGTCTGAAACTGGCCAGCTTTGGCGATGACAGCGCTTCGATCAAGGCCTTTGGCCTCGATGTGGTGACGGGCTTGTGCGAACGCCTGCTCGAAGGCGGCGCGCCAGGCCTGCATTTCTACAGCATGAACCAGGCGGCCGCCACGACGGCCTTGTGGCAGCGCCTGGTCAAGTAATCGCTTGTAATGTCGTTCTGACTTGTCAGAGCAGATCGCCCTCGGTCACGATGTGATCGAGGGCGATGTCGTATGCGCCATGGGAAAAGCTTGCCTCCAGGCACGCGTAGGCGATACCCACCGTGCGCGGGCGCGGGTCGTGCGCCAGGGTACGGTCGTAATAGCCGCCTCCATAGCCGAGCCGGTAACGTTCCCCATTGAATCCCAGGCAGGGCACCAGCAAGGTAGCGGGCGCCGGGCGCAGGCGCAATGGCGCCGGCACGGCCACGCCCATGCCATCCTTGACCATCGCTTCGCCTGGCGTCCAGCTGGAAAACACCAGCGGCGCGTGCTTTTCCAGCACCACGGGCAAGCTGAGCACCACGCCGCGCGCGGCCAGTTGCGCATACGCAAGGTGCAAGTCCGGCTCGCCGTGCAGGGGCCAGTACACGCCCAGTTCTTCAATATGTTCCTGCGCGCACCAGTCGAGCAGGCGCTGCGCGATGGCCGCATCCCACCCTGCGCGCGTGGCCTTGGGCAGGGTGCGCCGGGTGGCCAGGAGGGCTTTGCGCAAACCGGCTTTTTCCTGTGGCGCAATGGGTGGCCGCGTGGCCGGATCGCATGTTATTCTAGGGTCGCTATTCATATCACCATCAAGATTGAGAGTCGTACATTGATTTCCCCACTGAAATGGATTGCCGGCACGATGCTGTGTGTTGCATCGGCCTTGTCCCCCCTGGCCGCCCTGGCCCAGGCCACTGCCAGCGTGTCGCCTGCCGCGCCGCCTGCACCGGACACGCGCAGCGAGGACGATGCCTTCTTGCTGCTGCGCGACGCCGCGCGCAAGGATGATGTCGAGAAGGCCGACTTTTATGCGGGGCGCCTGACGAATTACCAGATTGCCTCGTATGTTGACTATTATCGGCTGAAACCACGCATCAAACAGTTGAGCGAAGCACAATTTCGCGATTACCTGAACCGTTACAAGGGCAGCGCCATCGCCGACCGTTTCCGCAACGACTGGCTGCTGGAGCTGGGCCGCAAGCGCGACTGGGTCGTGTTTGATGAGCAATATCCGCAATTCGCCCTCGACGACGACACCCAGCTCAAGTGTTATGCGCTGATGTCGCGTGCCGCCAAGGGACAGAACGTGGCGCCAGAGGCGCGCAACCTGCTGGTCTCGCCGCCTGGTTACGGCGAAGCGTGCGGCAGCCTGATCGCGGCATTGGCGCAAAACGGCCAGTTCGACACGAACGACCTGTGGGCGCAGATCCGCCTGGCCGGCCAGACCAATGCCACGGGCCCGGCGCGCCGCATCGCGCTGCTGCTGGGCGCGTCCGACGCGAAGATGGCGCAAGCGATCGACTTGCCCGCGCTGGTGCTGGCCAAGGGCGCGGGTCTAAGCCGCGCCGAGCATGAAATGTATCTGGTGGCCGTGGGCCGCATGGCGAAAAGCACCCTGAAGCTGGGCGTGGTGGCGCTGCAAAAGGCCAGTGCACAATTGACGCCGCAAGAGCAGGCCATCGGCTGGGCCAGCCTGGCCCTGCAAGCGTCTTACTCGCTGGCGCCGGAAGCGTTTGAATATTGGCAAAAATCGAATGGCGCGCCCTTGACGCTGGAGCAGATGCAATGGAAGGCGCGCATGGCCTTGCGCGAAGGCAACTGGCCCATGGTCAAGTCGTCCATCCAGGCCATGCCTGCAGCGTTACGGACGGATCCCACCTGGGTCTACTGGCTGGCGCGCGCGCAGCAGGCGGGAACCCCGGGCCGCCCGAACGCGCAAGCCGATACCCTGTACCGCACGATCAGCGAGCAGTCGAACTTCTATGGCTTGCTGGCCAATGAAGAGCTGGGCAATCACCTGGTTCTTCCTCCACCGGGCCAGCCCGTCAGCCCGGCGGAAATTGCCGCCATGGCGGCCAACCCGGGCTTGCAGCGGGCCTTGAAGTTCTTCAACATGCGCCTGCGCTTCGAAGGCACGCGCGAGTGGAACTGGGAACTGCGCTCGATGACGGACCGCCAGCATCTGGCCGCTGCCGAATTTGCGCGCCAGAACAATGTGCTCGACCGCATGGTCAACACCTCGGACCGCACGCGCCTGGAAGTGGACTACACGCAGCGCTACCCGACGCCGCACGACGACGTCATGCATCCGGCGACGCAAACCCTGGGCCTGGACAAGGCCTGGGTGTATGGCTTGATCCGCCAGGAATCGCGCTTCATCATGGATGCGCAATCGCATGTGGGCGCCTCCGGTTTGATGCAGGTCATGCCGTCGACGGCCCGTTACGTGGCCAAGAAGATCGGCTTGACCGATTTCGTCACGGAAGCCTTGAGCGATGTGCGCACCAACGTCTTGCTGGGCACCAATTACCTGAACATGGTGCTCGGTGGCCTGGACGGCTCGCAAGTGCTGGCCAGCGCCGCCTACAACGCGGGGCCGGGGCGCTTGCGCATCTGGCGCGCCACCATGACGCGTCCGCTGGAAGGCGCCGTCTTTGCCGAAACGATCCCCTACACGGAAACGCGCGGCTACGTGAAAAACGTGATGGCCAACGCCACCTATTACGCAGCCCTGTTCGAGAAAAGCCCGCAATCGCTGAAGGCGCGCCTGGGCACCGTGGCACCGAAAAACAGCGCCATCGCGGCCGATTTGCCGTAACGATTCGCCGTACCTTAACCACGCAGATAGCTCAACCATGCAAACCACCATCCTTGATCCCAGCCTGACGCAAACCTTGGCTAGCGCCCGCGAGCCAGGTTTGACCCTCATCATCGGCAACAAGAATTACTCGTCTTGGTCGATGCGCCCGTGGGTGGCCATGACGGCCTTTGGCATTGCCTTCCAGGAAGTACGCGTCTTGCTCGACCAGAGCGACACGGCAACGAAAATCGCCGCCTACTCGGCCTGCGGCCGGGTGCCGGTGCTGCTGGCCGGCGAGATAACGATCTGGGACAGCCTGGCCATCTGCGAATACCTGGCCGAACAGTTTCCGGATAAACATCTGTGGCCGCAAGACGTGGCCGCGCGCGCCATGGCGCGCTGTGTCTGCGCGGAAATGCACTCGGGTTTCGCGGGCTTGCGCACGGACATGTCGATGAACATCAAGGCGAAATTGCCGGGTCGGGGCCGTACGGCCGCTGCGCAGGCGGACATCGGCCGTATCAGCGAAATCTGGGAAGAATGTCTGTCGCGCTTTGGCCATCATCAATTCCTGTTTGGCGAGTTTTCCATCGCCGACGCCTATTTCGCGCCCGTCGTCATGCGTTTTCGCACCTATGGCGTGACCCTGGCGCCGGCCCTGAACGCCTATTGCGAGCGCGTGCAGGCGCACCCGGCCGTGGCGCGCTGGATCACGGAAGCGCTGGCGGAGATAGAAGTTGCTGCCAAGCACGACGCGGAATTACCTGATTAAGAGAAGTACATCATGAAGATATACACGGTCGGTGGCGCGGTGCGCGACCAACTGCTGGGCTTGCCCGTGAAGGATCACGACCACGTCGTCGTCGGCGCCACGCCCGAAGATATGCTGCGTCAGGGCTTTCGGCCCGTGGGCAAGGATTTCCCCGTGTTTTTGCACCCGCAGACACAGGAAGAATATGCGCTGGCCCGCACGGAGCGCAAGACGGCCCCCGGCTACCGGGGCTTTGTCTTCCACACGGCGCCCGACGTCACGCTGGAAGACGATCTGGTGCGGCGCGACCTGACCATCAACGCGATTGCGATGGCCGAGGACGGCAGCTTGACGGACCCGTTCGGCGGCATTGCCGATATCCAGGACAAGGTGTTTCGCCATGTCTCCGACGCGTTCGGCGAAGATCCCGTGCGCATCTTGCGCCTGGCCCGCTTTGCCGCCCGTTTCGACGGTTTTACGGTGGCGCCCGCCACCATGGCCTTGATGCGCCAGATGGTAGTGGATGGCGAAGTCGATGCCCTGGTGGCCGAGCGCGTGTGGCAGGAAGTGGCCAAAGGGCTGATGGAAAACCATCCGTCGCGCATGCTGGCGGTGCTGCACGAATGCGGCGCCCTGGCGCGCATCATGCCGGAGATCACGATTAGTGAACCCTTGCTGCAAATGATCGACCATGCCGCCGCGCAAGGCCATGAGCTGCCCGTGCGTTTCGCCGTCTTGATGCTGCACATGAGTAAAGATTCCATCGAGCAACTGAGCGAGCGCTTGCGCGTGCCCAATGATTGCCGCGAACTGGCCGTCATGGCGGCGCGCGAGCGCGCGCCTATCCATGGCGCGCCGGGCTTGCATGCGGAAGCCATCGTCGCCTTGTGCGAGCGCTGCGACGGATGGCGCAAACCGCAGCGCTTTGCGCAGATGCTGCAGGCGCTAGCTTGCGAGCAGCTGGGCGTCGGCGACTTTGCCCAGGCGGCCCGTTTGCAGGGCGGACTGGACGCGGCGCGCGCCGTCAACGCGGGCGCGCTGGCGCAAGGCTGCGCGGGCGATCCCAAACGCATCCCGGCAGTCATCTACGCGGCGCGGGTGGCGGCCGTGCAATCGTTCCTGGAGCAGGCTTGAACGGCGGGAGTGGGAATGCGCTACAATGTTGCACTGCACAATACTGGCATGACGTGCAGCAGCACCGCCCTCAGGAGTCGCCGTGACCTTACCCAAGCTTTTTCAAAACCCGTTTCGCCGCTGGCTCAGCCGTAGCGGCGGCGGGCGTCCGACCGTGCTGGTCAAGCAGTTGCATGAACGCGACCGGCGCCGCATGATGAAGCATTTCCTGACCCTGGAAAAAAGCGACCGGCTGCTGCGCTTCGGCAGCGCCTTGCCCGATGAACTGGTGGCGCAGTACGTGCAAAAGATGGATTTCTCGCGCGACATGGTCTATGGCGTCTACAACAGCCTGTTCAAACTGGTGGGCGTGGGGCATCTGGCGTTCGCGCCGAAGGATCAGTCGCCGGCGAAGCATGTCGTGACGGACAAGGAACAGGTGGCCGAATTTGGCGTGTCGGTCTCGAAATCCATGCGCGGCATGGGCGTGGGCTCGAAGCTGTTCGAGCGGGCGGCGATCCACTGCCGCAACAACGATGTCGATACCCTGTACATGCATTGCTTGTCGTCCAACAAGACGATGATGCATATCGCCAAGAAGGCGGGCATGGAAATCCAGCGCGACTATGGCGAAGCCGATGCTTATTTGAAACTATTGCCGCCAAACCCGAGCACCATGCTGCAGGAAGCCGTGCAGGAACAGTTCGCCATGTTCGACTACACCTTCAAGGCGAACGCGCGCGCCGCCTATAAGCTGTTCGAGCGCTTGCCGGGGCGCAAGAAAACCCCGGAGCCACCAGCGTCGCCGTAATCGTTGGAGCGTTACAGCAGCGGCAAGGCCGTCGTATCCTTGATGCGCTGCAGGGCGAAGCTCGATTTCACGTCCAGCACGGCGGGGTGGCGCAGCAGGGTCGCCATCATGAAGCGCGAAAAGTGCTCCATGTCTTCCACGTGCACGCGCAGCAGATAATCCATTTCCCCCGTCATCGCATAGCAAGCCACCACTTCCGGCCATTGTGCTACGGCAACAGCGAAGTCGGCGCGCGGCGAGGTATTCGTCACCAGGTTCGGCGCCAGCACGCGTGCCGTGCTGTGCGCGGTGGCGTCGCTGTGCTTTTCCAGGCGTACATTCACGTAAGCCAGCAAGCCCAGGCCGATCTTTTCCGGGTCCAGCAGGGCCACGTACTGGCGGATCACGCCCGCTTCTTCCAGCCGTTTGACGCGGCGCAAGCATGGCGATGGCGACAGGCTGACCTGTTCGGCCACGTCCTGGTTTGACAGGCGGCCATCGGCCTGCAGGACGGCGAGGATCTTGCGATCCGTTTTATCCAGCGTAATTTTGCTCATGCTTCCTCCGATGGTTCTTGTTTCACGCAATATTATTGCGCAAATCATGCATGTTCGGGAGATCTTTGGCATTTAATGCCCACAGACCGCGCCTATACTGTGCGCTACTTCTTGGAGGAGACATCATGCAATTTCAGCCTTGGGATAACCCGATGGGTACCGATGGTTTCGAGTTCGTCGAGTATGCAGCACCAGACCCAAAAGCATTGGGCAAGCTGTTCGAGAACATGGGCTTCACGGCCATCGCGCGCCACCGCCACAAGGATGTGACCCTGTACCGCCAGGGCGACATCAATTTCATCATCAATGCCGAACAGGATTCGTTCGCGCAGCGTTTTGCCCGCCATCACGGCCCTTCCGTGTGCGCCATCGCCATCCGCGTCGACGACGCGGCGTTCGTCTACCGCCGCGCGCTGGAACTGGGCGCCTGGGGCTTTGACAATAAAACCGGTCCGATGGAACTGAATATCCCCGCCATCAAGGGCGTGGGCGATTCCCTGCTGTATTTCGTCGACCGCTGGCGCGGCAAGGGTGCAGACAAGCCTGACGCAGCCGCGCCGGGCGGCATCGGCGACATCAGCATCTATGACGTCGACTTCGTCGCCATCCCGGGCGCCGTTGCCAATCCGGTCGGCCACGGCCTGACGTATATCGACCACCTGACGCACAATGTGCACCGTGGCCGCATGAAGGAATGGGCCAGCTTCTATGAAAGCCTGTTCAACTTCCGCGAAGTGCGCTATTTCGACATCGAAGGCAAGCTGACTGGCTTGAAATCGAAAGCCATGACGTCGCCGTGCGGCAAGATTCGCATCCCCATCAATGAATCGTCGGACGACAAGTCGCAGATCGCCGAATACCTGGACCAGTACCACGGCGAAGGCATCCAGCACATTGCGCTGGGGTCGGACGATATCTACGCCTCGGTGCAAGGCATGCGCGATACCGGTATCGATTTCCAGGACACGATTGAAACTTACTATGAGCTGGTCAACCGCCGCCTGCCGAACCACGGCGAGCAGCTCGATGAATTGCGCCGCCTGCGCATCCTGATCGATGGCCATAGCACGGAAACGGAACGCGAACTGCTGCTGCAAATCTTCACGCAGACGGTGATCGGCCCGATTTTCTTCGAGATCATCCAGCGCAAGGGCGACCAGGGCTTCGGCGAAGGCAATTTCCGCGCGCTGTTCGAGTCGATCGAGCTGGACCAGATCAAGCGTGGCGTACTGAAAGACACCAGCGCAGCATAAGATGTTGCGCTGTAACAAACAGTAGTAAAAAAAGCACCAAAAAGGTAAAAACGCGGGAGTGCAGTGCAGCACAGAACTGCGCGCATTCCTGTGGTAGTCTACGACAAACAAGTCATTTTTCCGCACCGGCATTGCCCACAAGGCGTGGCTGGTACGTGTGAGTTCAACCGACTTTGCACGCGTAGCACAGAGAATAATGGAGACAAGTAATGAATGCACCAGTCAAGGGCTCGCGTCTTGAGCCAGGGCCGCACGCGGCCGAAATTTCACTCGACGATAAATACACTTTAGAGCGCGGCCGCGCCTTCATGACGGGCACCCAGGCGCTGATCCGCCTGCCGATGCTGCAGCGCGAACGCGATGTAAAGGCTGGCCTGAATACGGCCGGTTATATCACCGGCTACCGCGGTTCGCCCGTGACGTCTGTCGACATGACGGCGATCAAGGCAAAAAAATACCTCGATGAACACCACGTCAAATTCCACCCGGGCCTGAACGAAGACCTGGCCGCCACGGCCGTCTGGGGCACGCAGCAAACCAATCTGTTCGAAGACGCCAAATACGACGGCGTGTTCAGCATGTGGTACGGCAAGGGCCCTGGCGTCGACCGCTGCGGCGACGTTTTCAAGCACGCCAACAACGCCGGTTCCGCCAAACACGGTGGCGTGCTGGTGCTGGCCGGTGACGACCATGCGGCAAAATCGTCGTCGATTGCGCACCAGAGCGACCATATCCTGAACGCCTGCGGCATTCCCGTGCTGTACCCGTCGTCGGTGCAGGAATACATCGACTACGGCTTGCATGCCTGGGCCATGAGCCGCTACACGGGCCTGTGGGTATCGATGAAATGCGTGACCGACATCATCGAGTCGGGCGCTGCCGTCAACCTCGATCCGGACCGCGTGCAAATCACCCTGCCGCTTGACTTCGAGATGCCGGCCGGCGGCCTGAACATCCGCTGGCCCGATGCCGTGCTGGAGCAGGAAGTGCGGATGAACAGCTACAAATGGTATGCGGCGCTGGCCTATGCGCGTGCCAACAAGCTCAATAAAATCATCTGGGACAGCCCGAAGGCGCGCATCGGCATCATCACGGCCGGCAAATCCTACCTGGACACGCGCCAGGCGCTGGCCGACCTGGGCATCGACGAGCAGACGGCGTCCGACATCGGCATCCGCCTGTACAAGATCGGCATGACCTGGCCGCTGGAAGCGGACGGCGTGCACGAATTTGCCAAGGGCCTCGATGAAATCCTGGTAGTGGAAGAAAAGCGCCAGATCCTCGAATACGCGCTGAAGGAAGAACTGTACAGCCTGAAGGATGGCGAGCGTCCGCGGGTGGTCGGCAAGTTCGACGATACGGGCGAATGGAGCAACCAGAAGGGCACGGGCCACGGCGACTGGCTGCTGCCGGCCACCTATGAACTGAATCCGGCCATGATCGCCCGCGCGATTGCCAGCCGCATTTCGCGCTACTACGCGGGCCACCCCGTCGAGCAGCGCGTGAAGGAACGCATCGCCTACCTGGAAGCGAAGGAAGACGTGCTGAAAGCGATCAGCGTGAAACCCGATCCGCAAAAAGACCGCACGCCATTCTTTTGCTCCGGCTGCCCGCACAACACCTCGACCAAGGTGCCGGAAGGCTCGCGCGCGCTGGCCGGCATCGGCTGCCACTACATGGTGCTGTGGATGGACCGCGAAACGTCGACATTTACCCACATGGGCGCCGAAGGCGTGACCTGGGTGGGGCAGGCGCCGTTCACGAATGAAAAGCATGTGTTTACCAACCTCGGTGACGGCACGTACTTCCACTCGGGCATCCTGGCGATCCGCGCGGCCGTCTCGGCCAAGGTAAACATCACCTACAAGATATTGTTCAATGATGCGGTGGCCATGACGGGCGGCCAGGAATTCGACGGTCCGCTATCGCCGGCCATCATTTCGCGCCAGATCGCCGCCGAAGGCGTCGGTCCCATCATCGTCGTCACCGACGAGCCGGAAAAATACCCGGACGATTACGAATGGGCGCCTGGCGTCACCGTGCGCCACCGTTCGGAACTGATGGATGTGCAGCGCGAACTGCGCGACATGCCCGGCGTGTCGGCCATGATCTACGACCAGACCTGCGCCTCGGAAAAACGCCGCCGCCGCAAACGCAATGAATACCCGGACCCGGCCAAGCGCGCCGTCATCAACGAAGCCGTCTGCGAAGGTTGCGGCGACTGTTCCGTGCAATCGAACTGCCTGTCGGTGGAACCGCTGGAAACGGACCTGGGGCGCAAGCGCCAGATCAACCAGTCGTCCTGCAACAAGGATTTTTCGTGCACCACGGGTTTCTGCCCCAGCTTCGTGACGGTGGAAGGCGGCGGCTTGAAAAAGCCGAAGAAAGCAGCGGCCGCCGACAAGGGCGGTCCTGAAGCACCAAGCCTGCCGACGCCGAGCATTCCATCGACGGCGGAGCCATTTGGCATCCTGGTGACCGGCATCGGCGGCACCGGCGTGGTCACCGTCGGCCAGATCCTGGCCATGGCGGCGCACGTGGAAGGCAAGGGCTGTTCCGTGCTCGACATGAGCGGCCTGGCGCAAAAGGGCGGCCCCGTGATGTCGCACGTGCGCCTGGCGGACCGCCAGGAAGACATCCACTCGACCCGCGTCGGCACGGGTGCGGCCGACCTGGTGATTGGCTGTGATTTGATCGTCACGGCCAGCCGCGACGCCCTGTCGCGCATGGGGGAGGGCCGCAGCTGGGCCATGATCAATTCGACCAGCTCGTCGACGGCTGCTTTCGTGAAGAACCCGGACTGGCAATTCCCCGGCGTCGGCGCACGCCTGGAAATCGAAAAGGCATGCGGTGCGGACCACGTGGACTTCATCGATGCGGGCCAGATCGCCACGGCGCTGATGGGCGACTCGATCGCGACGAATATGTTCATGCTGGGCTACGCCTGGCAAAAGGGCAAAGTGCCGCTCACCGAAGCGTCCATCATGAAAGCCATCGACTTGAACAACGTCTCGGTGGCGTTCAACAAGGCGGCCTTCAACTGGGGCCGCGCGGGCGCCCACGATACGGCCAGCCTGGTGCGCATGACAACACCAGCCAAGGTGGTGGAATTCAAGCGCACCGAAACGCTCGACGACTTGATCGAAAAGCGCGTGGCCCTGCTGACGGCCTACCAGGACCGCGCCTATGCGCAGCAGTACCTGGACTTCGTCGGCCAGGTGCGCGCCGCCGAAAGCGCGCTGAATGGCCCGCATTTGCGCCTGACGGAAGCCGTGGCCCGCTACTTCTACAAGCTGATGGCCTACAAGGACGAGTATGAAGTGGCGCGCCTGTACACGGACGGCGCCTTCCAGGCAAAGATCGCTGCCATGTTCGAAGGCGACATCAAGCTCAAGTTCCACCTGGCGCCGCCGATCATGGCGAAAACCGATGCCCAGGGCCATCTGGTGAAGCAGGAATTTGGCCCGTGGATGATGAAGGCTTTCGGCGTACTGGCCGGGTTCAAGGGCTTGCGTGGCGGCGCCTTCGATATCTTCGGCTACACGGCTGAGCGCAAGATGGAGCGTGCGCTGATCGCCGAGTACCGCGCGACGGTGGGCGGCTTGCTGCCCAAGCTGACGACGGCCAAGCTGGCGCAAGCCGTGGCCATTGCCAGCATTCCGGAGGATATCCGCGGCTATGGCCATGTCAAGGAACGTCACTTGACGGCGGCCAAGGAGAAAGAGGCCAGCCTGCTGGTCGCCTTCAACGCCCCGCTTCCAGTGCCGGTCGGCGTGCCGGCTCCGGTGGCAGCTACCGTTGCTTGATGGCTTGATGGCGTGATGGCGTGAGTAGAGCGATCTAGCAATGGCGCCTTCGGGCGCCATTTTTTCGTGTCAAATAGAACAACGCATTTTCGAAAAGCGCATTATAATTTTTCGATAATTTCTTTTAGGAAAGTTTATCATGCACTCCCTGCGCCTCTCCTCCCTGGCCGTTCCCTTGCTTTTACTGTTGAGTGCCTGCGGTGGCGGCGGTGGTGACAGCGCGCCGCTCGTCCCGCCCGTGACGCCGACCGGCCCGACGGCCCTCGTCGCTTCGTCCACGGTGATGAACCGCTGCGAGAAGCCGCGCAGCGGCAGCAGCGTGGACAAGCAGGGCACCTTGCTCGATGAACTGACGTGGGTGCGCAGCTGGATCGATGAAACCTATCTGTGGTACCGCGAAGTACCGACGACGTATCTGCCGCACAATTTCAGCACGCCTATCGCGTATTTTGATGTGCTCAAGACTAGCGCCACGACGGCGTCCGGCAAGCCCAAGGACCAATTCCATTTCACCTATACGACGGCAGAATGGGAGGCATCGCAGAACGGCATCGAACTAGGCTACGGCATGCTGCTGGCCATTACGCGCAATACGCCGCCGCGCAACGCCGTGATCACGATCGTCGAGCCGGGCTCGCCGGCGGCGCTGGCGGGCCTGCAGCGCGGCGATGTGCTGCAAACCGTCGATGGCATCGACTTCGTCAATGCGCCTGACAGTGCCAGCGTGGCTAGCATCAACGGGGCCCTGTTCCCTGAAGCGCAGGGCACGCACACGCTGGGATTGAGCCGCAACGGCGCAGTAGTGAGCGCGAGCCTGACGGCGGTTGAAGTCAGCACCAGCGCCGTGCAAAACGAGAGCATCATCGATACGTCCACGGGCAAGGTGGGCTACCTGACCTTCAACACGCACAACAACGTGGCCGAACGCCAGTTGATCGAGACCATGCGCCGCTTCCAGGCGGCCGGCATCAGCGACTTGGTGCTCGATGTGCGCTACAACGGCGGCGGCTACCTCGATATCGCCAGCGAACTGGCGTATATGATCGCCGGTCCACAGGCGACGACAGGCAAGGCATTCGAACAGGTACTCCTCAATGACAAGACCAAATCGGCAGCGCCGGTACCATTTCATGCGCGCAGCCAGGGGTTTTCCGCACCGAACCCCATCGCCGTGGGCACCGTGTTGCCCTACCTTGGGCTCAAGCGCGTGACCTTGCTCACCACGGGCAATACCTGCTCGGCCAGCGAAGCGATCATCAACGGCTTGCGCGGCGTGGATGTGGAGGTCAACCTGATTGGCGGCACCACGTGTGGCAAGCCCTACGGTTTTTATCCCGCACCGAATTGCGGCACCACCTACTTCGCCGTGCAGTTCCAGGGCGTCAACGCCAAGGGCTTTGGCGACTTTTCCGATGGCATGGCGCCCACCTGCAGCGTGACGGACGACTACCAGCATCAGCTGGGCGATATGGCAGAAGGCATGCTGGCGGCAGCGCTGCGCTACCGCAGCAGCGGCAGTTGTGCCCCGGTCACGGGTGCGACCAGATTGCTCAGTTCAATGGAGAGTCCGTCCGACACCGCTACACGCCTGCTGCGGCCATCCTACAAGGAAATTGCTGTATTAAAACGCTAAAACGTATTTCTGTTCCACCTGCAAGGGGAAAGCGGAGCAGCTTTCTGCTCATGAATATTTCTATATAACAATTTTGATATATGGAAAGACGAATCCATTCGTTCTGAAATGACTGGCATTTTGCTATCTTGCCGCTTTTTCTCCCACCTTGAGAAGCGCAACGATGTCGAAACAGTTCAAGTTAACTCCGCTCAGCCTTGGCATACTGGCCATCCTGGGCGGCACCGCATGGCAGGCGCACGCGCAAACGCAAGCGCCCGCAGCGGATCAGCAGCCAGCGGCCACTCCGCAGGCCGTCGTGGTCACCGGTTCGCGCATCCCCCGCGCCAGCCTGGAAGGCCCGTCTTCCGTCACCATCCTGACCGGCGATGAAATCACCAGGCAAGGCTACAAGAATGTCTTCGACGCGCTGACCAACCAGGTGCAGAACAGTGGTTTCACGCAGGGTGAAGACTACGGCAATACCTTCACGCCGTCGGCCAATACCATCAGCCTGCGCGGCCTGGGTCCCAACCATACGCTGATCCTGCTGAATGGCCGCCGCCTGGCCGACTTCCCCATCGCCTATGACGGCGCCGTCAACTTCACCAATCTGGCGAATATCCCGTCAAGCATCGTCGACCGCATCGAGATCCTCAACGGCGGCGCCTCCGCCATCTATGGCTCGGACGCGATCGCCGGCGTGGTCAACGTGATCCTGAAAAAACAGACGGAAGGCTTGGATATCAACGTCAAGCTGGGCGGCACCTCGCGCGGCGGCGCCGGCAACCAGCGCGTGCAGCTGACGGGCGGCGGCAATTTCGACAAGCTGCACACCCTGTTCAGCGTCGAACTGAGCCAGCGCGACCCGCTGTGGAGCATGGACCGCGACTTCATGGCCAGCCGCTCGGGCGTGCCGACCACGGTGGCCTCGCGCCGCGCGGTCGCAGCCGGCACCGCCGGCAGCTATGTCGACCTGGGCGACACCTGCAGCCAGTTCGGCGACATGTTCGGCGGCAGCGTCACCAAGTACATGGCAAAAAATGGCAGTTATTGCGCCAGCCCGAAAACCCGGCCCACCTACTGGACCACGCAGACCGAGAACAAGAGCCAGAACGTGTTCGGCAGCGCCAACTACGAGCTCGATGCCGAGACCACGCTGTTTGCCGACTTCCTGATCGGCAAGAACAAGACCGTCAACAATACGCGCGGCCCGTCGTGGACTTCGGCCTCGCTGGGCAACGGCTATTTCCTGAACCAGAACAGCGGCGCCTATGAAGACTGGACCCGCTACATGTCGCCCGAGGAAATCGGCGGTGTGCAGCGCTACAACCGCAGCTGGGACGACCTGGCCACGGCCATCTCGCTGGGCGCCAAGGGGCGCATTCCCGGCACCGCATGGCAGTATGAAGCCAACTACAACGCCTCTATCTACAAGAGCGAGGGGCATACGCCGCGCATGCTGTCCAATATCGACAGCTTCTTCCTGGGCCCCAAGCTGGGCACGGATGCCAATGGCGTGGCCGTCTACGCACCGGATGCGGCGCGCCTGTCGCGCCGTCTGACGCCGTCTGAATTCGACAGCATCACCGGCTACGCCGACAGCAATGACAAGGCCTGGACGAATACCCTCAGCCTGGCCACGAATGGCGACCTGTTGCAGCTGCCTGCCGGTATGGCGAAGATCGCCACCATTGCCGAAGTGGGCAAGCAAGGCTTCAGCAACACGCCGGACGCGCGTATCAACGAAGGCTATTTCAACCTCGCCACCGGTTCGGGTGTCACTGCCGGCACCCGTTCGCGCTATGCGCTGGGAGCGGAACTGAACCTGCCGCTGCATGAAAAACTGACCGGTACCGTTGCCGGCCGCTTTGACCGCTACAGCTTTGCCGGCCGCAAGGAAGGCAAGTTTACCTACAACGGCGGGCTGGAATTGCGCCCGTCGCCCGACCTGCTGTTCCGTGCCAACTACGCCACCAGCTTCCGCGCGCCGGACATGAACTATATCTACCAGGCACGCGGCACCGGCTACTATTCGAGCACCACCGATTACTACCGCTGCGGCGCCGCCGGCCAGGCCATCGAAGGCTGTGAATTCGCCAACAAGTCGCCGGGTGCCGATTATGTACAGAACGGCAGCCGCGACCTGCAGTCGGAAAAGGGCAAGTCGTTTGGCGTGGGCGCCGTCTGGTCGCCCAGCGCCAATTTCGACGTCTCGGTCGACTACTGGAACATCAAGATCGATGACCTGGTGACGAACCTGAGCGCCGACAAGATACTGCGCGATGAAGCCGATTGCCGCCTGGGCAAGACCGATATCAGCTCGCCGACCTGCATCGATACCTTGCACCGCGTCGAACGCTTTGCCGCTAATGCCCTGAACCGTGCCGGCGAGATCAAGACCATCACCGTCAACCCCATCAACGCGGCCAAGCAAAGCAGCAGTGGCGTCGATATCAGCCTGAAGTATTTGCTGCGCACGACCGATTATGGCCGCTTTGCCTTCAAGGCCAACTACGCCAGAGTGCTGAGCAAGAAATCGCAGCAATTCGTAGGCGACGAAGAGATCGACGACACCAAATCGCTGACGAACATGGATTGGCCCGACAAGCTCAATCTGAGCATCAACTGGGGTGCGGGCGACTGGTCGAATACTTTGCTGGTGAGCCGCTACGGCAAGGTACCGAACGCCGCTGGCACTGGCTACCTGACGCCGACGGCGCTGGCCAATATCAGCACCGTGTACCGCATCAATGACCGCGCCACCGTCTCGCTGATCGTCAACAACGTGTTCGACAAGATCAAGCGCGACAACAGCGCCGGCTGGCCGTACTACCCGATCGGCAATTACAGCCCGCAAGGCCGCCAGGGCTGGGTCGAGTTCAACTATCATTTTGGCTCGTAATTCGCATTCGGCAGATCAAGCCGGGAACAGCACATGCTGTCCCGGCTTTTTTCATGGGACGAGCAGCTGAACTATCAACACTCAATTCGCGGCACTGCCAGGACCTGGGCAAGCCCGGGCCGGGCATTTCAGGCATGATGTCGTTTCATCCACACCTCTGCCCAGAACCCGCATGGAACACCACAGATTTCTCGTCAACATACTGTTTTACCTGGTGGCCGCCATCATCATGGTGCCGCTGGCCAAGCGCCTGGGCATGGGCGCCGTGCTGGGCTACCTGGTGGCCGGCGTCGTTATCGGGCCGTGGGGCCTGGGCCTGATCAAGAATGTCGAAGTGATCCTCAGCTTCTCCGAATTCGGCGTGGTGCTGCTGCTGTTCCTGATTGGCCTGGAGCTGGAGCCGAAGCGTCTGTGGCTGTTGCGACGTGCCATCTTCGGCGGGGGCGGCGCGCAGGTGGGTGTCGTCAGCGCGGGACTGTGCGCCGTGGCCATGGTCTTCGGCGTGGACTGGCGCACGGCGCTGGTGGGCGCGCTGGGCCTGTCGCTGTCGTCGACGGCCATCGTGCTCGCTACCCTGGGCGAGCGAAAACTGACGAGCACGCCCGCCGGTGCCGCCGGCTTTTCCATCTTGCTGTTCCAGGATATCGCCGCCATCCCCATGATCGCGCTGGTGCCGCTGCTGGGCGGCCTGGTTGCGCACAGCGGCGAACCGGGTTGGCTGCGCGTGGCCAAGCTGGCCGCCGTGCTGGCCGCATTGGTGATCGGCGGGCGCTTTCTCGTCAATCCCATCCTGCGCTTCATCGCGAAAACGGAGTTGCGTGAAATTTTCACCGCTTTTGCCCTGCTGCTGGTGATCGCCATTTGCGTGCTGATGGAATCGGTGGGCCTGTCGATGGCGCTGGGGACCTTTGTGGCTGGCGTGCTGCTGGCCGATTCCGAATACCGGCATGAGCTGATCAGCGACCTGGAACCGTTCAAGGGCTTGTTACTGGGCCTGTTCTTCATTGCGGTGGGTATGTCCGTCGACTTTGGCGTGCTGCGTGCCCAGCCCCTGCTGATTCTGGCCCTGGTGGCAGGCTTGCTGGCGGTGAAAATCACTTTGCTGTACGTGCTGTCGAAGTTCTTTGACATCCCGCGCGGCCAGCAGCTGTTCTTTGCATTGCTGCTGTCGCAGGGCGGCGAATTCGCCTTCGTCGTGTTTGCCGCTGCCGTGGCCGCGCACGTGTTTTCGCCCGAGACAGGCGCCCTGCTGGTCGTCGTCGTCACTGTCTCGATGGTGGCCACGCCCTTGCTGCTGCTGTTGCACGATAAATTTATCGCGCCGCGCCTGCAAGGCGACAAGAAGCGCCGTCCGGACGAGCATATCGAGGCGCAGGACAACCCCATCGTCATCGCCGGCTTCGGCCGTTTCGGCCAGATCATCGGCCGCCTGCTGGCAGCCAATAAAATCGGCGTGACGGTGCTAGACCACGATCCGGACCAGATCGACTTGCTGCGCAAGTTCGGCTTCAAGGTGTTTTATGGCGATGCCACGCGCGTCGACCTGCTGGTGGCGGCGGGCATCGAGAAGGCCAAGGCGCTGGTGATCGCCATTGACAACGTGGACGACAGCCTGGCGCTGGTCGACGCCGTGCGCCTGCGCCTGCCGCAGCTGACGATATTGGCGCGGGCACGCAACGTCACGCATTACTATGAATTGATGAAACGGGGCGTGACCCTGATCGAACGCGAGACGTTCGCCGCGGCGCTGCTGCTGGGCGAGCAGACCTTGCAGCAGGTGGGCTACAGCCCGGAGCGGGCGCAGCGCGCGGCCGGCATCTTTGGCCGGCATAACTTGAAAACCCTGCTGCAAGTGGCGCCGCACTTCCAGGACCAGCAAAAGCTCATGTCGCTCACGCGCCAGGCGCGCGAGGAGCTCGAAGACATGTTCGAGAGCGATGCGGCCGCGTTTGCGGCTGCAGGCGAGGAAAAGGAAAACCCGGCGGCGGATCCGAAATAGCTGCCGCCAGGCGTTCTGCGGCTTATTTCCCCCGACGGCTTTCGATTGCTTCGATCTGGTTCATGATGCCGTTCATGCGCGCCACCAGCGCCTGGTATGGTTTTGGCGTGGCCAGGTCGACGCCGGCTGCTTTGACCAGCTCATACGGGTCGTTTGATCCGCCCGCACTGAGCATCTTCAGATAAGCGGCCAGCGCGCCCGGTTCCTTGTCGAGGATGCGCTGCGAGAAATCCTGCGCTGCCGCGATCGAGGTGGCGTACTGGAACACATAGAAGCCGTGGTAAAAGTGCGGCACGTACGCCCATTCCAGCGCGTAGACAGGATCGATGGTCATGACGCCCTGCGCTTCGCCGTGGTAGCGCTTGAGGATATCGGCGTAGATGGCCGTCATCTGCTCGCCCGTCAGCGACTCGCCCTTGTCCACCTTGCCGTGGATGGCCGCCTCGAATTCGGCGAACATGGCCTGGCGGAAGAAGGTGCCGCGCAGGTTTTCCAGCGCCGCGCCCAGGTACAGCAGGCGTTCATCGTCATCCTTGGCCTGCTTCAGGCGCGCGTCGAGCAGCAGCGCTTCGTTCGTCGTCGAGGCGATTTCCGCCACGAAGATGCTGTAGGGCGCATAGATGGATGGTTGCGCCTTGTTGGCCAGCACCGAGTGCATGGCGTGGCCCCATTCGTGCGTCAGGGTGCTGACGGCTTCGTAATTGTCAGTGTAGTTCAGCAGTACATACGGGTGCACGTCATACGCGTCGCCATTCATGTAGGCGCCCGCCACCTTGCGCGGACGCGGATACACATCCATCCAGCGCGCGTTCACGGCGGCGCTGAGCGCTGTCACATAGTCGGGGCCCAGCGGCGCAACGGAATCGAGCATCATCTGCTTGCCGTCGGCCAGCGGGAAGGTGCGCTCGCTTTTCAGCAGCGGCGCATAGATGTCGTAGTAGGCCAGGTCCTTGATGCCCAGCATGCGCGCGCGCAGCTTGAAGTAGCGGTGCAGGGTGGGCAGGTTGGCGTTGGTCTGGGCGATCAGGGTCTGGTAGACGGCAGGCGGCAGGTGGTCGGCATCGAGCGCGGCGCTTTGCGAGTCGGTATAGTGGCGCACCTTCGCATACGCGGCGTCCGTTTTCAGCTGGCCGTACAGGGTTTCGCCAAAGGTGCGCTCGTAATCCTTCCATTTGCCGAAGAAGGTGTCGAACACCAGCTTGCGGTCGGCACGGTTGTCGTCGCCCCGATACCTGGTGTAGGCCGCCTGGTCGAGCCGCACGTCCTTGCCATCCGACAGTTTTACTGTGGGCCACGGTATTTCCGCATTGGCCAGGGTACGGTAGATGCTGGCAGCCGAGCCCGTCGCCAGGCCAAACTGCGCCACCAGCTGCTCGCCGGCCGCGTCCAGCGTATGCGGCGCACTGCGCAGCATGTTGCTCAGCTGGAAGCGGTACAGCTGCAAGCCCTTGTCTTTGGCCAGCATGGCATCGATGCGCTGGGCGCCCAGCGCCAGGATCTCCGGCTGCAAAAAGGTCGTCGCCTGGCTGAATTCATTGCCCAGCAGGGCGGCGCGCTGGTTCAGCTGGTTGCCCTTGCTGTCGCCCGTGTCCTGGTCGTAATACTGCGACGCATAGGTGGTTAGCATGTTGACGCGCTTGCGCGCATCCGCATACAGGTCCAGGCAGCTTTTCAGGCGTGCAGGCGAGGCACCCAGCTGGCCCTTGCAGATGGCCAGCTGCAGCAGCTGGGCCGACAGTTTTTTCGCGTCAGAATCGAAAGCGGCATCGCCTGGATACAGCGCCGTCAAATCCCAGCGGTCGGCTGGCTTGTCGGTCTGCACTGGGGCGGGTGCGGCGAAGGCGGTGGCAAGGCTGAGGGCGAGCAGGGAGAGCAGGGAGAGCAGCAGGGGGCGCTTGAGCGCGGATGGCGTCATGGATCATTCCGGTGAGGTTGTCGAAAGAATGCGTGCTGACCGCCGGACAGGCATGCGCGCGTGACGCACCACGTACCGGCAGAGAACTACGGTACATCAAATGCAGGGATGGGGAAAGAGGGACGGCGCCGCCACCTGGACGGTGGCGGCGAAACAACAGAGGAAATTACAGCGGTTGCAGCACAATTGTCGCGCCAAATGTGGTCGGCGTCGCGCACGGCTCTTCGTCGAAGGCGATATCGCCCAGCGGGCTGGCCACACCGTCCGCCTTCAAGTCCTTGAAGCCATGCAGTTTCGGGTCCATCAGGTGCGATGGGACCACGTTCGACAGCGAGGAGAAGATGCTTTCCACGCGGCCGGGGAACTTCTTGTCCCATTCGCGCATCAAACCCTTGATCTGCTTGCGCTGCAGGTTTTCCTGCGAACCGCACAAATCGCATGGAATGATGGGGAAGCCTTTGACTTCCGCGTAGCGTTGCGTATCTTCTTCCTTCACATATGCCATCGGACGGATGACGATGTGCTTGCCGTCGTCGGACTGCAGCTTGGCCGGCATGCCTTTCAATTTTCCACCGAAGAACATATTCAGGAAGAAAGTTTCTAAAATATCATCGCGGTGGTGGCCCAGGGCGATCTTGGTCGCGCCCAGCTCGTCAGCCACGCGGTACAAAATGCCGCGGCGCAGGCGCGAGCACAGCGAGCAAGTGGTTTTACCTTCTGGAATCAAGCGCTTGACGATGCTGTAGGTGTCCTGGTTTTCGATGTGGAAAGCCACGCCCAGTTCCGTCAGGTAGGCAGGCAAGATTTCCGGCGGGAAATTCGGCTGTTTCTGGTCGAGGTTGACGGCGACAATCTCGAAATTGATCGGCGCGCGTTCGCGCAAGGTCATCAGAATGTCCAGCAGGGCGTAGCTATCCTTGCCGCCCGACAAGCACACCATCACCTTGTCGCCTTCTTCGATCATGTTGAAGTCGCCGATGGCTTGTCCCACCAGGCGGCACAGACGCTTGTGCAGCTTGTTGTTTTCCAGGGCGATCTTTTCCCCCTTCTTGCGCGCCAGTTTCTGCGCTTCCACATTGGCCGGGATTGCCACGGCCGTTTCCAGCGTTGCCAGTACGCCAGCGTTGTTCATGTCGTTCATGCTTCATCCTTGATCTTGAATACTTCCACGCCCACGCCTTCGCAGTCGGGATACACGTCCGGTTTCATGGACGAGACGCGCGCCGCACGCACGCGCGGGTGGGCCAGCATGGCTTCGAGCACATCGTCGACCAGGCTTTCCTGCAGCTGCACGTGGCCTTGCGCCATGCGCTTGGCGATGGTTTCGCGCATGAAGTCGTAGTCGACCACTTCTTCCAATTGATCATCCTTCGGCGTCGACAGGGCCAGGGGAATGTACAGGTCGACGTTGATGAGGACGCGCTGTTCACCCTTTTTCTCGAAGTCATAGACACCGATGTTGATGAGGACTTCGTAATTGCGCAGGAACAGGCGGCGGCAATCGGCCAGGCGAGGGTGGGACAGGGCGGACGACATAGTTTTACCTTTTAGGGGATGCTGGAATGCTGGTTTTTGTTTGGTATGGCTGCTGATTATTTGCTCAGGAACATGACATCGCGCGGCAAGCCGATCAAATGCTGGCCGCCGTCAACGAGTAGCGTCGTACCCGTCAGCGCACGCGCGCCGGCGACATAACAGACGCAGTCGGCCACATCGTCTGGCGTGCTGGAGCGGCCCAATGGCGTATTTTCGTGCGCCTTGGCAAAGTTCGCTGCCGTTTGCTCGCCGGAGACCATGGTGATGCCGGGGGCAATGCCTACCACGCGCACTTTCGGCGCCAGTGCCTGGGCCAGCATGGTGGTCGCGGAAAGCAGCGCCGCCTTGGACAGCGTGTACGACAAAAAATCAGGATTGAGATTGTACAGTTTTTGGTCCAGCAAGTTGATGACCACGGTTTGGCCGCCTTCCGGCGTGGCCTGGTACAGGGCCTGCGCCAGCAGTATGGGGGCGGCCAGATTGGCATGCATGTGCGCGTCCAGCGCGGCGACGGAAAAATCGCCGGCGTTGTCGTATTCAAACAACGATGCGTTGTTCACCACGCAAGTTACCGGTCCCAGCGCCGCCTGCGCCTGTGGCAGCAGCTGGCGTACCTGGGCTTCCTGCGCCAGGTCGCAAGAAAAGGCCTGCGCGCGCCGGCCGAGCGCGGTAATTTCCGCCACCAGGCTGAGCGCCTCGTCGCGCGACTCGCGGTAATGCACGGCAATATCCCAGCCGTCGCGCGCCAGGCCCAGCGCGATGGCGCGGCCGATGCGGCGCGCGGCGCCTGTGACGAGGGCGACGCGGGGTGTGCTGTGTGGCATAGGCGATGCTGGAATCATGTCTTTACTGTCGTTGTGTGTGAAGTGAGCTTGGCCAGTACTGGCCACTAATGGCCACTAATGGCCACGACTGGCGGGCTGCCCGGCCGATTCGCTACAATGCGGGTATGTCTCTTCCCGTACCCGATAGCGACGCGCTGGCCGCGTCCCATGCCTTGCAGCACCAAATTGCCGCTGAAATCGCGCGCAATGATGGCGCCATTCCCTTTGTCCGCTTCATGGAGCTGGCGTTGTATGCGCCTGACCTCGGCTATTACAGCGGCGGTGCCGCCAAGCTGGGTAAAGATGGCGATTTTATAACTGCGCCGGAAATTTCGCCCCTGTTCGGCGCCACGCTGGCCCATGTGGCAGCCGCTATTATGGCGCAAACGGCCCCGCGCATCCTCGAATTCGGCGCCGGCACGGGCAAACTGGCCTTCGATATCCTGACCGAAGCGGCAAATGCCGGCATTCCTGTACAACAGTACGCGATCGTCGAATTGTCCGGCGAATTGCGCGCGCGCCAGGAGCTGGCGCTGGCCGCCTTCCCGCAAGTGGTATGGTTGGATGGCTTCCCCGACGCTTTCGAGGGCGCCGTGTTCGGCAATGAAGTGCTCGACGCCATGCCCGTCAACCTGATCAGCAAGACGCCCGATGGCTGGTGCGAGCTCGATGTCAGCATCGCCGATGGCAAGTTCGTCTTCATCGAGCGCCCCGCCGGCGAAGACGTCGCGGCGCAGATCGCCGCCCAGGTGCCCGATGCGGACGACTTGCCGGTCGGCTATGTCAGCGAGATCCATGGCGTTGCCTGCGGCTTCATGCGCTCGCTGGCGCGCATGCTCACCGCTGGCAAGGGCGGTGCGGCCGTGCTGTTCGACTATGGTTTCCCCGCGCACGAGTTCTACCTGGGCCAGCGCGCCACGGGCACCCTGATGTGCCATTACCGCCACCACGCCCACGCGGAACCGTTTTACTTGCCCGGTTTGCAGGACATCACCGCCCACGTCGACTTCACGGCCATGGCCGTGGCGGCGCAGGATGCGGGCCTTGATGTGCTCGCTTACATGAACCAGGCGTCCTTCCTGCTGGGCGCCGGTATCGGTGACTTGCTGCTGCGCACGGACCCCGAACAGGTCAAGACGTACTTGCCGCAGGCCAGTGCCGTGCAGAAACTGCTGTCGCCAGCCGAGATGGGCGAATTGTTCAAGGTGCTGGTGGTCGGGCACCAGGTGGGGTTGCCGGCGCCCCTGTTGTCCGGCGACCGCAGCCACCGCTTGTAATGTCAAGGCAGGGCAGTCTCGCCCTGCAATTTCCTCTGCGCCGCGGTTATTAACTTGTCATATCGTATATGATGACCGATACAGCACGGTTCCATCCTGCAAGAACCCGTCGCCGCGCACCGATTTCAAGATAGAACGATGGGAAAGATACATACACACTATGACAACCTGAAAGTGGCGCGCCTGGCGCCGCAGGAAGTCATACGTGCCGCGTACAAGGCCCTCAGCCAGAAATACCATCCAGACAAGAATCCCGGCGACGAAAAGGCCGCCCGCATCATGGCGATCCTCAACAGCGCGTATGGCACCTTGTCCGACCCGCAACGCCGCCGCGAGCACGACGAGTGGATCGCCGCCGAGGAATGGGAAATCGAATGGCTGGAAAGCACCCATCACGACGAAGGCAAGTCCAGGGATGGCCGGCCGAAAGGCCCTGCCCAGCAGCATGAACACGCCTGGGCGCAGGATGTGCCGCCGCCGACGGGCAAGGCGCGGCGCGGCCCGTTGCCGATCTGGCGCAACTGGCGCTGGTGGCTGAGCCTGCTTGTCTGTCTGCTGTTCGGTTGGCTGGGCGCCTTGCTGATGCTCGATACTGCCCAGCCGATGCCGACTGCGTTGGCGACGACCTGGAATGGCCTGGCCCGCGATGGCGGCAAGCCGCACAAGGAGGCGCCGGTCGATGGCGAGGCCAGCTTGCTGCCAGCGGCCAAGCCGGAAGCGGTGGCCGTCGATAGCTGGGCCGTGGGCAAGCCGTATGCAGCCGAGCCGGCGCAGGCCAGGACGCCCCAGATCCGCATGCAGGCAGTGTCCCAACTGGTCCTGAAAGCGAGCAAGCCCGTGTGCGATGGCACCGACCAGCCGACCGCGCTGGTGGCGCCGAATGGCGAGCCATGGCCGGCGCAGTCCGGCTATGTGGATGGTTTTCCGGTCAGTAACAAGGGCGATGAACTGGCGCTGAGCATCGACAACAGTGCCAATGCGGCGCCCGTGTTCGTCAAGCTGTATGACCTGGAGCGGCGCGCGAATGTGCGCTACATTTACCTGCTGGCGCATGACAAGCTGACGGTCGAGAAGCTCAGCGCGGGCAAGTATGAAGTGCGCTACCAGGCCGTCGGGCCCGGCCAGGACAGTTGTGGCGCCAAGCCGCAGAGTGACACAGCGGCACCCGCGTCCAGCCCGGCCAACGGCGAAGGTGGCACGCAGAATCCTGTTGTAAGCAGCATCTAATCTGATTATGCTTGATAGGCGTCAAAGCAGCGCCCACATCGACCTTATCCCTTAGGAGTATTCATGACCGACCTCAAAGCCGATGCAGATGAGAACTGGCTGCTCGACGAGGATGAGCCGGTGGCGAGTCCTGCCGGACTGGCCGCACCCGACCAGCGCCTGTGGCGGGTCTTGATCGTCGATGACGACGTCGATGTGCATGCGGTGACGCGGCTGGCGCTGCGCAATGTCAGTTTCAAGGGCCGTGAACTGGAGCTGTTCTCCGCCTACAGCGGCCGCGAAGGATATGAGATCTTGCGCGACACGCCAGATATCGCGCTGGTGCTGCTCGATGTGGTGATGGAAACGGATGACGCAGGCCTGATCCTCGCCAAGCGTATCCGCGCCGAGCTGAACAATTCCATCGTGCGCGTCGTGCTGCGTACGGGCCAGCCGGGCCAGGCGCCCGAGCAGCGCGTCATCATCGAATACGACATCAACGATTACAAGGCCAAGACGGAGCTGACGACACAGAAGCTGTTTACCACCGTCATCTCGGCCTTGCGCGCCTACGAGAGCCTGATGATGCTCGAACGCAGCCGCATCGGCCTGGGCAAGATTCTCGCCGGCGCCACCAATCTGTACCAGATCCATTCGCTGCGCGAATTTGCTTCCGGCGTGCTGAACCAGGTCAGCGCCATCCTCGACGTGGGCGCCGATGGCGTGCTGTGCGTGATGCAGGGCGGCGCCGGACGGCCCGAGGTGGTGGCCGCCACGGGCACTTATGCCATGCTGGCCGAGTCGGAGGCCATGCCGGCAGACCATGCGCTGACGCCGACCATCGACAAGGCGTTTGCAGAAAAGCGCAGCCAGTTCGAGCATCCGGCCAATGTGCTGTTCATTCACACGGAAGGCAACCGCGAACTGGCCATCTCCGTCACGCCGCCCTGGCCGCTGGCGCAGATCCAGCGCGATTTGCTGGAAGTGTTTTGCCAGCGCATCGCTGCCGCCTTTGACAACTTGTACATGTTCGGCCAGCTGCGCAAGGCGCAAGAAGCCACCGTGGTGGCCCTGGCCGACCTGGCCGAGTTCCGCGACAGCAACACGGGAGGCCATGTGCGGCGCGTGCAGCAACTGTCGGACGCCATCGCCCGCCGCATGCAGCAGCGCGGCGTGTATGCCGACGAGCTGACGCCGCAGTTGCTCGACATGATCGGCCTGGCCAGCATCCTGCACGACGTGGGCAAGGTGGCCACGCCGGACGCCGTCCTGCTGAAACCGGGCCGGCATACGGACGAGGAGCGGGCGCAGATGCAACTGCATGCCAGCGTCGGGCGCACGATCCTGGAGCGGGCCGCGAACATGGTCGATGGCGTCAGCTACCTGACGTATGGCGCGCAGATCGCCGGCGGCCACCACGAGCATTTCGATGGCGCCGGCTATCCGCAGGGCCTCAAGGGGCGCGACATCCCCGTAGCGGCGCGCATCGTTGCCGTGGTCGACGTGTTCGATGCGCTGCTGCACGAGCGCCCCTACAAGGAAGCGTGGCCGTATCCGCAGGTACGCGTGTATATTGAAGAGCGCAGCGGCAGCCAGTTCGACCCGCAAGTGGTGCTGGCACTGCTCGACCTGATCGACAACGAGCCGGAACTGTGGCATCCGGAGCGCGCCGCCGCCTGAGTTGCCGATTTTCGGCGCCGCGCCATTCCCTTGTGCGTGGCGCCGTCATATACTCGGCAGCCTCTGCAGGCTGGCGCCACGCACCAGTGTGGCGCGCCGCGGAGATTTCGGACATCACGACATGAAAGAACTCAAGGGCCTTAGCGCACTGATCATCGAGCCGCATCCGGGCATGCGCTCGAGCCTGCACAACATGCTCAACCTGTGCGGCCTGGCAAAGATCGACGACGCAGGCAGCTCGGGCCAGGCGGTCCGCATGCTGGGCACCAAAGCATATGACTTGATCCTGTGCGAGTACGACCTCGAAGGCGGGCAGGATGGCCAGCAGATGCTGGAAGACTTGCGCCACCACAAGCTGATACACGCTTCCACCATGTTTTTCATGGTCACGGGCGAAGGCAGTTTCGCCAAGGTGGTCAGCGCCGTCGAGCTGCTGCCCACCGACTACATCCTGAAACCGTTTACCGCCGACAACATGTTGGAGCGCATCGGCCGTGCGCTCGACAAGCGCAACGCCTTCGTGCCCGTGTATGCCTTGATCGACGTCGGCAACGAGCGCGCGGCGATTTCCGCCTGCGCCGAGGGCGCCAGCCTGTATCCGCGCTATGCCACCGATTTCCTGCGCCTGCGCGCCGAGCTGCATCTGCTGTTGGGCGAAGCGGCTGAGGCGGAGCCGATCTATGCGGCGCTGTACGACGCCAAGGCCATCGGCTGGGCGCGTTTGGGTCAGGCCAAGACGCAGTTCATGCTGGGCGAGTATGCAACGGCGCAGGGCACGCTGGAAGGCTTGCTGGAAAACAATAAGCGCTTCCTCGATGCGTATGACTGGCTGGCCCGCACGCATCTGGCGCAAGGCAAGCCCGACCTGGCGCAAGCGGCCCTGAGCGATGCGGTGGCACTGTCGCCGCATGCCGTGCGCCGTTTGCGCCGCCTGGGCGAGGCGGCCCTGGCGGCCGACGATATCGAGATGGCGGAAAAAGCCCTGAAGCTGGTGGTCAGCAAGGCCAGGTATTCCGAGTTCCGCGATCCGGAAGACCATGTGCGGTTGGTGCAGACCCTGGTGCGCAAGGGCGATCCGCTGCAGGCGGGCGCTGTCATCCGCGACCTCGACAAGTCGATGGGCGGGCAAAAGAACACCCAATTGTGCAGCGCGCTGTGCAGCGCCATGCTGCATGCGCATACGGGCAACGCCGAGCGATTGCTGCAGTCGCTCGACGCCGCCCTCGCTGCCAACCGTCACAGCGTGGGCGGCTCGAACATGCTCAAAACAGAGCTGGCGCGCCACTGCCTGGCGCACGGGCGCGAAGATGGCGCCGCCGAGGTGATGCGCGAAGTCATGCGCAATGCCGCCGACAGCGCCGCCATGACGCACGCCATGGCCGTGTTTGAAGACGCGGGGCGCGAGGAGCTGGCCAAGGCCCTGGCGCGCCAAAGCCGCCAGGAAGTGGCCGACATGGTGGCGGCCGGCGCAGCCAGGGCAGGCGCGGGCGATTTCCGCGGCGCCGTCGAGCTGATGGGCGAGGCCGTCACGCGCCTGCCCGACAACCCGCAAGTGGTGTTCAACGCCGCCGTGGCGGTGCTGAAATGCCTGGAACACGAGGGTTGGGATGCGCGCATGGGGCAGCAGGCGCTGACTTTTATTGCCGGTGTGCGCCGCCTGGACCCGCGCAACCCCAAATTGCCCGTCCTTTCTGGCCTGCATCAGCAGTTATTGCGTAAATATAAGCCCCATGGCAACTCCTGGATGCACCCGCCTGACGCCCGGTAAACCAGAAAAACACAGGGCGAATGACGGCAAAATGCGGCTTGCCGGCAGGGTAGCGAAAAAAAATGCGAAAAAAGACGACTTTTTCGCGCCAAGCCTTGCACATTACTAATTTGGGAGCTTATAATCACGCCCCGAAGCAGCCAACTTCTTCTTTATATGCAAATGCAGCAGTCAGGCATCAGTAAATAAGGTTGACAGTTGTGAGTGGATGCTTCATACTCTGCGGTTCCCGCGGAGGGGTGGCCGAGTGGTTAAAGGCGACAGACTGTAAATCTGTTCTCTATGAGTACGCTGGTTCGAATCCAGCCCCCTCCACCAAGTTTTTGCAAGGAAAACTGGGTAGTAGCAAGTAAGTGAAGATAAAGTGAACGATACCTCGCGGGTGTAGCTCAATGGTAGAGCAGAAGCCTTCCAAGCTTACGACGAGGGTTCGATTCCCTTCACCCGCTCCAGTTTCCGTTCAGATGCTTGATGCATCGCATGCAACAAATTACAGCCCTTGTAGCTCAGTGGTAGAGCACTCCCTTGGTAAGGGAGAGGCCACGTGTTCGATCCACGTCAAGGGCACCAGAATTCGCAGCAGGCAGCACAGAAGCAATTCAAACCAGACCGTCGGGCGTGTGCCTGAGCAATCTAATCAAATCATTAGGAGTTCAAAATGGCAAAAGGTAAATTCGAACGGACCAAGCCGCACGTCAACGTCGGCACCATCGGCCACGTCGACCACGGTAAAACCACGCTGACCGCTGCAATCGCAACGGTTCTGTCGAAGAAATTCGGCGGCGAAGCTAAGGCATACGACCAGATCGATGCAGCACCGGAAGAAAAAGCGCGCGGTATTACGATTAACACCGCCCACGTTGAGTACGAAACGGCTGCCCGCCACTACGCTCACGTTGACTGCCCAGGCCACGCCGATTACATCAAGAACATGATTACCGGTGCCGCGCAGATGGACGGCGCGATCCTGGTATGCTCCGCAGCTGACGGCCCAATGCCACAGACCCGCGAACACATCCTGCTGGCCCGCCAAGTTGGCGTTCCATACATCATCGTGTTCCTGAACAAGTGCGACCTGGTCGATGACGAAGAGCTGCTGGAACTGGTTGAAATGGAAGTGCGCGAGCTGTTGTCGAAGTATGAGTTCCCTGGCGACGACGTGCCTATCATCAAAGGTTCGGCACGTATGGCGCTGGAAGGCAAAGAAGGCGAAATGGGCGTGGACGCAGTGCTGCGTCTGGCCGATGCCCTCGATTCGTACATCCCAACGCCAGAGCGCGCTATTGACGGTGCGTTCCTGATGCCAGTAGAAGACGTGTTCTCGATCTCGGGTCGCGGTACCGTTGTGACCGGTCGTATCGAGCGCGGTATTGTTAAAGTCGGCGAAGAGATCGAAATCGTTGGTATTATCGATACCGTCAAGACCATTTGCACCGGCGTGGAAATGTTCCGCAAGTTGCTGGACCAAGGTATGGCCGGTGACAACGTTGGTCTGCTGCTGCGCGGCACCAAGCGTGAAGACGTGCAACGTGGTCAAGTTCTGGCAAAGCCAGGCTCGATCAAGCCGCATGCACACTTCACCGGCGAGATCTATGTTCTGTCGAAAGACGAAGGCGGCCGTCATACGCCATTCTTCAACAACTATCGTCCACAGTTCTACTTCCGTACTACGGACGTGACTGGTTCGATCGAGTTGCCAGCAGACAAAGAAATGGTCATGCCAGGCGATAACGTGTCGATCACCGTCAAGCTGATCAACCCGATCGCGATGGAAGAAGGCCTGCGCTTCGCTATCCGTGAAGGCGGTCGTACCGTCGGCGCCGGCGTGGTTGCAAAAATCCTCGCATAAGGAAATGTTATGCTTCCACCTGGGGCGTCCTGGGTGGTAGAATAGCACTCCTCGAAAGTTTTACGTAGGGACGTAGCTCAATTGGCAGAGCGTCGGTCTCCAAAACCGAAGGTTGGGGGTTCGATGCCCTCCGTCCCTGCCACCGTCAAGGTGCAGGGCACCGAAAGTAGAAAAATGTCAAATCAATCCGTGCAAACCGTTAGCACGTCGAGTGACAAGATAAAAGTCGCGCTGGCAATAGTGGCTGCGATTGCAGGAGTAGTCGGGTTTTATTACCTGGCAGGCCAACCAGCTCTGGTGCGTGCAAGCGCGCTTGTGGCTGGTTTGGTTATTGCTGTTGCGCTCTTGTATGTCTCGACGACCGGCCGTGAATTTCTCAATTTCGCCAAAGAAGCTGTGCGCGAAACCAAGAAAGTCGTTTGGCCTACCCGCAAAGAAGCCACGCAGATTACTGCGATCGTGTTTGCCTTTGTGCTGGTAATGGCGATTTTCCTGTGGGGCACGGATAAATTGCTTGAGTTTTTGTTGTATGACGTAATTCTGGGTTGGAAAAAATAATGAGCGAAAATGTGCATGATGAAGCAGCGGACGAATCCGTTCCGGGCGACGCTCCGGTAGCGGATGCTGGTGCAGCGCTGAGCGTGCCAGTGAGCAGCAAGCGCTGGTATGTCGTGCATGCTTATTCCGGCATGGAAAAAAGCGTCATGCGCGCACTGACCGAGCGCATCGAGCGCGCGGGCATGCAAGACCAGTTCGGCCAGATCCTGGTGCCGATCGAAGAAGTGGTCGAAGTCAAGAATGGTGTGAAGTCGGTTACCGAGCGTCGTTTCTATCCCGGCTATGTGCTGGTTGAAATGGAAATGACGGACGAGAGCTGGCATCTGGTCAAGAACACCAGCAAGGTTACAGGCTTTATTGGTGGCAAGTCGAACAAGCCGACGCCGATCTCTGCGCGCGAAATCGACGGCATCATGAAGCAAATGCAAGAAGGCGTTGAAAAGCCCCGTCCAAAAACCTTGTACGAGGTGGGCGAGCAAGTGCGTATCAAGGATGGTCCGTTCACCGATTTCAACGGCAATGTCGAAGAAGTCAATTACGAGAAATCCAAGGTTCGCGTATCGGTCACCATTTTCGGCCGCGCTACTCCAGTAGAGCTCGAATTCGGCCAGGTCGAAAAAGTTTAAGTTGTATCAGCGCCACCAGGAGCGTCGCGGCAGTCACAGCGAAATCCGGTCAGAGGAGCCCCGCCAGGGTAGGATCGGCGGGGCGCTACTACTCAATCCAAGATAGGAGCCATCATGGCAAAGAAAATCATTGGTTTTATCAAGCTGCAAGTTCCAGCTGGTAAAGCAAACCCATCCCCACCAATCGGTCCAGCTCTGGGTCAGCGTGGCCTGAACATCATGGAATTCTGCAAAGCGTTCAACGCGCAGACCCAAGGTCTCGAGCCAGGCATGCCTATCCCAGTCGTGATCACGGCATTTGCGGACAAGTCCTTCACTTTCGTGATGAAGACGCCTCCAGCAACCTACCTGATCAAAAAAGCTGCAGCGATCACCAAAGGTTCGCCGAAGCCACATACCGACAAAGTCGGTACGCTGACCCGCGCACAAGCTGAAGAAATCGCTAAATTGAAAACCCCTGATCTGACCGCTGCCGACATGGATGCTGCTGTACGCACCATCGCTGGTTCCGCACGTTCGATTGGTATCACGGTGGAAGGTGTTGTATAATGGCTAAGTTATCCAAACGTATCAAGGCTTTGAAAGCCAAAGTCGACCGTACCAAAGTGTACGCTTTCGACAGCGCTGTCGTTCTGATCAAAGAATGCGCAACGGCCAAGTTCAATGAATCGATCGACGTATCGGTACAACTGGGCGTAGATCCTAAGAAATCCGACCAAGTGGTGCGCGGCTCCGTCGTGCTGCCAGCTGGTACCGGCAAAACCGTACGCGTAGCTGTCTTCGCGTCGGGCGAAAAAGCGGAAGCTGCTAAAGCAGCCGGCGCCGACATCGTTGGTATGGAAGACCTGGCTGAGTCGATCAAAGCCGGTAACATGCCTTTCGATATCGTTATCGCTTCGCCAGATACCATGCGTATCGTTGGTACCCTGGGTCAGATCCTGGGCCCACGCGGCTTGATGCCTAACCCGAAAGTTGGCACTGTTACTGCTGACGTTGCTACCGCCGTGAAAAACGCGAAAGCCGGTCAAGTTCAGTACCGTACCGACAAATCCGGTATCATTCACGCTACCATCGGCCGTAAATCGTTCGCTGACGCAGATCTGAAATCGAATCTGGTCGCACTGATCGACGCCCTGAACAAAGCCAAGCCAGCATCGAGCAAAGGCGTGTACCTGCGCAAAGTCTCGCTGTCGTCGACCATGGGCGCTGGCGTCCGTGTTGACCAGTCTAGCCTGGCAGCTTAAGTAGAGAATCAAGTCCCACGCGCCTCCGGGCGCTGTGGGCGCATCTTTGGGCTGTCTGCGCGGTGTTCGCACCGTGCAGGCAGACAATCAAAGACCGTTGGGCCGACTGCGACTCCATGTGCAGAAGGTTAATAGGCTTCCTGGCAACGGGGAGTGCCCAACGCAGATGGTGTACCCGAACAAGTTTTGTAGTCCTCATGCTGCGTGAATGTATCCGCTCAGTTTAGTACTTCTTGACTTCGGACGCCGTGTTCGAACCGATGCAAGGCGCTCAACCACTCGGTTGTGATTGCCGAACATCATTTAAGGAGGTTGACCGTGAGTCTCAATCTGAATGACAAAAAGGCCGTCGTCGCCGAAGTTTCCGCACAAGTAGCAAATGCGCAAACGATCGTCGTGGCCGAATATCGTGGCATCCAGGTTGGTCACTTGACGCAACTGCGTGCTAAAGCGCGTGCCCAAGGCGTGTACCTGCGTGTGTTGAAAAACACTCTGGCTCGTCGCTCCGTTGAAGGTACCGCATTCGCCAGCCTGGCAGATGCCATGACCGGCCCGTTGATCTACTCGATCTCGGCCGATGCCGTTGCAGCAGCTAAAGTCATCGCTGACTTTGCTAAAACCAACGACAAACTGGTCATCAAAGCAGGTAACTACGCAGGCAAGCCGCTGGATACAGCTGCTGTCACCGCGTTGGCGAGCATTCCTAGCCGTGAAGTCCTCATTGCGCAGTTGTTGGGCGTTATGCTGGCTCCGGTTTCGGGCTTTGCACGTGGTCTGGCTGCCCTGGCAGCGAAAAAAGGCGAAGGCGCCGAAGCTCCTGCAGAAGAAGCAGCAGCAGAAGAAGCCCCAGCAGCCGCTTAATTGCGTGCGCTTTTTTCTCTCAGTACCAATCTGATGTAACTAACGTAATAAATTTAGGAGTTTCAAAATGGCAATTAGCAAAGACGATATCCTGGAAGCAGTTAGCGCCATGTCCGTAATGGACCTGAACGACCTGGTTAAAGCATTCGAAGAAAAATTCGGCGTGTCCGCAGCAGCAATGGCTTCGGCCGGTCCTGCAGCAGGCCCAGCAGCAGCTGCTGAAGAACAAACCGAATTCAACGTCATCCTCGACAGCTTCGGCGCAAACAAAGTTGGCGTCATTAAAGCAGTTCGCGAAATCACCGGCCTGGGCTTGAAAGAAGCTAAAGACCTGGTCGATGGCGCACCAAAAACTGTGAAAGAAGCAGTGTCGAAAGCTGACGCTGAAGCAGCACAGAAGAAACTGGTAGAAGCCGGCGCGACCGCTTCGATCAAGTAATATCTGTACCGGCGTCAGTTAGCGCCCGAGTCAAAGTCTGAGGTTTCCCCTCGCAAGGGGGGAAATCCGACTTTGGCTCCTTTGTCGTCCGCATCGTATTTGTCATGTATTTGTAGCCGCAGTTTTTATTCGATTCAAGCCGGAAAGCAGAGCCTTGAGGTTTCGTCTGTGTCACACGCAGCGGTGCAAACGAACACTTGCAAAACCTGAATTTTCTATCCTTTCTGTCACTCACGGAGTGTCCATGCACTACTCATTTACTGAGAAGAAACGCATTCGCAAATCATTCGCGAAGCGCGCCAACGTTCACCACGTTCCGTTCCTGCTGGCGACCCAGCTCGAGTCTTATCATAGCTTCTTGCAAGAGGACATAGCACCGTCCGGCCGCAAGAATGATGGCCTGCAGTCGGCTTTCACTTCGATTTTCCCTATCGTTTCGCACAATGGTTTTGCGCGTCTCGAATTCTTGTCGTACGTCCTGGGCGATCCAGCCTTTGACGTCAAAGAATGTCAACAACGTGGCCTGACGTTCGCGTCGCCGCTGCGCGCGAAAGTGCGCCTGGTGATCCTGGACAAGGAATCGCCAACCAAGCCAGTCGTCAAGGAAATGAAAGAGCAGGAAGTCTACATGGGCGAATTGCCGCTCATGACGACCACCGGTTCGTTCGTCATCAACGGCACTGAGCGGGTTATCGTTTCCCAGCTGCACCGTTCGCCTGGCGTGTTCTTCGAACATGACCGCGGCAAGACTCACTCGTCGGGCAAACTGCTGTTCTCCGCGCGTATCATTCCTTACCGCGGTTCGTGGCTGGACTTCGAGTTCGACCCGAAAGACATCCTGTTCTTCCGCGTCGACCGCCGCCGCAAGATGCCAGTGACGATTTTGCTCAAAGCCATCGGCATGTCGCACGAGCAAATCCTGGCCAACTTCTTTGTCTTCGACAATTTCAACCTGCGCTCCGAAGGCGCGGAGATGGAATTCGTTGCCGAGCGTCTGCGCGGTGAAGTCGCGCGTTTCGACATCGTCGACAAGTCGGGCAAGACCCTGGTCCTGAAAGACAAACGTATCAACGCCAAGCACGTGCGTGATATCGAAGCTGCCGGCATCAAGCACATTTCCGTACCGGAAGACTACCTGCTGGGCCGCGTATTGGCGAAGAATATCGTCGATGGCGACACCGGTGAAGTCGTCGCTTCCGCGAACGATGAGCTGACCGAAGACCTGCTGGGCCGCCTGCGCGATGCCAACATCTCCGACATCCAAACGTTGTACACCAACGACCTGGATCAAGGCGCCTACATCTCGCAAACCCTGCGTATCGACGACACCGCCGACCAGATGGCTGCGAAAGTGGCGATCTACCGCATGATGCGTCCAGGCGAACCGCCTACCGAAGATTCGGTGGAAGCGTTGTTCAATGGCCTGTTCTACAATTCGGACCGCTACGACCTGTCGGCCGTGGGCCGCATGAAGTTCAACCGCCGCATTGGCCGCGATGAACTGACGGGCGCCATGACCCTGTCGAACGAAGACGTGCTGGCCGTGATCAAGATCCTGGTGGAGCTGCGCAATGGCCGCGGCGAAGTCGACGATATCGATCACCTGGGTAACCGTCGCGTACGTTGCGTGGGCGAACTGGCTGAGAATCAATTCCGCGCCGGCTTGGTGCGTGTTGAACGCGCCGTCAAGGAACGCCTCGGCCAAGCCGAAGCGGACAACCTGATGCCGCACGACCTGATCAACTCGAAGCCGATTTCGGCCGCGATTCGCGAGTTCTTCGGTTCGTCCCAGCTGTCGCAGTTTATGGATCAAACCAATCCTCTGTCGGAAATTACCCACAAGCGCCGTGTATCGGCTCTGGGACCCGGCGGTCTGACACGCGAACGCGCCGGCTTTGAAGTGCGCGACGTGCATCCGACTCACTACGGCCGCGTCTGCCCGATCGAGACACCGGAAGGTCCGAACATTGGTCTGATCAACTCGCTGGCGTTGTATGCCCGCCTGAATGAATACGGCTTCCTGGAAACCCCGTACCGCAAGGTCGAAGGTTCCAAGATCACCGAACAGATCGATTACCTGTCCGCGATTGAAGAAGGCCGCTACATCATCGCCCAGGCGAATGCGACCATCGACAAGAACGGTACCTTGTCCGATGAACTGGTTTCCGCACGTGAAGCTGGCGAAACGATCCTCGTGTCGCCAGAGCGCATCCAATACATGGACGTGGCGCCAGGCCAGATCGTTTCCGTCGCTGCCTCGCTGATTCCGTTCCTCGAACACGATGATGCGAACCGTGCATTGATGGGCGCCAACATGCAACGCCAGGCTGTGCCTTGCTTGCGTCCGGAAAAAGCGCTGGTCGGTACCGGTATCGAACGCACTGTTGCGGTCGACTCGGGCACCACCGTGCAAGCCTTGCGTGGCGGTATCGTCGATTACATCGATGCGGGCCGTGTCGTGATTCGCGTGAACGATGACGAAGCAACCGCTGGTGAAGTGGGCGTCGACATCTACAACCTGATCAAGTACACCCGTTCGAACCAGAACACCAACATCAACCAGCGTCCTATCGTGCAAGTGGGCGACCGTGTTGCCAAGCGCGACGTGATCGCCGATGGCGCATCGACCGACCTGGGTGAATTGGCTCTGGGCCAGAACATGACCGTGGCCTTCATGCCATGGAATGGTCTGAACTTCGAAGATTCGATCCTGATCTCGGAAAATGTCGTGAAAGACGACCGCTACACCTCGATTCACATCGAAGAGTTGTCGGTTGTTGCCCGTGACACGAAACTGGGCGCGGAAGAAATTACGCGCGACATTTCGAACCTGGCTGAAAATCAGCTGGCACGTCTGGATGAGTCCGGTATCGTCTACATCGGTGCTGAAGTGCAGGCTGGCGACACCCTGGTTGGTAAAGTAACGCCAAAAGGCGAAACCCAGCTGACCCCGGAAGAGAAGCTGCTGCGCGCGATTTTCGGCGAAAAAGCATCGGACGTGAAAGACACTTCGCTGCGCGTGCCTTCGGGCATGATCGGTACCGTGATCGATGTGCAAGTCTTCACCCGTGAAGGCATCGTGCGCGACAAGCGTGCTCAGCAAATTATCGATGACGAACTGAAACGCTTCCGTCTGGATCTGAACGACCAGATGCGTATCGTTGAAGGTGATGCCTTCCAGCGTCTGGAAAAAATGCTGATTGGCAAAGTCGTCAACGGCGGCCCTAAAAAGCTGGCCAAAGGCGCCAAGATCACCAAGGACTACCTGGCTGATCTGGACAAATACCACTGGTTCGACATCCGCCCTGCGGACGACGATGCAGCGGTAGCGCTCGAAGCGATCAAGGAATCGATCAACGAGAAGCGTCACCAGTTCGATCTGGCCTTCGAAGAGAAGCGCAAGAAACTGACGCAAGGCGATGAGCTGCAACCAGGCGTGCAAAAAATGGTCAAGGTGTACCTGGCCGTGAAACGCCGCCTGCAGTCGGGCGACAAGATGGCAGGTCGCCACGGTAACAAGGGTGTGGTTTCCCGTATTGTTCCTGTGGAAGACATGCCATACATGGCCGACGGCACGCCAGCCGACGTTGTGCTGAACCCGCTGGGCGTTCCTTCACGGATGAACGTTGGTCAGATTCTCGAGACTCACTTGGGCTGGGCTGCCAAGGGTCTGGGTATCCGCATCGGCGAAATGCTCAAGGCGCACACGCAAGCTGAAGAAATGCGCAAGTACCTGACCGTGATCTACAACGAAAACGGCCGCGCTGAAGATCTGGACGCGTTCGACGACGAAGAAATCATGAAGCTGGCGGAAAACCTGAAAAAAGGTGTTCCATTTGCCACGCCAGTGTTCGACGGCGCCAACGAAGAAGAGATCCGCCGCATGCTGGACCTGGCTTACCCTGACGCGATTGCCAAGAACCTTGGCATGACCCCGTCGAAAAACCAGGTGACCATGTATGACGGTCGCACCGGTGAAGCATTCGAGCGCAAGGTGACTGTTGGCGTCATGCACATGCTGAAACTGCATCACTTGGTTGATGACAAGATGCATGCGCGTTCGACCGGTCCTTACTCGCTGGTAACGCAGCAGCCGCTGGGTGGTAAAGCCCAGTTCGGTGGTCAGCGTTTCGGTGAGATGGAAGTCTGGGCACTGGAAGCGTATGGCGCGTCGTATGTCTTGCAAGAGATGTTGACCGTCAAGTCCGATGACGTGAATGGCCGTACCAAAGTGTACGAAAACCTGGTCAAGGGCGACCACGTGATCGACGCCGGCATGCCGGAATCGTTCAACGTGCTGGTCAAGGAAATCCGTTCGCTGGGTATCGATATCGACCTCGAACGCAACTAAAAGACAGCCACTTGTCATTTGGTTTGGGAAACACAAAGCCCGGCTGGGAAACCATGCCGGGCAATGTAGTCTCAGGAATATAGAAATTTAATCACCTCTGGAGTGATACATGAAAGCACTGCTCGATCTATTCAAGCAAGTACAGACTAACGAGACCTTCGATGCAATCAAGATCGGTCTCGCTTCGCCTGAGAAAATCCGTTCGTGGTCCTACGGCGAAGTCAAGAAGCCGGAAACCATCAACTACCGTACCTTCAAGCCTGAGCGCGATGGCCTGTTCTGCGCCAAGATCTTTGGCCCGATCAAGGATTACGAATGCCTGTGCGGCAAGTACAAGCGCCTGAAACACCGCGGCGTGATCTGCGAAAAGTGCGGCGTCGAAGTCACCCTGGCCAAAGTGCGCCGCGAGCGCATGGGCCACATCGAGCTGGCCTCGCCTACCGCGCATATCTGGTTCCTGAAGTCGCTGCCGTCGCGTCTGGGCATGGTCCTGGACATGACCCTGCGGGACATCGAACGCGTGCTGTACTTTGAAGCATACGTCGTGACCGATCCAGGCATGACGCCGCTGAAAAAGTGCCAGATCATGTCGGAAGACGATTACGCCGCCAAGTACGAAGAGTACGGCGATGACTTCACCGCCTTCATGGGCGCCGAAGGTATCCGTGAACTGCTGCGCTCGATCGACATCCACCGCGATGCCGAAACGCTGCGCGTGGAACTGAAGGAATCGAAATCCGAAGCCAAGATCAAGAAATACGCCAAGCGCCTGAAAGTGCTCGAAGCGTTCCAACGTTCGGGCATCAAGCCTGACTGGATGATCATGGAAGTGCTGCCAGTGCTGCCGCCGGAACTGCGTCCGCTGGTACCGCTGGACGGTGGCCGTTTCGCGACCTCGGATCTGAACGATCTGTATCGCCGCGTCATTAACCGTAACAACCGTCTGAAACGCCTGATGGAGCTGCGCGCTCCAGAGATCATCACGCGCAACGAAAAGCGCATGCTGCAAGAAGCAGTCGATTCGCTGCTGGACAACGGCCGTCGCGGTAAAGCGATGACTGGCGCCAACAAGCGTCCGCTGAAGTCGCTCGCTGAGATGATCAAGGGCAAGGGCGGCCGTTTCCGTCAAAACTTGCTGGGCAAACGCGTCGATTACTCCGGTCGTTCGGTCATCGTCGTGGGCCCGCAATTGAAACTGCATCAGTGCGGCTTGCCGAAACTGATGGCGCTGGAACTGTTCAAACCATTCATTTTCAATAAACTGGAATTGATGGGTCTGGCTACCACGATCAAGGCCGCTAAAAAGCTGGTCGAGATTCAAGAGCCGGTCGTGTGGGACATCCTGGAAGACGTGATCCGTGAACATCCGATCATGTTGAACCGCGCACCTACCTTGCACCGTCTGGGTATCCAGGCTTTCGAGCCGGTCCTGATTGAAGGCAAGGCCATCCAGTTGCACCCACTCGTCTGCGCGGCATTCAATGCCGACTTTGACGGTGACCAAATGGCTGTCCACGTTCCTTTGTCGATCGAAGCGCAGATGGAAGCGCGTACCTTGATGCTGGCGTCGAACAACATCCTGTTCCCATCGAACGGCGAACCGTCGATCGTGCCGTCGCAAGATATCGTGCTCGGTCTGTACTACGCGACTCGCGAAGCGATCAATGCGAAGAACGAAGGGATGATGTTCCCTGACGTATCGGAAGTGATCCGCGCCTACGACAACAAGGAAGTCGAACTGACGACCCGCGTCACCGTGCGTATTACCGAATACCCGAAAAACGCCGAAACCGGCGAATTCGAGAAAACGGTAACCCGCTATGAGACGACGATCGGCCGTGCGATCCTGTCGGAAATTCTGCCTAAAGGCCTGCCGTTCTCCGTTCTGAACCGCGCGCTGAAAAAGAAAGAAATTTCCAAGCTGATCAACACGTCGTTCCGCAAGTGCGGCCTGCGCGCCACCGTGGTGTTCGCAGACAAACTGATGCAATCGGGTTTCCGCCTGGCGACACGCGCCGGTATCTCGATCTGCGTCGACGACATGCTGGTACCACCGCAAAAAGTCACCCTGATCGCGGCGGCCGAATCGGAAGTCAAGCAGATCGAACAGCAATACGCCTCGGGTCTCGTGACCGCCGGCGAGCGTTACAACAAGGTAGTCGATATCTGGGGCAAAACCTCGGATGAAGTCGGCAAGGCCATGATGGACCAGCTCAAAGTCGAAGACGTGATCCGCCGCGACGGCACCAAGTCGACGCAAGAATCGTTCAACGCCATTTACATGATGGCCGACTCCGGCGCGCGCGGTTCCGCAGCCCAGATTCGTCAGTTGGCCGGTATGCGTGGTCTGATGGCGAAACCGGATGGCTCGATTATCGAAACGCCGATTACCGCGAACTTCCGCGAAGGTCTGAACGTTTTGCAGTACTTCATTTCGACCCACGGTGCGCGTAAAGGTCTGGCCGATACGGCGCTGAAAACGGCTAACTCCGGTTACCTGACGCGTCGTCTGGTCGATGTAACGCAAGACTTGGTGGTGATCGAAGATGATTGCGGCACCACGAACGGCGCGCTGATGAAGGCGCTGGTTGAAGGTGGTGAAGTCATCGAGCCGTTGCGCGACCGTATCCTCGGCCGTGTCACCGTGCATGATGTCGTCAACCCTGAAACCCAGGAAACGCTGTACGAAGCCGGCTCGCTGATGGACGAAGACATGGTCGAAGAGATCGAGCGTCTGTCCATCGATGAAGTCAAGGTTCGCACGCCACTGACGTGCGAAACCCGCTTCGGCCTGTGCGCCAAGTGCTATGGCCGCGACCTGGGCCGCGGCTCGATGGTCAACGCCGGCGAAGCCGTCGGTGTGGTCGCTGCGCAGTCGATTGGTGAGCCGGGTACCCAGCTGACCATGCGTACGTTCCACATTGGTGGTGCGGCATCGCGTGCGGCAGTGGCATCGTCGGTAGAAGCCAAATCGAACGGTACCATCCGCTTCACGGCAACCATGCGTTATGTGACGAACGGCAAGGGCGCGCAAATCGTCATTTCCCGTTCCGGCGAAGTGCTGATTACCGACGACCATGGCCGTGAGCGTGAGCGTCATAAAGTACCGTACGGTGCGACCCTGATCGTCAAGGACGGCCTGGTCATCAAGGCCGGTACGGCCCTGGCAACGTGGGATCCGCTGACCCGTCCGATCATTACCGAATACGCCGGTCAAGTGCGTTTCGAGAACGTCGAAGAAGGCGTCACCGTCGCCCGTCAAGTCGACGAAGTGACCGGTCTGTCCACCCTGGTGGCGATCGATGCGAAACGTCGCGGTTCGCTGACCAAGACCCTGCGTCCGCAAGTCAAGCTGATCAACGATGTGAACGAAGAAGTCAAGATCGCCGGCACCGAACACTCGGTGGCGATCGGCTTCCAGGTCGGCGCGCTGATTATGGTGAAAGACGGTCAACAGGTATCGGTTGGTGAAGTGCTGGCACGTATCCCTACCGAATCGCAAAAAACGCGCGATATTACCGGTGGTTTGCCACGCGTAGCCGAACTGTTCGAAGCGCGCTCGCCGAAAGATGCCGGTATGCTGGCAGAAGTCACGGGTACGGTTGCGTTCGGTAAAGAAACCAAGGGCAAGCAGCGTCTGGAAATCACGGACATGGACGGCAACAAGCATGAGTTCTTGATCACCAAGGACAAGCAAGTGCTGGTGCATGACGGCCAAGTCGTGAACAAGGGCGAGATGATCGTGGACGGCCCGGCCGATCCGCAAGACATTCTGCGTCTGCTGGGTATCGAAGCGCTGGCACGTTACATCGTTGACGAAGTGCAAGATGTGTACCGTCTGCAAGGCGTGAAGATCAATGACAAGCACATCGAAGTGATCGTGCGCCAGATGCTGCGCCGCGTGCAGATCGTCAATGCCGGCGACACCAACTACATCGTTGGCGAGCAGGTTGAGCGTTCGGAACTGCTGGACCAGAACGACTTGATGGAAGCCGGGAACAAGATTCCAGCGACCTACGAGAACGTACTGCTGGGTATTACCAAGGCTTCGTTGTCGACCGATTCGTTCATCTCGGCCGCATCGTTCCAGGAAACCACCCGCGTGCTGACCGAAGCGGCGATCATGGGCAAGCGCGACGGTTTGCGCGGCCTGAAAGAGAACGTCATCGTCGGTCGTCTGATACCTGGCGGTACGGGCCTGGCCTTCCACCGCGCACGCAAAGAAAAAGAAGCGTGGGAAGTGGAAGAGCGCCAAGCGCTGCTGCTGGCCGAGAAAGCATCGATGGCTGGCGAAGCTGCCGAAGCGCTGCAAGACATCGAAACGCAAGCTCAACATCACCACGGCGACGAAGCGTAATCTACGCTGCTAGCTGACAAGAACGGCACCAGGGAGAAATCCTTGGTGCCGTTTTTTTATGCCTGAAAATTGGGATGGCCGGCATGCGGGTGAATATTATCGAATGGCATGAATTAATTTGAATTGAATAAGCTGCTTTTTATTTTAAATATACTGCCTAGTACTGAACTGGCTATGGCGTTGAATAAATGCTTGCCTGGTTTTAGGAATATGCTTGAATTGATTGGGAATGAATAAGGAATATGTATGATGCTTTGTCGTTTTAATTGAAGTGCTGCTGGGACTCGGTATTCGCGCTGGCTCATGGCATCCTTGTGGGAGGTACGGGACGGTCGCGACGTTGATCATCGAGCATGAGGATGCAGAGGTGTTGCAGCATCTGCTCCTATTGCAGTTACCACGCCAGTTTCCAGTTTATTCATGCTAAAATTTGGCGCATGATTGCCCAAGCTCTGTTTACTCCGGCCCAGCAGAAGCTGCTGGGATTACTCTTTGTTCGCGTGAATGAAGGCTTTCATTTGAACGAGATCATGCGCCTGACGGGCTTGGGCAGCGCTTCGGCGCAGCGGGAGCTGCGCCGTTTGCACGAATCCGGCTTGATCACGTCCGAGCGTATCGGCAATGTACGGCGCTTCTGGCCGAACAAGGAAAGCCTCGTGTATCCCGAGTTGAGTGCACTGGTGCAGAAGACCTTCGGTCTCGTCGGCGTGCTCAGCACGACCCTTGCGCCCTTGCGTGGGCAATTGCACCTGGCATTCGTGTACGGCGCCACGGCGAAGGGACAGGATGTGCCGGGCAGCGCCATCGATTTGCTGCTGGTGGCAGAGGAAGCCAATTATGGCGATCTGTTGACGCGACTGGCGCCGGCAGAACGAACCCTGCGGCGTAAAATCAATCCCAATTTATATACGCTGGCCGATTATCGGCGCCGGCTGCGCGAAGGCCAGCCATTCCTGTTGCAGGTATTACAGCAGCCGAAGCTGTTTGTGATTGGCGATGAATCGGCCATGCAAGCGCTGGCATTGGCAGATGACACCTTGCAGTTGAATGGTACGCCACGTGTTTTTTAAAAAGCCGGGCATGGCGATGAATTTCTGCTATAAACAGAATATTGATTTCTGGAATAATTTCTGAGGCGGGTTGATCGTATGATGAATAAATTACAGGCGTTCGGTTTAATCGTTTCGCAGGCGGTGCGGGGAGAATTGATTTTTCCCACCAGCGTGAATTCCGCCTTGCAATTGCAATTGGCCTTGGCCGAACCGGATTGTCACATCGACCATGCCATCAAGCTGGTATTGGCCGAGCCCCTGCTGGCGGCGCGTACGGTGGCCCTGGCCAACTCGGCCGTCTATAGCCGTGGCGATGCGGCGCCCGTCACCAGCGTGCGCGCCGCCGTCATGCGCATGGGCTACCGCAACCTGTACGCGCTGGTGGCGGCCATGGTGGTGCGCCAGTTTGGCAGCAAGATCATCGACCCGGTGCTGCGCCAGAAGGCCACTCAATTATGGGAGCACACGGCGCACGTGGCGGCGCTGGCGCACGTGATTTCCCGCCGCATCACCAATGTCGATCCAGATACCGCCTTGTTCGCCGGCATCGTGCATGAAGTGGGTGGTTTTTACCTGTTGTCGCGTGCCGATGAATTTCCTGGCTTGCTCGACGACGATGCCGATCACTGGCTGGAGTCGGCTGAAGAAATCATTTCCCGCGAAGTCATGAAGAAGCTGCTGATCCCGCTGGCCGTCAGCGAAGCTATCGAGGGCTTGCGCGATGGCTTGCTGTCCATTCCGCCCGATTCCCTGCTCGATACTTTATTGTTGGCCAAGCAACTGTCGCCCGTGCCATCGCCGCTGCAGGCGACGTTCGTGGAAATGCTCACGCCATCCGATTCCGTGATCGACTTCATTATCGACAACGAGACCTTGCAAAGCATCCTGGCCGAGTCAAACGAGGAAGTACGCTCGATGAGCGCCGCGCTGCTGGTGTAGCGGAAAGCGCCTCAGGCAAAAAAAACGGCAGCCCCATCCAGGAGCTGCCGTTTTTCCTTCAAGCGCCGCGTTTTATTTCTGCTGCGCGATCCACCGATCGACCTTGGCTTCCAGCAGTTTCAAGGGCAGGGTGCCATCGCTGAGCACGACTTCGTGAAACTTCGGCAGGCTGAACTTGTCGCCCAGCGCCTGTTGCGCGCGCTGGCGCAGTTCGACGATTTTCAGCGAACCGATCTTGTAGCCCAGCGCCTGGCCTGGCCAGGCCATGTAGCGTTCCGTTTCGCTTTTTGCCACGGCGTCATAGCCCAGGGTATCGCGCATGTACTTGATCGTTTGCTCGCGCGTCCAGCCCTTGGTATGCAAGCCCGTGTCGACCACCAGGCGCACGGCGCGCAGCATCTCGTCGTTCAAGTGGCCGAAATACTGGGCGGGGTCGTCAAATAAGCCCATTTCCTTGCCCAGGGTTTCCGCATACAGGGCCCAGCCTTCCGTGAAGGCATTGTTGCCGCCAAAGCGGCGGAAGTTTGGCAAGTCCATTTCTTGCACCAGCGCCAGGTGGAAATGGTGGCCTGGCTTGCCTTCGTGCAGGAACAAGGTGGTCATGCCCGTGTCGCCATACAGTTTCGGATCGGTGACGACGGACCAGAACACGCCGGGCCGCGAGCCATCGGCGGCCGGCGCCGTGTAGTGGTCAGCGGCCGTATCGCGGCTCAGTTCAGGCTCCAGGCGCAAGTCCAGCGGCGCTTTTGGCACCAGGGTGAACAGGGCAGGTAATTTGCTATCTAACAGCACGTTCATCTTGCGGTAGACGTCGAGTACTTCCTGATCCGTCTTGAACGGCCGGTATTTCGCTTGTTCCGAAACCCACACGGGCAAGCCGGCGGCTGGGCCGTTGTAGCCCATTTTCGGCCCCACGATGGCGTATTGTTCCTGGATGCGCGCCACTTCCTTCAAGCCGATGGCGTGGATCTGTTCCGGCTTCAAGTCCGTGGTGGTGCTGCTGGCCACGCGCGCCTGGTACCAGCTAGCGCCATCGGGCAGGGCGTTCCAGCCGCTGCTGCTGCGGCCCGCTGGCAAGTAATCTTGTTCCATGAAGGTGGCCAGGCGTTGCAGCGCAGGCATCAGCTTGGCCTGGATGACGGCGGTATAGGTTTGCGTCAGGCGCGCCTTGTCGGCCTCGGAAAAGCTGGCCGGCAAGTTCTTGATTGGCGTGTAGTAGATGCTCGCTTGCGGCGTGGCGCTGACCAGCTTCTTGAACTGCGGCAGGGCCGATTCCGTCAGCGCCATCGGCAGCACGATGCCCTTTTGCATACCGACTTTCATGTTGGCAATCGCCTGGTCTATCCAGCCTGGCAATTGGCCAATACGGCTCAGGTAAGCGTCATACTCTTTGATGCTGGTCAAAGGCTGCGAGGCTTCGCCGCCCGCATAATTGGCCAAGGTGACGGGCATGCTGTCCATTTGGTTCAGCGGCAGCAAATATTCGGGGAAAGGCTCGAAGCTGAGTGCCGTGGCCAGCTCATAGTCGAGAATGTCGTAATTGATCTGGTCCTGGTGCGACAGGCGCGCGCGCGCGATGGCGCGCAAGGTTTTCTGGTACTGGCGATACAGCGCGAACTGTTTCGCGCGCGCGGCGGGCACGATGGCTGAGCCGAGCTGGTCGTCAAAACGGTTGTCGCCGCTCTCGGTGGCATTGATTGGCTCGAAACGGGCCAATGCATCGTAATACTGGTCGGCCAGCACCTGTAGTTGCTGCTTGGCTTGCGGTGCGCTGACGGCAGGCGCGACGGCTGCCTTGGTAGCGGGCTGGGCAGCTTGCGTCAGCGGCGCAAGGGCGAATAACAGGGAGGCGGCCAGGGTGCCGAGGGTGCCGGCGGCAAAACGATGCTTCATGCGCGATATCCTTTGTAAGGAGGAGAATGAACGGGGGTAGCGAGGTCAGGGGTGCTGGTCACGGAGGAGCAGCCGGGGCGTAAGCATACGCCATTGCCCAGTGCGTTTGGATAAATTGTGTAGAGGGAATGTTGCTATTTTTCCGTAGGTGGCAGGGCCGCTTTCATGCCTTGCCAGTTGCTGCTGGTCAATGGACGGCAGGAAGGGCAGGGCGTGGCGGTGATCATGCTCTGGATTTGTTGCGCGCGCGCTGCCGTTTGCGGGTGCGAAGAAATCCAGCCCGGTGCGGTGGTCTTGCCCTGCTCCTGGCCACCGAGCCTCTGGAAGAAGCTCAGCATGCCGTCGGGACGGATTTGTGCGCGCTGCAAGGCGTGCAGGCCAAGGCGATCCGCTTCTTCTTCCATGTCGCGGCTGAAATACAAGGTGCCGGCCTGGTGCGCCAGCATGGCGGCCACGGCGCTGATATCGCCGATGGTCACGCCCAGCAGCGCGCCCCAGCCCAGGCTGCTGATCATCTGCCGCAGCGAATGGCGCTGCTCCACATGCTGTACCTCATGCGCCAGCACGCCGGCCAGTTCGCCCGGGTCAAGCGCCTGGCGCAGCAAGCCCGTATGCACGACGATGATGCCGCCTGGCATGGCAAATGCATTGACGCTGTCGTCATTCTTGACCAGCCAGCGGTACTGGTAGCGCGAACCGGGCGTCAGCCTCTCGCCGATTTCCTGCACCGTTTGCTGCGCCGCGCCGCTCTCGACAATGCCGCCCTGCGCGCGTACTTGCGACAAGGCCAGCTGGCCCAGCTGCTTTTCCATCGACAACGGGATCAAGCTTGCCAGCGCACCGATGGCATTGCCGCCCTGCCACCACAGCAAGGCCGAGGCGACGATGGCGGCGCCCGTCAAGCCGGCTAACGATCCCGATACCTGGCGCCGGTTGTGCTGGCGCTCACGCCACAGGCGTTGCAGTTGCGGCTGCAGCGTCGGCGGCGCTTCTTTTAATACGATGGCAATGCCGTTCGCTGCCAGCGGCTTGAGCGACGCTTGCCGGCCTTGCGCGTCGAGCCAGTTCAGGAACAGTTCCGCTTGCTCCATGCCGCCCACGCTGACGACCAGTTGCGCCACATCGACGCTGGTGCCGGGAGCGTCGATGACCAGCTGGGCGCCGAAAAAATGCGCGCTGACGGTCGTGCCGGCCGAGCCGCCGTCGGGGGTAGACAGCAGCGCCTGGAAAGGCGTCATGCCGCAGCCTCGGCAAAGCGGCTCTCGTACAGCGCCGCCATCAAATCGGACTGGCTGATGATGCCGGCCACGCGCTCTTCGTCGTCAACGATGGGAATATGGTGGTAGCCGGCGTCGGCCATCAAGGGCACGAGGTTGATGATGGGCGTGCCCAGGCGGGCTGTGTGTGGCGATGGCGTCATCAGTTGCCCCACCACTTCCGGCTTGTCGCTGTGGGATAGGCCGCTGCGCTGCAGCAGGCTGCGCAGGCGCTGGCGCATGCCCATGTAATCGTCGAGGCCGCCATGGCGTAAAAAATCCGTCTGCGTGATGATGCCGATGATCCGGCGCGCCCGGTTCACGACGGGCAGGGCGCCCACCTGATGCGTGCGCATGGTGCGCCAGGCAACATCGAGTGGCGTGCCGAATTCCACGCTGAGCACGTCTTTCGACATGATGTCGGCGCAAGTCACCACGCCGAAGCGGCGCTGGTAGGCGCGCATTTCCGTCTGCAGGAAGATGGCTTGCAAATCGTCGCGGCTGATGTCGAGCACTTCACTGTGCTGGCGTAGCACGGCGTCCAGGTCGTCCGGCGAAAATCCCAGGCGCGTACTGGGTACCTCGTCCTTGGTGGCGTGCGGATGTGGGGCGGCCAGTTGCTGGGTGTGCGGATAGCGGCGCCCCGTCAGGTTGTTATACAGCACGGCGCAGGCGACCAGCACGGCCGAATTGAACAGTACGGTGATGAAGACGAATTCAAAGCCGGCCGCATGCACGCTGGCGCCGCCGACGACGGTGGTCAAGGCGACGGCACCGCCCGGTGGATGCAAGCAGCGCAGGGCAAACATGGCGCCGATGGCCAGACAGGCGGCCAGTGCCGCCACGCCAACGCTGGGCCCCAGCCATTTGAGGCAAGCCATGCCCATCAGGCCCGAGACCACATTGCCGCCCACCACCGACCACGGTTGCGCCAGAGGGCTGGCCGGCAGGCAGAACAGCAGCACGGCCGAGGCGCCCATGGGCGCGATCAAATAGATGCTGGCACTGTCGGGGGCCAGCAGGAAATGGCAGATGAGTCCCGTCAGCAGCAGGCCGCAAATGGCGCCCGCGCAGGCGCGCAATTGTTCGCGGCGGCTGCCGTTGTTCGGTTGTGGCAGCCAGCGTGCCAGGAAAGAAGTCGTCATGGTGGGAGGGCGCGTTCGGGCCGCGTTGCTCAATGTGAGCCTGATATTATCCCATGCGTGGCGCTACGCTGCCGTGCGCCCTTATACGTTTTCCGCATAAGCACAGTGCAATTAAGTTGTAGATATTTCCGACAAGCAGGCATATTCTAGAGCGTCACGCCCACTGGCGCCTGTCCAGCTGGCTTCACGAATTCTCTCAGGAGTCCCGCATGCGCTTTCCCGTCCTCCTCGCCAGCCTGCTGCTTGCCGGCGCCGCCGTTGCCGCCGCACCAGCACCAACTGCCCCAGCCGCTGCCACGCCGCATTTGCCGTACAACGTTGCGGCCGACGCCAAGGCCGACGTGGCCCACGCACTGGCCGAGGCCAAGGCGGCCCATGTGCCCGTGCTGCTGATCTTTGGCGCCAATTGGTGCGAAGATTGCCGCGCGCTCGACAAGGCGTTGAAGGAAGGCAAGAACGCAGAGTTGATGCAACAGCAGTTCAAGGTCGTCAAGGTCGATGTCGGCAACTTCGACCATAACCTCGACGTGGCCCATGCCTATGGCAATCCGCTCAAGAAAGGTATTCCTGCCGCCGTGCTGGTCTCCAGCGACACCAACCAGGTGCTGTACGCTACCAAGGGTGGCGAACTGGCGAATGCGCGCCGCATGAGCGAGAGCGGCATTTATGATTTCTTCAAGCAAGCCGCTAGCGTGAAGTCGCCTGCGATTTAATCGGCTTAAAACTCTTCCCATTCATCGCTGGCCGGCGCCAGCTTGTTTGCCAGTGCCAGTGCCAGTGCCAGTGCCAGTGCCGGCTGCTGCCGCCGCCTCCACCAGCGCCGCATTTTGCTAGGTGGCAGCATACAAGCAATGCTGTCGATCACGCCGACAATATCGGCGATCTTGCGCGAACTTTCCGTAATGGCGCCCATCGTCCCTGCCACTTTTCCTACCACTCTCCGCTCTTGACGGCGTGGCTCGACGCCGACACTACCAGCTGGTTCGCGTGCCGCGGGTTATCCGCATTCTGGTTCACGGTCGAGGTCAGATCTCCATGGCCGCCACCGTTTCCTCCAGGCTTGACGCCTGGGATTCCGTGCGGCCGGCTGATCCAACTTGCCCGACGCGCACTGCTTGCCACCCGCCCGCTGGCCGCGCGCATTCAGATACAGCATGAGGTCGCTGGAATTTTCCGCCTTGCCGATATTGAGCGTGCAAGCCTTGTCGCCGGCCAGCAAGCATACAGCCACTGGTCGGCCGCCTGGTGCAGCCCAGCTGGGCCGCCTTGATGCATTTTTTCATGCATGAAAGCATATATGACGCAGCCTCAAGAATAACGCCAGTCTGCGCATTGGACTGGACGATGCGGCGCAGTCCAGAATGGCTGCAGTCTGATCGCAAAAGCTCGTCCATCCAACCTCAAACTAAAAATCAAAAGTCGATGAAAAATATTCTGGAAAACGTAAGGGTCCTGGACTTGACCAGAGTACTGGCTGGCCCATGGTGTACGCAGATGCTGGGCGACATGGGCGCAGAGATCATCAAGATCGAAAGCACCGACGGTGGTGACGAATCAAGAAAATTTCCGCCCTATTTTACTGATAGCGCTATCCATGACGAGGGCGAGGGCATCAATGACCCAGGATTGACGGCTTTTTTTGTGTCCTGCAATCGCAGCAAAAAGTCGGTTGCGCTCGATCTGAGTACGGCCGAAGGTCAAGAGGCGGTCAAAAATTTCGTCTTGACCAGTGACGTCTTTGTCGAAAATTTCAAAGTCGGCAATCTCGCCAGGTTCGGGCTGGATTACGAGAGCCTGATCAAAATTAACCCCCAATTAATTTATTGCTCGATTACCGGCTTTGGGCAAAGCGGACCCATGGCTGCGTATCCGGGCTATGACATTCTTTTTCAAGGGATGTCGGGCGCGATGAGCACCTGCGGGCTGCCTGACGCCGTTCCCGGCGGCGCACCGATGCGCACGCTGCTCCCGTACACCGATTTGCTCACAGGCATGTACGCATGCTCTGGAATTTTGGCAGCGCTGATCCACAGAAACAACAGCGGGGAAGGGCAGTACATCGATCTGGCGCTGCTCGATGTGAGCCTCGCAGCTACCGCGTATATCGGCAGTGGCTATTTGGCCACTGGCATCTCCCAGGGGCGTGTAGGAAATTCGGGCGTCGCAGCGGCTCCCTCGGGCGTCTATCCATGCGCAGATGGCAGCGTCATCATCCAGTGCAATCACCGGCATTGGTTCATGTTTTGCGACCTCTTGAAACGTGAAGACTGGAAATCCGATCCGAGGTTCTCGAGCATTGCCAACCGGCTGGCCAACGGGCCAATTCTCGATGCCATGATCAAGGAAGTCACGGTCCAATACAAAAAAGCGCAATTAATGGAATTGGTCGGTTCGGCGGGCATACCGTGCGCGCCCGTCAATACGATAGAGCAGGCTTTTGCCGAGCCGCAGGTCATCCACCGGGAGATGACATGCACGCTGCCGTTGCCCTCGGGCGGTTCAGTTCAAGTGGTAAGAAATCCGCTGCGCTTTTCCAAAACACCCACAGTCATGGGGCCACCGCCGCGTCATGGTGCGAACAATGACGAGCTGCTCGCCCGCGATTCGTAATACGCAATACCCAATACGCATATAAAAAATAAATGGAGGTGACATGAGTAGTATTCAAACTGAAGTCGACGGCAAGATATTCATCATTACGCTTAACCGTCCCGATGCCCGCAATGCCTGGGATCAGAGCATGGTCGACGGCATGCGCCAGGCATGGCTTGATTTCGCGCAATCGAGCGCCCTGGTGTGCGTTGTCAGGGGCAATGGGCCATGCTTTTCTGCCGGTGTGGATTTCAAGAATCCCCCCGATTCTGATAATGGCGCGATGCCTAACACCCTGGTGCCATGCAATAAACCGATCATCGTGGCAACCGAAGGCGCGAGCATGGGCATGGCGTGCTCGTTCGTATTGATGTGCGACATCGTCATCGCAGGAAGTACGGCTTCGTACGCCTATCTCGAAGCACGCGTGGGCCTGTATGGCGGGCTCATGGCGGGATTCCCGGGACGCTTCCTGTATCGGCCAGGACTGCAATGGATGTTGACCGGCGACACCATGTCTGCGGCGCGGGCTTACGAGATCGGCATGGTCAACGAAGTTGTGCCGGAGGGAGACGCGTTTAAGCGTGCAATGGAAATTGCCACGCGAATTGCGCAAAACGCACCACTGGTAATCCAGTCCATGAAATCCATCGCCATGCAAACCCTGCCCAAAGGGCCAGTCGAGGCCAACTTTTTGCAGTTGGAGGCGCTGAGTAAAATCTGGAACAGTGAAGATCGCAGCGAAGGTCTTGATGCCCTGCGCGAACGACGCAGCGCCCAATTCCAGGGCAAATAAGCGCGCCACCCGCATCCACGCAAGCTAGTAACTGAACGCAACCCTTTCATCAATCTCTACTTTAATCAAAATCATGAGCCACTTGCCAAAAACTTTACAAGGCCTCAAGCTGCCTGTCATTTGTTCCCCCCTCTTTATTGTGAGCAATCCATCGCTGGTCATCGCCCAATGCAAAGCGGGCGTGATCGGTACCATGCCCTCGCTCAATGCGCGCCCATCATCGAAGCTGCAAGAGTGGTTGCACGAAATAACAGAAGCCCTCGCCGCGCATGATAAAGAGCACCCAGAGTCGCCCGCCGCACCGTTTGGCATTAACCTCATCGTTCACAAGACCAATGAGCGACACGAGCATGATCTTGAAGTCATTACGAAATATAAAGTCCCTTTCGTCATTACTTCCCTGGGAGCGCGCCCCGAGGTCAATGACGCCGTGCACTCCTACGGCGGCATCGTGATGCACGATGTGATCAACAACGCTTTTGCGCATAAAGCCATTGAGAAGGGCGCTGATGGTCTGATCGCCGTCGCAGCAGGCGCCGGTGGCCACGCAGGCACCAAGAGCCCATTTGCCTTGATCCAGGAAATTCGCCAATGGTTTGATGGTCCTTTGGCCTTGAGCGGTTCCATCGCGACGGGCTCTTCCATCCTGGCAGCCCAGGCCCTGGGCGCCGACTTTGCCTATATCGGTTCGGCCTTTATTGCCACCGAAGAAGCGCTTGCCAAAGACACCTACAAAGACGCCATCGTCGATTGCAACTCCGATGACATCGTGTACACCAATATGTTTACTGGTGTACATGGCAATTACCTGAAACCTTCCATTATCAATGCCGGCCTGGACCCGGATAATTTGCCGGTCAGCGACGCCAGCAAGATGAATCTCAAGCAAGAAGGCCTGGAGAGTAAATGGCAGTCCGTGCAGACCGCCAGCGCATCGGCTCCCGCTGCTGCAGCGGTGGTTAAAAATACCGAAGCCAAGGCATGGAGAGATGTGTGGGGTTGCGGGCAGGGCATCGGCGCCATTTCTAAAATATCAAGCACTGCCGAGTTTGTAGAGCAGCTTTCCAAGGAATATATGGAAGCGAAGTCGCGTATCTGCTCACTGTAAATTCTACAATCATCCGCAAAATAAAATAACGACCGGAGACAACAATGAATAGTGCAATGCCACGATACAGGCCAGCCAGAGCGTGGTCGATTACTTTTTTTCTCTTCATCTTCATGATGGTGAATTACATCGATAAGGTCGCTCTGGGCCTGGTGGCAGCGCCTATCATGAGCGAGTTCAATCTGACGCCGACAGAATTTGGACTGCTCGCCAGTAGCTTTTATTGGCTTTTCCCTATCGCCTGCGTTGCGGGCGGTTTTTTGGCGAACAAATATCGGGCAAAGAGCCTGCTGCTAATCATGGCTTTGATGTGGTCGCTTGCGCAATTGCCCATCATTTTTGCGGGATCCATGGTATCCATCATGCTCGCGCGAATTTTGCTCGGTATCGGTGAGGGTCCGGCATCGTCCATCAGCACGCACGCCATTTTCAAATGGTTCCCCAATGAACGGAGAAATTTGCCGCAAACGGTGATGTTGATGGGCGCGACGTGTGGCTTGATGGTTGCCAGCATCGCTATTCCGCAGATTGCAGCCAAATGGGGCTGGCGCACGTGCTTTGAGGTGCTCGGTGTCATAGGCCTGGTATGGGCGGCATTATGGTGGTGGCTGGGCGCCGAAGGAAATCTCGATTCGGCTGCACCGGCCAATAATGTGGCACCTGCCGTAGAAAGAAAAATTCCCTACCGGACACTGCTGTGCAATCCCACGGTAATGAGCACGATGATGCTGTTTTTTGTCGCGGACTGGATGGTCGTGCTGGCAACGACATGGCTGCCTTTGTATCTGCAGAAAGGCCTGGGGTTCGATGCAGTGGCTGGCGGCAAGCTTTTTGCGCTGGTGGTGGCCGTCAGCATTCCCATCAATCTGCTGGTGTCGTTCATATCGCAGCGCATGTTGACTTCAGGCCTGAGTTCAAGAAAAGCGCGCGGCGCGGTGGCCAGTATCGCCACTGTCGTGGCTGGATTGCTGTTGATAGCCCTGGTTGCCATGCCAGTGTCTGCCATGCAAAAAGTCTATTTGCTGGCGGCGGCGGTTGGATTGGCTATCAGTGTCTTCACCCTGGCAATAGGTATCATTGGCGAGGTCGTTCCCGTATCTCAACGAGGCGCCATGCTGTCCATTTCAAACGCGGTTGCCACCGTAGGCACTTTCCCTGCGCCCGTCATTACAGGCTGGCTGATACAGTCATCGACCGGAGTATCGTCCAGTCACGGCTATGAAATGGGTTTCCTGGTTGCCGCCGTGTTGATGCTGATAGGCGCATTTGTCGGCTACAAATGGATTGATCCAGAAAAAGCCAGAAAAGCCCTGGCAAGTTGGAACGGTGTACCGGTGCGTGAAGCGAAATCGTCTGTTGCAGGTGGCGGCGCCCTTGCAAAGGATGCGCCGTAAGGCAGGAAACCGCCGTGTCTTGATAAAGTGCGCCGTGTCGACATCACGGCGCACTGCATGTCGATCAGAAGGAGTGCAAGATGCCCAGTGCCAGACCCCGCGGGCTTGCGCCCAGTGCACCCGGTGCCACGATAGGGTCGCTGGCCAGCAGCGCAAAAGCGGCGTTGGTATCGTTTTTCACATAGCCTATCGTCGTGTAAACACTGGTACGCTTGCTCATGGAATACTTGTAGCCCAAGCCATACGAGGTGCCATTGCGATCCGCTTTCGCCGACGCTTGACGCAGTTTTTGTACCATCGCATACAGCTTGCTTGCACCCATCGTATAGGAAGCGCCCAGCCATATATCGCGGCCGTCCGAATGGGGAACCGGTTGCGTTATTTTCAGATATCCCGCCGAGAGCGAAAATACGTTGGTAGAGTATCTGGCGCCAAATATGGTGTCTTTGCGCGTACCATTTCCAGTAAATGCGCCGTTTGCCACCATCGGCATCTTGAGTTGCTGGTGGGCGCCGGAAACGAGGATTGGGCCTGATTTATATTCGCCACCGATAGCGAGCATGTCGTTAGCGTTTTTTGGCGCCCGTCCCTGAGCACCATTGCTTTCCGATCCGGCGCTGTACATGAAACGGCCTTTGAAGCCGCCGAACGTTGGCGTCGTGTAGAAAACGCTGTTGCTGGCGCGGCCAAAGCGTTCGATACCGGTGCCCGACAGCACGCCGGCTGCCTGCAGATTCCCATACATGCCCATTTCCATGGGGTCTAGCGTTGCAGCAGTCCAGAACAGCGGCGTATAGTCGCGGCCCAGCAATACGGTTCCGAAGTCCCCGCTGAGGCCGACGTGTGCGCGTCGGTTGAAACCAGTACTGGCGCCACCACCGGGCGCTGCCGGAGTGGCACTGGAAGGATCGGGGTAAGATTTCATTGCACCAATGTCCATATCCACGCCCATTTCAAGGACGAACAGCGCCCGCAAACCGTTCCCCAAGTCTTCTGATCCGGAGAATCCAAGGCGGCTGCCGTAGACGTAGCCTGAGCCGACACGGCTTACCTTGTCTCCCTTGTTGCCATTGCTGTCAATGCTGACACCCAGATCGGCGACACCATAGACGGTGACGCCGGACTGCGCCAGGGCAGGGCTAGAGACCGCGCACATGCCGGCCACGATTGCAGTAATTTTTTTATATGTATTCAACATCGTCTCTCTATAAAATATTATTATCTTGGGGATTTTTCGCAGGTTTTCGCGGCGTTATGCGGTGTTGGCTTGTGTCGCATATCCGCTAACGTTTGTCGTGCTTGATTGACTATAGAGACGAGCTTATTCACAGTCCAATGCGTGGATTCGCTTTATTCATGCGCAGTAGTGATGAGTCGGCGAGGCATGTGCTGACTGGCAATATGCAGCCTGGCAATCATCTGGCATCTGAAGATGTGGGCAGGTGGAAGGTGGGTTTTACGTTGGCGGTTGAACCCGCAAACGAGCTGCGAAACCCAGTCGTTGGAGGCCAACGACGGTTCAAGCTGTTGTATTTGTGGTCGATACCACGGTTGGTCACGCAGGGGAGTGGCGGGCCTTAACCAAATTGACCAAGGCGCGAACGATAGGCGAGGTAGTGGTCTTTTTCCAGATAAAGTTGTTATCCAGCACTAGCCCCAGGTCGCTGATGTCAACTTGCGTCACACCTGCGGGAAATAATTGGGCCTGCGCGTTCGGATGTATGCCGATAGCTTCACCACTGACAATCGTGCGTATTTGCATGTCAGAAAAGTGAGGTTCCTTGACCACCTGGCCTAGCAAGTCCTCGCGCTCCAGGATGATGTCGAGTGGTCCACGCACTATCGGCCAGGTTTTGCCGTTCATGAGAACCAGGGGAGCCCCTTTCAAGTCCGCTAATGTAATGTGCTTGTGTTTTGCAAGAGGATGTTCTGACGGCACCAGTGCCCGATACGGAATTTGCTCGATTTTGATAACGCCAAGAGTATCAAGGTCGACAAAGCCGCCGCCGCAAAATCCTGCTTCAAGGTCACCATTCTTGACGTGAAAAATCACATCTTGCGTCGTAATTGACTCAATTCTGATATTGACTTTGGGGTAGCGGTTGACGAATTCTTCGCCGATTCCTTGCCATTCGCCGTAGCGCGAGGTTCCGCTGACGCCGATCTGCAGGGAACCATGCAATTGCTCGTCTTCAGCCGCAATGGCGGTCAAGCCCGCTTGATACATGGCAACAGCAGCACTCCAATGCTGGGCCAGTAGCAGGCCCTCACGGGTTGGCCGAACAAAGCGTGTAGTTCGTTCAAAAAGCCGTTGATTTACCTGATCCTCGATGTGTTTTATTTTTCTCGATAGTCCCGACTGCGTCAGAAACAGCTTTTCCGCAGCGGAATTGAAATTGCATTGCTCAACGAGTTCGAGAAATGCGTAAATGTCGCGGATTGTAATCATGCTAACTCGCTGGGGAATTTGTCATTTCCCGATAGATGTTGTGAATTCAAGTCGTCTCCAAGATTCAATTTTTTAGGCGCTGCATTCATTACGGCATTTCCTCTTGCCCCATCTTCAACATCGCGATTTCTGTAGTCGCCGTCTCTCTTTGCTTTTATATACCCGCCCGGGATACTCGCCCTTGCACCCACAAGATTACTCATGCAGGCAAGCCATGCGCGATCAATTCCAGCGGCAACTCGGTGCTGTACTTGATCTCTTCCATGGAAAAGGCGGACGACACGCCCGTCAGCTGCACGGCCTTGATGAGCTTTTTGTAGAAGGTGTCATAGCCCTTGATGTCGGTGGTGACCACTTTCAGCAGGTAGTCGATGTCGCCGCTCATGCGGTGAAATTCCTGCACTTCCGGAAAGACGATGACGGCGGCGGCAAAGCGGCGCAGCCATTTTTCATCGTGCTGGCCCGTGCGTACGCTGACAAACACGGTCACGGGCAAGCCTACTTTTTGGCGGTTGACGATGGCCACGCGGCTTTCGATATAGCCTTCTTCTTCCAGCCGCTTGAGCCTTTTCCAGCACGGCGTGCTGGACAAGCCTATTTTTTCGCTGAGGGCGGCGATCGACAGGGTGCCATCGGCTTGCAGGGCGGCCAGGATGGCGCAGTCGAATTTGTCGAGCGAAGTGTTTGGTGAATTCATATTACATTTTTTAATTCTGTAGTATAGGTGTGCTAGATATTACCGCGTTTGCAGTGTCTTTTGGCATATCTTCACGGACGCCTGCCGCTAGACTATATGCATACCCGAGCCGCACCTGCGACGCCCCTTGTTTTCTCGCCTTTATAGACTGCCATCATGAAAGAAATCTACCTCGACAGCAATGCCACTACCTGCGTGCTGCCCGCCGCTGTTGCCGCCGCCAAACAAGCGATGGAGCAAGGTTACGGTAATCCCAGCAGTACTCATGCCACGGGGCTGCAGGCCAAGGCCATGATGGATGGCGTACGCCAGCGCGCCAGCCGCCTGCTGGGCGTGGGCGACGGGCGCCTGATGTTCAACAGTGGCGCTACCGAAGGTATCCAGACGGCCGTGCTGTCGGCCCTGTGTGCGCTGCGCGAGCGGCGCGATGCGGGCAAGCGCATCGGCAGCCTGCTGCTGTATGGCGCGACCGAGCACAAGGCGGTGCCGGAAAGCCTGGCGCACTGGAACCGTCTGTTGGGTCTGAACCTGGAAGTGCGTAAACTCCCCGTCGATGCACAGGGGCGCCACGACTTGCAGGCCTTGGGGGCGCTGATCGGCGATACGGCCATGCTGTGCACGATGGCGGCCAACAATGAAACGGGCGTCATCAGCGACCTGTCCGCCATCGAGCAACTGCTGCAGGAGCGCGATGCCGATGCTTACTGGATGGTCGATTGCGTGCAGGCGTTGGGCAAGCTGCAGCTGCATCTGGCCGCCACGCGCATCGATTACGCGCCGTTTTCGGGCCACAAGCTGTACGCTCCCAAGGGTATCGGCATGCTGTACGTGCGCGCCGGTGCGCCATTGACACCGTTGATGATGGGTGGCGGCCAGGAAGCGGGCTTGCGCTCGGGGACGGAAAACATGGCCGGTATCGCCGCCCTGGGCGCCGTGCTGGCCGCCCTGGAAGATGGATCGACCTTCCGCAGCCACGCTGAACTGGCCGCTTTCCGCGCGCGCCTGGTGGCCAGCCTGGAGCACGCCTTTCCCGGCATCGTCTTCAACATGCCATTCGACCTGTCGCTGCCCACGACGCTCAATTTCTCCGTGCCGGGCCTGTCCTCGAAAGAGCTGCTGGACTTGTTCGACGCGGCGCGCGTGCGCGTCAGCTCGGGCAGCGCCTGCTCCGCTGCCAAGGCCCTGCCCAGCTATGTGCTCGAAGCCATGCACGTGCCGCAGTGGCGCGCCAGCTCGGCTATCCGCCTGTCGTTCGGCCCCCTGATCGACGCGGCAACGATAGCGGCTGCCTGCGCGCGCATCGAACGCTGCGGCGAGGCCTTGCGCAGCAGTTGCCTGCTGCCCTCGGCGTTAACGCCATCGCCACATGACGGCCTGATACATGACGGCTTGATACAGCTGTGCGTCGATGGCCAGTGCAGCTGGCTGCTGAGCGACGCCGCCAGCGCCAGTTGCGTCGTCATCGATCCCGTTGCCGCCCTGGTGCCGCGCCTGGCCGCCTTCATCCGTTGCCAGCACCTCACCTTGCGTGCCATCGTACATACAGCGTCCCCAGGCGACAATGGCGCGGCGCGCCTGGCGCTGCTGCAGGAACTGGCGATCGAGCAGGTGGGCGACCTTGCTGCCGGCGGCGAACTGGCCATGGGCCAGCAACGCCTGCGCCGCGTCGCTTGCGGCGCGACCCACGTGTACCTGCTAGAGCAGCGTTTTGCCTTCATCGGTACCCTTGCGCCGCAGGCCATCGCTCCTTTGCTCGATGCTGGGCTGGTGACGCCAGACACCGTGCTGTGCGCAGCGTGTGATGACAGCAGCGTTTGCAGCACCGTGCGCGCCGCGCAGGCGGACGTGACGCCCGCCGGCGAGTTGCAGCTCGATGCGGCCGGCTTGCCCGCCTTCTTGCACCAGCATCCGGACGCCATCCTGGTCGACGTGCGCGAGGCGTATGAACATGCGGCCTGCGCCGGTACGGTATTCGAGGGCTGCGAAGTGCACAGTGTGCCGCTGAACCGCCTGGCAGGACAAGTCAGCGAGTGGCTGCAGCAACCGCAGCGTCCGCTGGTCTTCTTCTGCCGCAGCGGCAATCGCAGCGCGCGTGCCGCCGCCTGCCTGCGCCGCCTCGGTCATGTTGCGGCGTGGCAACTCAACGGCGGCATGGCGATGGCGGAAGCGACGCACTGCCCGCTGGCTATCGCGGCCTGAGGTCGCCTGAAGTTTCCTATTTGAAATCTTGCACCGTGCCATCATTGGCACGGTGCCGGTGATTCATTTCTTTCATTCATTTCCTTTTGGCATTTTTCTCCCGGTCACCTCGTTGATTTCTTGGCCTATACGCCGCAAAAGCTCCGGCTATGTACGCTAGCGCACGGTCTTGCGCTCCCAGCGCCCCTACGATGAAGTTCAGAAAATCTCCCTATACCCTGAGATTCGTCGCAACGCTCCGGCGCTTCGCTTTCCGTCTTCGCCAGTGTCCGATCTATTTTCTGCTGACTGGGCCGACGTGACGCTGGCCGCTGGCTGCCTGCGCGCACCTAGCGAGGCCCAAGTTGAAAGAATACACAGCAGTTGTCACGCAGCAGATCAAGGAACAGATTTCCAAATTAAAAGAAATCTTCCGCGACCATTCCCTGGTACCAGACACGTTTGACGCCGCGCGCGACGACGCCTTGCCCCTGCGTTCGGAATTGTTCAGCGCCATGCAGATGGCCGCCCACGGCAAGCATGTGGCTGCTGGTCATGCGGTGGGACGGCATCACGGCCGCGACCGCCTGCTGGCGCGCCTGGCCGATAACGCGGCCCTGATCACGGCCACCGTCAATGAATTGACGGCCACCGTCAAGAGCGGGCGCCAGGTCACGCCCGCCTCGGAATGGCTGCTCGATAATTTCTACCTGATCGAGGAACAGATCCGCACCACGCGGCGCCACCTGCCGAAGAACTACAGCAAGGAACTGCCGCGCCTGACATTGTGCGTCGATGCGGGCTGCCCGCGCGTGTATAAAATTGCGCTGGAAATCATCTCGCATGGCGATGGCCGCGTCGACCTGGAAAACCTGTGCCACTTCGTCGAGGCTTACCAGGATCTCGCCACACTCACGCTCGGCGAATTGTGGGCCGTGCCCATCATGCTGCGCCTGGCCTTGATCGAAAACCTGCGCCGCGTGGCCGTGCGCGTGGCCGACAACCGCATGCAGCGCGACCTGGCCAATACCTGGGCTGATCAGATGATGGAGATCGCCGAGCGCAATCCCAGCGGCTTGATCCTGCTGGTGGCCGACATGGCGCGCTCGAATCCGCCCATCACCAGCGCCTTCGTGGCGGAATTATCGCGCCGCCTGCAGGGGCAAAGTTCGTCGCTGACCCTCGCCTTGTCGTGGCTGACGCACAAGCTGGCCGAATCGGGCCTGACCATCGAGCAGCAGATCCAGGCCGAGATCGGGCAGCAGGCGGCTGACCAGGTGTCGATCGCCAACAGCATCGGCAGCCTGCGTTTTCTCGGCACCATGGACTGGCAGGAATTCGTCGAGACCATGAGCGTGGTCGAGCAAACCTTGCGCCTCGACCCGGCCGGCACCTATGGCTTGATGGATTTCGCCACGCGCGACAGCTACCGCCATGCCATTGAGCGTATCGCCAAGCGCAGTGGGCACACTGAAGTGAACGTGGCCGAGATGGTGGTGCAGCTGGCGCACACGCATGGCAACGGCAATGATGCACGGCGCGGCCACATCGGCTTCTATCTGGTTGGACGCGGCGTGCTGGTGCTGGAAAAGCAGGCCGGTGCGAAGCTGCCCTTCGTCGAGGCGCTGCAGCAGACGGCGCGCGCCGCACCGCTGGCCGTGTATCTGGGCGCGATATGTTTCCTGACCCTGGCAACGAGCGCACTGCTGCTGGAGCGCGCCGTGCGTCATGGCGTGCAGGGCTGGCCGCTGGCGGCGCTGGGCGTGCTGGCGCTCTTGGGCAGCAGCCAGCTGGCCGTCGCCGTGGTGAACTGGCTGGCGACCCTGATGACCTCGCCGCACCCGCTGCCGCGCATGGATTACCTAGCCGGCATTCCATCGGACGCGCGCGGCATCGTGGTGGTGCCGACCCTGATCTACAGCCAGGAGAACGTGGCGGCCCTGTGCGAAGCGCTGGAAGTACGCTACCTGGCCAACCGCGACCCGAATCTGCGTTTTTGCCTGTTGACCGACTTTGTCGATGCAAGCGCGCAAACCCTGCCCGGCGACGATGCCTTGCTGCGCCAGGCGCAGGACACCATCCGCGGCCTGAATGACAAGTACTGCGTGGAGGGTGCCGAGTTCAAGGGCAATGGCGAACCGGCCGAACGCGACGCGCTGGCCCATGTGGGTCCGTTCCTGCTGCTGCACCGTCCACGCCTGTGGAATTCGCAGCAGAATGCGTGGATGGGGCAAGAGCGCAAGCGGGGTAAATTGTCCGACCTGCACGCCTTTTTGCGCGGTGGTGCGCGCGACAAATTCTCGCTGGTAGAAGGCGAATTGCGCGGCCTGCGCACGGTCAAATATGTGATCACGCTCGACACGGATACCCAGCTGCCGCGCGACGCGGCGCGCGAATTCATCGCCACCATGATGCACCCGTTGAACCGGCCCGTGCTGGACGCGGCCGGCACGCGCGTGGTGGCAGGCTATGGCATCTTGCAGCCGCGCGTGGCCGTGGCGCTACCCAGCGCGAATGCGTCGCGCTACGAATTGCTGTGCGGCGGCGAGCCGGGCATCGATCCCTATACGCGCACCGTATCGGACCTGTACCAGGATGTGTTTTATGAAGGTTCGTTCATCGGCAAGGGTATCTATGACCTGGACATGTTCGAGCGCGTGCTGGGGCAGCGCCTGCCCGATAATAAAATCCTCAGCCACGATTTGCTCGAAGGCTGCTATTTGCGCGCGGGCTTGCTCAGCGACTCGCAATTGTATGAGGAGTATCCGGCCCGCTATGACGCCGACGTGAGCCGGCGCCAGCGCTGGATACGCGGCGACTGGCAACTGATCGGCTGGCTGCTGGGCCGCGTGCCGGGGCGCGCCGGCAAGCGCGAACGCAATCCTTTGTCGATGCTGTCGCGCTGGAAGCTGTTCGATAACCTGCGCCGCAGCGTCGTGGCGCCCGCCACGACGCTTTCCCTGCTGCTGGTGTGGGGCTTCCTGCCTAACGTGGCATTCTGGAGCGCGGCGGTGCTGGCCATCATCTTCCTGCCGCCTGTGTTCTCGGCGCTGTACGATTTGTTGCGCAAGCCGCGCGACACCCTGTGGCGCCAGCATCTGGCCGCCTTCGAGCGGCGCTGCGGCGTGCAGTTTTCGCATGCCATGCTGACCCTCGTCTTCCTGCCATACGAAGCCTGGATCAGCCTGGACGCCATCGTGCGCACCCTGTGGCGCCTGGCCGTCTCGCACAAGCATTTACTCGACTGGCGCGCCTCGAACCTGCACACGTCTTCCGGTTCGCAGGCGGACAGCTGGTGCGCCATGTGGTGCTCGCCGGCGCTGGCGCTGGCCACCTTTGGTGCCTTGCTGTACTGGCGCCCCGAAGCCTTGCCGGCAGCGGCCGTTGTGCTGTTGCTGTGGCTTGCCGCCCCCGCCATCGCCTGGTGGATCAGCCGTCCCATCGAACGGGCCGTGGCGCGCCTGTCGGCCGAGCAGGGCCGCTTTCTGCATGGCGTGGCGCGCAAGACCTGGGCTTATTTCGATACCTTCGTCGGCCCCGATGATCATTGGCTGCCGCCAGATAACATGCAGGAGCATCCGAACCGGGTGGTGGCGCACCGTACCTCGCCGACGAATATCGGCCTGGCGCTGCTGTCCAACCTGACGGCTTATGATTTCGGCTATATCACCGTGGGCCAATTGATCGAGCGCAGCCGCGCCACACTGCATAGCATGGGTGAACTGGAACGCTTCCAGGGCCATTTCTATAACTGGTATGACACGCAGACCCTGAAGGCGCTGCAGCCGATGTATATCTCGACGGTCGACAGCGGCAACCTGGCCGGCCATCTGCTGACCTTGCAGCCCGGCCTGGTGGAGCTGTATGACGCACCCATCATCGGCGCGCAAGTGGTGCAGGGCATCCGCACGACGGCGCAGGTGCTGCAGGAATTCACTGCAGCCGAAGGCGTAGGCAAGGCCATGCGCGACAGCTTGATCTTGTTGCAGGAGCCGGCGGCGCCCGCCAGCCTGGCCGAATGGCATGCCTACCTGAATGCCGCGAATGGCGCAGCCGACGCGTTGCTGTCGCTGACCTTGCAAAGCGAGGACGGCGAACTGTCCATGTGGAGTGGCGCACTGGCGCGCCAGTGCCGCGCGGCGCTGGCAGAATTGCTGCAACTGGCGCCATGGGCGGCGCAGTTGGGCATCGATGCGGCGTTGCTGCGCGTGCCGACCCTGCGTGAGCTGGCCAACCTGGAAGCGGAGGGGGGCAGCGCTCCCGAGCTGGCAGCGCTGCTGGCGCAAGGCCGCGAACAGGCTGGCCGCCTCATGCGCGATATAGCCCGCGCGGCAGGCCAGGCGCGCGATTTCGCGCAGATCGAATACGCGTTCCTGTATAACCCGTCGACCAAGCTTCTGGCCATTGGCTACAACGTCAGCGAGCGGCGCCTGGACCCCAGCTATTACGACTTGCTGGCCTCCGAAGTGCGCCTGGCCAGCTTCATCGCCATCGCCCAGGGCCAGCTGCCGCAAGAGCACTGGTTTGCGCTGGGCCGCCAGCTGTGCATGGTGGCCGGCCAGCCCGTGCTGCTGTCGTGGAGCGGCTCGATGTTCGAGTACTTGATGCCGCTGCTGGTGATGCCGAATTACCCGAACACCCTGCTCGACCAGACTTACCACTCCGTGATCGAGGCGCAGATTGATTATGGCCGCCAGCGCGATGTGCCGTGGGGGATTTCCGAGTCCGGCTACTACACCGTCGACGCCAGCCTGAATTACCAGTACCGCGCCTTTGGCGTACCAGGACTGGGCATGAAGCGGGGTCTGGCCGACGACTTGGTGGTGGCGCCGTATGCCAGCATGATGGGCCTGATGGTGCAGCCGGAAGCATCGTGCCAGAATCTGCAGCGCATGCAGGCTGCCGGCTACATGGGTCGCTATGGCTTCTTCGAGGCCGTCGATTTCACCTCCGCGCGCCTGCCGCGCGGCCAGAGCAGCGCCGTGATCCGTTCGTTCATGGTGCACCATCAGGGCATGGGTTTCCTGGCCCTCAGCTACCTGCTGCACGATCGCCCCATGCAGCGCCGTTTCGAGTCCGATCCGCTGCTGCAATCGGCCTTGCTGGTGCTGCAGGAACGCATGCCGCAGGCGGGCGCCTTTTACTCGAACACGGCCGAACTGGCGGTGCTGCGCAGCGGCGCGCCCGAGCAGGCCATGCCGATGCGCATCCTCACGCAGGCCAACAGCGCTGTGCCCGAAACGCAGTTGCTGTCGAATGGCCGCTATCACGTCATGGTGAGCAATGCCGGCGGCAGCTACAGCCGCTGGAAAGATCTGTCCGTGACGCGCTGGCGTGAAGACAGCACGCGCGACAACTGGGGTAATTTCTGCTATCTGCGCGACCTCGACGACGGCGCAGTCTGGTCTACCATGTACCAGCCGACTCTGGCCGAGCCAAAGAACTACGAGGTGATCTTTTCCGAGGGACGGGCGGAATTTCGCCGCGCCGACCATGGCCTGGATCTATACACCGAAATCGTCGTCTCGCCGGAAGACGATATTGAGATTCGCCGCACGCGCATCAGCAATAATTCGAACCGCCAGCGGCGCATCGAGATCACCAGCTATGCCGAAGTGGTGATGGCGCCGGCGGCGGCCGATGCCGCCCATCCGGCGTTCAGCAAACTGTTCGTGCAGACGGAAATCCTGGCGCATGAAAATGCGATTCTGTGCACGCGCCGGCCCCGCTCGAAAGACGAGCCGATGCCGTGGCTGCTGCATGTGATGACGGTGCACGATATCGAGCACTATGCCGTCTCGTTCGAGACGGACCGTGCGCGCTTCATCGGCCGCGGTAATACGGCGCAGTTGCCGCAAGCGCTGCAGGAAAGCGGTCCGCTGAGCGGCGGCCAGGGTTCCGTGCTGGACCCCATCGTGGCCATCCGCTATGTCATCACGTTGGCACCTGACCAGGCAGTGACGGTGGACAGTGTCACCGGCATGGTCGAACAGCGCGAGGCAGCGCTGCACCTGATCGATAAATACCAGGATCGCCACCTGTCCGACCGGGTGTTCGAGCTGGCCTGGACGCATAGCCAGGTGGTGCTGCGCCAGTTGAACGCCAGCGAAGCGGACGCGCAGCTGTATGCGCGCCTGGCCAATGCGGTGATCTATCCGAATGCCGCGCTGCGCGCCGAGGCCAGCATCCTGATCAAGAACCAGCGCGGCCAGTCCGGTCTATGGGCGTATGCCATTTCGGGCGACTTGCCCATCGTGTTGCTGCAGATACGCGATGTGGCCAATATCGAACTGGCGTGCCAGATGGTGCAGGCGCACGCCTACTGGCGCCTGAAAGGACTGGTGGTCGATCTGGTGATCTGGTACGAAGAGCAGGCGGGCTACCGTCAACTGCTGCACGACCAGATCATGGGGCTGATTGCCTCGGGCATCGATGCGCAGGCGATCGACCGCCCGGGCGGCATCTTCCTTCGCCTGGCCGAACAGATCGCCAACGAAGACCGCATCTTGCTGCAATCGGTGGCGCGCGCCATCATCAGCGACTTGCGCGGCACCCTGGCCGAACAGGTCAAGCGACCGCCCAGCCCAGTACTGCGTATGCCGCCATTGCTGCAGGATCCTGCACGCGAACATGGTGGCGTGCCGCACCGCGCCGCGCCGCGCGAACTGATCCTGGAAAATGACCTGGGCGGCTTTACTCCCGATGGCCGCGAATATGTGATCACCACCAGCGAGGATAAAAAGACACCGGCGCCATGGTCGAATGTGCTGGCCAATGCGCAATTCGGCACGGTGCTCTCCGAGGGTGGCCAGGCGTATACCTGGAGTGAAAATGCGCATGAGTTCCGCCTCACGCCATGGCAGAACGATCCTGTTTCCGACTTGTCCGGCGAAGCGTTTTATGTGCGCGACGAGCACAGTGGCCAGTTCTGGTCTCCCTCGGCCCTGCCGGCGCGCGGCAGCGGCGATTATGTGACGCGCCACGGTTTCGGCTACAGTATTTTCGAGCATAGCGAAGGAGGCATCGCCACCGAATTGTGCACCTATGTGGCATTGGATGCGGCCGTCAAATACTCCGTGATCAAGGTGCGCAACGACAGCGGCGTGCCGCGCCGCCTGTCCGTCACCGGTTATGTGGAATGGGTGCTGGCCGACCTGCGCGCGAAGTCCGGCATGCATGTGGCCACCGAGGTCGATACGATCAGCGGCGCCCTATTTGCACGCAACAACTACAACACGGAGTTTTCGGGCAGGGTCGGTTTCTTCAATACCGACGCCAGCATCCGTTCCATCACCTGCGACCGCAATGAATTCATCGGCCGCAACGGCAGCCTTGCGCAGCCAGCGGCCATGCGCCGCGTGCGCCTGTCCGGCAAGGCTGGCACAGGTCTCGATCCGTGCGCGGCGATCCAGGTGCCGTTCGAGCTGCAGCCGGGGCAGGAGCGCGAAATCGTCTTCATCCTCGGCGTGGGTGGGCGCCGGAATGCCGATGCCAGCACCATGGTGCAGCGCCATGCGGGCAAGGAAGCGGCCCGCAGTACCCTGGAATCAGTACGCGCGCATTGGGAGACGACCCTGGGCGCCGTGCGCATCGAGACGCCCGATCCGTCGCTGGACGTGATCGCCAATGGCTGGCTGATGTACCAGACCATCGCCTGCCGCCTGTGGGCGCGCAGTGGCTATTACCAGTCGGGCGGCGCCTATGGTTTTCGCGACCAGCTGCAAGACGCGATGGCCATGATCCACACGGCGCCGCAGCTGCTGCGTGGTCACTTGCTGCTGTGCGCGGCGCACCAGTTTGTCGAAGGCGACGTGCAGCACTGGTGGCATCCGCCGTCGGACCGGGGCGTGCGTACGCACTGTTCCGACGATTATCTGTGGCTGCCGCTGGCCGCCTGCCGCTACGTGATCGCCACGGGCGACGTCAACGTGCTGTCGGAAGTGGTGTCCTTCATCGAGGGGCGCGCCGTCAAGCCGGAAGAGGATTCCTATTATGATTTGCCCGTGCGCTCGGGCGAATCGGCCGACCTGTACGAGCACTGTGTGCGCGCCATCCGCCATGGCTTGCGCCTGGGCGTGCATGGCTTGCCTTTGATGGGTTCCTGCGACTGGAATGACGGCATGGACAAGGTGGGCGAACACGGCAAGGGCGAGAGCGTGTGGCTGGCCTTCTTCCTGTACGAAGTGCTGCAGCGCTTTGCCGAGGTGGCCGTGCTGCGCGGCGATGCAGCATTTGCCCAGTTCTGTCGCGACGAAGCCGTCAAACTGGCGGCCAATGTCGAGGAACATGCGTGGGATGGTGAATGGTATCGGCGCGCATATTTCGACGATGGCACGCCGCTTGGGTCGCACACCAACGAAGAATGCCAGATCGATTCGATTTCGCAAAGCTGGGGCGTGCTGTCGGGCGCTGCCAACAAGGACAGAGTCGCCGGTGCCATGCGCCAGGTCGATGCGCGCCTGGTGCGGCGCGATTCGGGCGTGATCCAGTTGCTCGATCCGCCGTTCGACAAGTCCGATCTGAACCCCGGCTATATCCGTGGCTATGTTCCGGGCGTGCGCGAGAACGGCGGCCAGTACACGCATGCGGCCATCTGGACGGCGATGGCATTTGCGCGCATGGGCGATGGGGAAAAGGCGTGGGAGTTGCTGCGCATGATCAACCCTGTGCGTCATGGCTTTGACGCACAGGCGGTGGCGCGCTACAAGGTCGAACCTTACGTGGTGACGGCCGACGTGTATGCCGTTGCGCCGCACGTGGGGCGTGGCGGCTGGAGCTGGTACACGGGTTCGTCGGGCTGGCTGTACCGGCTGATCCTTGAATCCCTGCTGGGGGTGACGCGCGAAGCGAACGTGTTGCGCCTAGCGCCCTGCATGCCGGACGAATGGGACAGCTTCAAGCTGCATTACCGCTTCGGTGCCAGCAGCTATGCAATCACGGTCGAGAAGGCGCAGGGACGACCTGCCGGCCTCTCGCTTGACGGCGTGGCGGTCGACGGCGACAGCATCGCCTTGCGCGACGAGAACCGCGAGTATGCGGTTCTATTGCGGGTGGCGTGACCTACAAGCCGAGTGCGGCGCCGGCACCGAGCAGGGTAGCGATGCCCAACACGGCAAATACCAGCGCCGCGATGCCGTGCACCAGGCGCAGCGACACGCGGTTGGCGATCCTGTCGCCCAGGTACACGGCCGGCACGTTGGCCAGCATCATGCCGAAGGTGGTGCCCAGCACGACGGAAACTATGTCGTGGTAGCGCGCTGCCAGCGCCACCGTGGCCACCTGCGTCTTGTCGCCCATTTCCGCCATGAAGAAGGCGATCAGGGTGGTCAGGAAGACGCCATATTTGGCCAGCTTGGTCTCGTCTTCATCGAGCTTGTCGGGGATCAGGGTCCAGGCGGCCATCGCCAGGAAGGATACGCCCAGCACCCAGCGCAGCACGTTGGGTCCCAGCATGCTGGTGATCCAGGCGCCGACGGCAGCGGCAAACGCGTGATTGGCGATGGTGGCGACGAAGATCGCCAGCACGATGGGCAGGGGTTTGCGGAATTTGGCGGCCAGCAAAAAAGCCAGGAGTTGGGTTTTGTCGCCGATTTCAGCGAGACCGACGATGCCGGTGGAGATGAGGAATGCTTCCATGAGATTGCAAGAGGTACGTGGGCCGGACGAATTAACCAATGATCCACGGGCGACTCCGGCCCATGCGGCCGCCCTGGATCAATGGTCTCGTCAAGTTCTGCAACCACCTGCACCATGGCCTGCGGGCCAATCATGTTGATACAGGTTCCTGCGGCAGGACCGCAGGACGACTACTCCCCAATGTTCGAGGTGCATCATACGCCAATGGCCCTTGCCACGCCAGTGCCAGGACGGCGTAGTGATGTTTGATGTGGGGCGCGGACAACAGTGATCGTTTTGCAAACAGGCTGGACTTAGAATGGCCTATCTTCCCCACTTCCAGATGGAATGCGCCATGCGTTTGCCGGTCACCCTACACGTGCTTGCCCTGTGTTTTACGCTGTTGTCCAGTGCGTCCTGCCTGTCTGCCGGGGCCGCGCCGTTTGAAGATAAATTCCGCCAGCTGGAAGAATTGCTGCCCACGCCGAATGCTTACCGCACCGCCTCTGGCGCACCGGGTCACGCCTACTGGCAGCAGCGCGCCGACTACGTGATACGCGCCAGGCTGGACGAGGCGCGCCGCGAGATTAGCGCCAGCGAGCAAATCACGTATCACAACCGCTCGCCCGACAGCCTGGCGTATTTGTGGCTGCAGCTGGACCAGAATGGCTTGCGCAAGGACGCTGACCAGCGCCGCGTATTGAGTGCGCCGTCGCGCCAGGCCTGGCTCAGTGGCAATGAGGACGAGGCGCTGAAGTTCGAGGATTTCCGTGCCATCCATGAGGGCCGTGAGTTCGATGGCGGCTTCAATCTCACCAGCGTCAAATCGGCCAATGGCAAGCCGCTGCATTACGTGGTCAACCAGACCATGCTGCGCATCGATTTGCCGGTGGCGCTGGCGCCGGGCCAGAGCATCACCTTTGGCATCGACTGGTCGTATAAAATCAATGACCAGAAGGTGCTGGTCGAGCGCTCCGGCTACGAGTACTTTGAAGACGACAAGAACACCATCTTCCAGGTGGCGCAGTGGTTCCCCCGCATGGCTGCCTACTACGACGCCGTCGGCTGGCAGCACAAGCAGTTCCTCGGTTCGGGTGAATTCACGCTGGAATTTGGCGACTACGAAATGTACCTGACAGTGCCGTTTGATCACGTGGTGGCCGCCACGGGCGAGCTGCAGAATGCGTCTGACGTGTTGAGCGCAGCGCAGCGCGAGCGCCTGGCCAAGGCGAGAAACAGCAACACGCCGCTGCTGGTGATCACGCCCGAGGAAGCGCTGGCGGCCGAAAAGAGCCAGACGACGGCGACCAAGACCTGGCACTTCAAGGCGGCCAATGTGCGTGACGTGGCGTGGGCGTCAAGCCGCAAATTCATCTGGGATGCGCAGGGCCTCGACAGCGGCGGCAAGCGCGTGATGGCCATGTCCTACTACCCGAAAGAGGGCAATCCGTTGTGGCAGCAGTACAGCACGCGCGCCGTCGTGCACGCCATCGAGCAGTACAACAAGTACAGCTTCGACTATCCGTATCCGAATGCGATCTCCGTGAATGGCGCCGTGGGCGGCATGGAATATCCGATGATTTCGTTCAATGGCGGACGCCCCGTGAAAGACAAGAAGACGGGCGAGATCACGTATTCGAAGACGACAAAATATGATTTGATCAGCGTGATCATCCATGAAGTGGGGCACAATTATTTTCCCATGATCGTCAACTCGGACGAGCGCCAGTGGACGTGGATGGACGAAGGCTTGAATTCGTTTTTGCAGTACCTGGCCGAGCAGGCATGGGAAGAACATTTCCCGTCCTGGAATGGCGAGCCGCGCAAGATCGTCGACTATATGCGCAGCCAGAACCAGGTGCCCATCATGACCAACTCCGAGTCGCTGCTGCAGTTCACGGCGAACGCCTATGACAAGCCGGCCACGGCCCTCAACATCCTGCGCGAGACCATCCTGGGACGCGAACTGTTCGATTTCGCCTTCAAGCAGTATGCGCTGCGCTGGAAGTTCAAGCGGCCCACCCCGGCCGATTTCTTTCGCACCATGGAAGACGCTTCCGGCACGGACCTGGACTGGTTCTGGCGTGGCTGGTTTTATACCACCGATGCAGTCGACATCAGCATCGACGGCATCAGTGAATATGGCGTCAGCACGAAGAATCCGGAGATCGAGAAAGCGTGGAAAAAGGCGCAGAAGGCAGCCCAGCCCATCTCGATTTCGGACCAGCGCAATCAGCTGCTGCCAAAGAAAGTCGATACGGATCCCACGCTGAAGGATTTCTACAATCAGCACGATGAATTCACGGCCACCAACAAGGACCGCAACAGCTATGTGGAAGAGCAGGAAACGCTGGAACCGTGGGAGAGAAAACTGCTGGAACAGCGTGCGCAGGGCAAGCATCTTTACCTAGTCGATTTGTCGAATATAGGCGGCCTGGTGATGCCGTTGATCCTGGAGATCGAACTGAAAAGCGGCAAGAAGATCATCGAGCGCGTGCCGGCCGAAGTGTGGCGCTATTCGCCGAAAAAAATCAGCAAAGTCATCATCACCGACGAGCCGATGGTGGGCCTGGTGCAGGACCCGTACTGGGAGACGGCCGACATCGACACCAGCAACAACGCATGGCCGAGAAAAATCGCGCCGTCGCGCCTGGAACTGTTCAAGCAGGACCGCGACAAGAACAACCTGATGAAGGATTTTAATACGCCGTTGAAGGCGCCCGAGACAAAGCCGGAGGCCAAGGCCGTGGCCCGGCCAGAGACGAAATAGAGAAACAGCGCCGGCCAGTCCGGCGCTTTTTCCGCCAGGCCTGTGCCGGAAGTGCTATTCTGCGCGACGCCCCGGCGCACACGGACCGGGGCTTTCGCAAATCATTCAAAAGACGACCATGCAAACTATGACCTACCTGCGCGCGCTGGGCTGTGCGCTACTCTGCCAGGTAACCCTGGCTGCGCACGCCGATCCCCTCAGCTACGCACGCTACGACCAGGTGCGCACGCGCGACCTGCAGCTGGACCTGAAAGCCGATTTCAATCAAAAGACCTTGAGCGGCTACGCCGAGCTGTCCTTGAACTGGATCGATCCGGCGGCGCGCACCCTGGTGCTCGATACGCGTGATCTGGCGATCGCCAAGGTGCAGGTGCAGGACAAGCGCGGTGCATGGCAGTTGGCGCCGTACCAGCTGGACAAGGCCGACCCGGAAAAGGGCCAGGCGCTGCGCATCACCACCACGGGCCAGCCTGAAAAAGTGCGCGTCTACTATCACACTGCGCCTAACGCCATCGCGCTGCAGTGGCTCACGCCGCAGCAAACCATGTCCGGCAAGCTGCCCTTCATGTTCAGTCAATCGCAAAGCATCAACGCCCGCTCGTGGGTACCGTCGCAAGATACGCCTGCCGTGCGTTTCACCTACAGCGCGCGCATCGATGCGCCAGCGGGCATGCGCGTCGTGATGAGTGCCGAAAATGATGAAAAGGCGACGGGCAAGGGCGGCTGGAAATTCAAGATGCCGCAGCCGATTCCCTCGTATCTGCTGGCGATTGCCATCGGCGAACTGGAAGTGCGCACACTCGGCCCCCGTTCGGCTGTGTATGCCGAGCCGCCGCGCATCAAGGCCGCCGAATATGAGCTGGCGGATACAGAAAAGATGATCCAGGCAGCCGAAGCGTTGTATGGTCCGTATGGATGGGGGCGTTACGACATGATCGTGCTGCCACCATCGTTCCCTTACGGCGGCATGGAAAATCCGCGCCTGACCTTCCTCACGCCGACCATGATCGCGGGCGACCGCAGCCTGGTCGACCTGATTGCGCATGAACTGGCCCACTCGTGGTCGGGCAACCTGGTTACCAACGCCTCGTGGAAGCACATGTGGCTCAACGAAGGTTTTACTACCTACGTCACCACGCGCATCGTCGAGCAGTTGTATGGCAGTGAAGTGGCGCAGATGGGCGTGCAGGTCGACCAGGAAGAGCTGGCCGCCGCTATCCGCGAATTGCCTGCGGCGAAAACGGCGCTGATCACGCGCGATGCGGACACCAATCCGGCGCAAACCTATACCGACGACGGCATCATCTACCCGAAGGGCGCCTGGTTCCTGGCCACCATGGAGCAGCGCGCGGGGCGTGCCGTGTTTGATCCTTTCCTGCGCGGCTGGTTCGACCAGCACGCGTTCCAGAGCGTGACGACGGCGCAGTTCATCGACTACCTGCGCAAGAATCTGCTGGCGCAGCATCCGGACGTGATGCCGGAGGCGGAACTCAATGAATGGCTGTATGGCACGGGCGTGCCGGCCAGCGGACAGCGCGTCGTCTCGCCGCGCCTGGCGCTGCTCGATCAGCACCGGGACGCCTGGCTCAAGGGCGAGCTGGCCACCAGGGAACTGGGCATGGACAAGTGGATCGCCATCGAATCGATGCATTTTTTGAACGACATCAATGGCAAGGCTAGCGCGGCGCAATTGCGCGAGCTGGACCAGGTCTACGGTGTGGGCAAGAGCGGCAACAATGAAGTGGCCTACCGCTTCTACCTCGCTTCCGTGAACGCCGGTTACGACGTGCAGGCGCCGTTGCAGACATTCCTGATGAGCGTGGGCCGCCAGAAATTCGTCGTGCCGCTGTACAGCGCGCTGATGAAGACGCCACAAGGCCATGCCTGGGCCAAGGACGTGTATGCGAAGGCGCGCGAACGCTATCACCCGGTGACGCAGGAAAGCGTCGACAGGCTGATGGCCGCACAGGCACGTTAAACCCATACGCAAGGACTGACCATGCACACCAAGCAGCATATGAACCGCATCGCCACCGCCATCGTGCTGGCGTTTTCCAGCATCACCCTGCCGGCGCTGGCAGCCGATGCCGTACCAATCGTTGCCGCTGCGCCGGCGCCCGCGCCCGCCTTCGATCTTGACCGCGACGTCGCCAGCGCCCTGAAAATTTTCGATGTGCCGGGCATGGCGATTGCCATCGTCAAGGATGGCAAAGTCATCACCGCCAAGGGCTTTGGCGTGCGCAAACTAGGCGAACCGGCTGCGGTCGATGCGAAGACCCTGTTCGAAGTGGCATCCAACTCGAAGGGCTTCACAGCCGCCGCGCTGGCCATGCTGGTCGACGAGGGCAAGCTGGCCTGGGACGACCCGGTTACCAAACATTTGCCCGGCTTCCAGATGCACGATTCCTACGTGACGGGCGCGATGACCATCCGCGACCTGCTGACGCATCGCAGTGGCCTGGGCCTGGGCGCCGGTGACTTGCTGTGGTGGCCTACCACCACGTTTACGACCGACGAAATCATCGAGAAGCTACGCTACATCCGTCCGGCCACCAGTTTTCGCAACAGCTACGCCTACGATAACCTGTTGTACATCGTGGCTGGCAAGATCATCGCCGACAAGGCTGGCAAGAGCTGGGGCGAGGCCATGCACGAACGCATCCTGGCACCGCTTGGAATGACGGGCACCACTACCAGCCTGGCTGAAAACGCGGGCAATCCCGACGTCGCCAATGCGCACAGCAAGATCAACGGCAAGATCGCCGCCGTCAAATCCTTGCCCGTGCCGAACGCCGTGGGTGCTGTCGGCATCAACACGAATGCGGAAGATATCGCCAAGTGGATGATGGTGCTGCTCGATGGCGGCAAGATCGCCGGCGTGACAAACAAGGATGGCAAGGAAGCGCGCCTGTTCAGCGAAAAGCAGGCCCGCGAATTGTGGACGGCGCAAACGCCGATCAAGATCCCGGAGCCGAAACCGGCACTGGCGGCGACCAAGCCGAACTTCAGCGCCTACGGCCTGGGTTTCCAGTTGCGCGACTACAAGGGCATGAAAGTGGCCATGCATGGCGGCGCGCTGCAGGGCTTTTATTCGCGCGTGCTGATGGTGCCGGAAGCCAAACTGGGCGTGGCGATACTGACCAATGCTGAAAATGGCGGTTCGATGACGGCGCTGCAATGGCGCATCCTCGACCATTACCTGCAGGCGGCGCCGTCGGACTGGCTCGCGCTGGTGGCGAAACTGGAGCAAGACCAGCATGCCGAAGAAGTGAAAAAACAGGGCAAGGCATCGAGCGCGCGCGCCGCCAAATCGCAGCCTTCGCTACCGCTGGCATCGTACGATGGCGAGTACGAAGATGCCTGGTATGGCAAGGTCGTTATCCGCCCGGAGGGCAAGAAGCACATCCTCAGTTTTACGCGCACGCCGGACCTGACGGGCGAGCTGGAACACTGGCAGCACGACACCTTCATCGTGCGCTGGAAGGAGCGCAACTTCAACGCCGACGCCTATGTGACGTTCTCGCTCAATCCGGACGGTAGCATCGACCGTGTGAAGATGGTGCCCGTGTCGGCTGAGACGGATTTCAGCTACGACTTCCAGGACTTGAGTCTGGTGCCGGTGAAACCGCTCAAAGAAAAGAAGTAAAGCTGTCTGCAGCACATAGTCAGAGGCCACCGCGAGGTGGCCTTTTTTCCCTTATGGCTTGACGAACTTCAGGGTCATGCGGTCGCTCTCGCCGATGGCCGTGTATTTGGCACGCTCCACGTCCTTGTTGGCGTAGGTTGGCGGCAATGCCCAGACGCCGCCCTGGTGGTCGGCCGTATCCTTGGCATTGGCGTTGATTTCCGACCTTGCCACCAGCTTGAAGCCCGCGTTTTCGGCCAGCTTGATCACATATGCTTCGTGCATGTAGCCGCTGTTGGCAGTGGCGTCCTGCACCTTGTTTGCTGGCAGACGGTGCTCGACGACACCGAATATGCCACCCGGTTTCAGGCTGTCATACACTTGCTTGAAGAGGTTTTGCATGCCTTCTTCGCCGATCGGTATCCAGTTGTGGATATTGCGGAAGGTGAGCACCATGTCGGCCGTGCCCTTGGGGGCGATGCGGTAGGTGGTGGGCGGCGCGAAGGCGCCGATTTCCACCTTGCTGAAGGCGTTTGGCTTGGCGTCGAGCTTTTGCTGGAAGCGCGCGGCACCACGGCGCGCGCCTTCGCTGGCCGACTGTGGGTCATTTCCAGCGGCGATCAGCTTGCCGTGCTCGCGCAAGTAGGGCGCCAGGATCTCCGTGTACCAGCCGCCGCCGGGTGCCAGTTCCACTACCGTCATGCCGGGCTGGATGCCGAAGAAAGTCAGCGTTTCATAGGGATGGCGTGCGCTGTCGCGTGCCACGTTGGCCGGGGTGCGCGCGTCGCCGGCAATCGCCGTCTTCAGGGCTGCATCGGCCGTGTCGGCGGCCAGTGCCGCGCCGCTGCCGCCGCAGGCCAGCATTGCCGTCAGGGCCACAGCCAGGGATACTCGCTTCGTCATCATCTGCTCCATTCATGAGTGGGTCGATTGGTGCGCAGCTCTTTTCCGCGCCATCAACGCCGATCATCGGGCAAGCACGCTGGCGGGTCAAGCGGATTCAGTACGCCATGCGGCCGCGTAAACAGGCATCTCGCTGGTATTCAGCGCATCGGCAATGGCCGGGCTATGGCCGTGGGTAAAGGGCAGTTCGCCTGTCCAGACGACATGCGCCATGTCACCGGCATCGTCCAGTGGTCCGCCTGTACGCTGCTTGACGGCGCATTCGTCGAGTGCGATGCGCAGCACCGTCGTGGCGGCGTATTCCTTGGCGCTGCCGCCGCGTACCAGGGCCCGGCGTCCCGGCGCCAGTTTCTCCATCAGCGCGTCCATCGCCGCATGCTGCTGGCCGATGTCGGCCACCTTTTCAAACTGGCCATAGATCATCGCCGAGCGGTAGTTCATGGTGTGGTTGAAGGCGGAGCGCGCCAATACCAGGCCGTCGAGATGGGTGATCGTCACGCAGACATCGGTGTCGTGCAAGAGCTGCTTGAGCATGCGGCTGCCGTTCGAACCATGGATGTACAGGTGGCCGTCGATGCGCCAGCAGGCGGTCGGGATGCAGTGGCTGCCCTTGTCATCCTGGAAGGCGATATGACACAGGTAGGCGGCATCGACGATGGCGTACAAAGTGCTTGGCGCGTGATTGGCCAGTTCGGCGACGCGGCGCACGCGGGTACGGGGGCTGGGGGGGAGGGAGGCTGCGGTCATGGCGGGAGTCCTGTCGGTTGAAGAAGCAAGTGGCACTATAATCGTTGTCTGGCTCTGAAAAAAGATCCAGTAACGAGGAATAATTTAGAGCCACAATTGAGGAGCGCGCATGGATTATGCTTTGCTGTTGAGCGTATTTGAGCGCACGCACCGCGAGCGGGGCTGGCCGCGCCAGCGCCTGCTGCATGAATGCCTGCGCGCGGCCATCCGCGGCGGGCAGCTGGCTCCTGGCACGCGGCTGGCCGCCACGCGCGTGCTGGCCGCTGAACTGGGACTGGCGCGCAATACGGTGCTGTACGCCTACGAGCAACTGGCCAGCGAAGGCTTCGTGCTGCCGGACCGGCGCGGTACGCTGGTCGCTGGCAGCGCCGGCGTGCAGGTGACGCCGCCTGCGGCCGACGGCAAGGATGGCTTGTCGCGCCGTGCCAGGCATTTGCGCGGCGTGTCGGGGCAGGATGTGAATGCAGCGGTGGTATTTCCCGCCGACGCGATGGGAGCGTTCGCGCCTGGCGTGCCGGCGCTCGACGAATTTCCTCTGGCGCAGTGGCGGCGCATGCTGGACCGCGCCTGGCGCGCGCTGACACCGCGCCAGCTCAATTATGGCGATCCGGCCGGCGAGCCGCAGCTGCGCATGGCCATTGCCGACCATTTGCGCGCCGCGCGTGGCGTCGTTTGCGATGCAGGCCAGGTATTCATCACCGATGGCACACAGAGTAGCCTCGATGTATGCCTGCGCGCCTTTGCCGACCAGGGCGACACCCTGTGGATCGAGCATCCCGGGTATGGCGGCGCGCTGGCGGCGGGCCGTGGCGCCGGCTTGCAGGTGGCTGGCATTGCAGTTGACATGGATGGCATCGCGCCGACGGAAGACGATTGGAACGCGGCGCCGCCGCGCCTGATCTACACCACGCCATCGCACCAGTATCCAACGGGGAGCGTGCTCAGTCCCGCGCGCCGCATGGCGCTGCTCGACCGCGCCCGTGCTGCGAACGCCCTGATCATCGAAGACGATTACGACAGTGAATTTCGCCATGGCGGCCCGCCCCTGGCCGCCATGCAAGGGCTGGTGGCGGACGCGCCCGTGGTGTACCTGGGCACGTTCAGCAAGACCATGTTTCCCGCCTTGCGCATCGCCTTTATCGTGGTGCCAGCCGCGCTGGCCGGGGCTTTCGCGCAGATGCAGGCGCAGGGCGCTGCGCGGGGGCGGGTGGCCGAGCAGCTGGCGTTGGCCGAGTTCCTGCGCAGCGGCCTGTTTGCGCGCCATGTGCGGCGCATGCGCCGCCTGTACCGCCAGCGCCGCGATGCCTTGAGCGAGGCATTGCAGCGCCATGCGTGTGCGGGTGCATCCATCCATGGCGGCTCGGCCGGCATGCACCTGGCGCTGCGTTTTTACGATGCACGGTGGGATGATCTTGCGCTGAGCCGGCGTGCCGCGCAGGACGGCATCGTGGCACTGGCGCTGTCCGCCCATGGCACGGAAGAGGGGGCAGGCTGGAACGGTTTTTTGCTCGGTTATGCGCAGGTGCCGGCCGAGAACATGGATGGCCTGGCGCGCCGCCTGGGCGCGCTGCTGCCGGCGTGATGCGGGAGTGTTATTGCTGGTCCAGCATCCACTGCTTCAAGCCGTTGACCCAGTTCTTGGCGGGCAGGTTGAACTGCTTCTTGATGGCAGCGGCGCGCTCGTACAACTCGCTGAAATCGAGTGATGGCGATTTTTTGAATGCCAGTACGACGATATTTTCATCTTCCAGTTCCGGCACCCAGACGACGGCGTCGAAGACCAGTTCCATCGCCTGCAGGTTCTTGTCGTAGTTGGGGAAGTCGCCGAAGACATTCGTACACAGGATGCCGTCGTCCGTCAGGCAGTCAAAGCAGGCCTGGTAGAACTCGGGCGTGTCGAGCACGGGGCCGCGCGCCTCTTCGTCGTACAGGTCCACTTGCAGCACGTCGACGCTGCCGTGGTTGGCCGGATCGAGCACGAAGTCGAGCGCATTCATTTCGCGCACATCGAGGTGCGCGTCGTTCGGCGGCAGCGCGAACTGGGCGCCGCAAATGGCGATCACATTCGGATTGAGTTCGATGGCCGTGACCTGCGCGTCGGGGAAGCGGCGGTAGCAAAATTTAGTCAGTGCGGCGCTGCCCAGGCCCAGTTGCACGATGCGTTTGGGCTGCGTCTTGAATAGCATCCACATCATCATCATCTGCACGTATTCGAGTTCGATGGTGTCGGCTTTGTCCAGGCGCATGGCGCCCTGTACCCACTTGGTCCCCAGGTGCATATAGCGGATGCCGCGGTGTTCGGTGGTGGTGGCCGGCGGGTGGCCAGGATGGCTGAAAGCGGTATTGCTGGTGGCGGTAAAGTCGGTCGTCATGGCGCCAGTGTAGCAGGGGCATAAAAAAAGACGCCGTAGCGTCTTTGGGGAGGGGGAATCAAGACTGCTTGCGGCGCCGGGCCATGAAGCCCAGTATACCCAGGCCGGCCAGCAGCATGGCATAGGTTTCCGGTTCAGGAACTGGAGCCAGGTTCAGGTTGAAGGCGCCGCCATAGCTGCCGCCATTGCTAATGCCGGACACGGTCAGCGTCAGTGGGCCATTGAAGAGCAGGCTGGTTGGTGCCAGCACTTGGCCCTGGGCATAGCCGAAGACGGTGGCGCCGCCAAAGCCGGTCAGGGAGATGCTGTTCAGGTTGGCGCTGGTGAAGTTGATGGAGGCGGGATCGCTGCCCGTGACCGACAGATTGGCCAGGAAGGCTTGCGCGGTCGAACCGAAGGTCGCATTGGGGGTGAAGGTGAAAACATCCGTAAAGGCGCCGATCGGGGTCGGCGTGGCATTGAAGCCGCCCGTCCATAGATTGCCTACGGTATTTGTCAGATTGATGGTATACGCCGCAGCATAAGCGCTGCCGATGGATGCAGCACCCAGTACCGCTGCTGCGATGAGTGATTTCAGTTTCATATTTATCCCCGAGAAAAAACGATTGATGTTTCAGAAAAACCGTACCGCTCGGGTAAATTACCGTCATGACATTCTATTGTCAATCAGCTATTTTTATATCATTATGCAAACTTAGATAGCTTATTGCTAACGCAGGGGCATGCGTGGCATTTAATTGTAAAATTAAACACACAAATTGTTGATATTGCACGAAAAATAATTTCATATTTTGCGATCTGAAAATCGTTGCACAAGGATCTAGTTTCTGTCCAGCAAGGGGAGAATCAGCGTAACCGTCAGTCCGCCGCCCTCGCGATTGGCCAGGGTGATGCGTCCGCCATGCGCTTCGGCAATTTCACGTGCCAGCGCCAAGCCCAGTCCCGTGCCGCTGCGCTTGGTGGAGTAGAACGGCACCAGCGCGTTTTCCAGCACGGCGCCGCTCATGCCCGGCCCGCGGTCGCGCACCTCGATGCGCAGCTGGCCTAGCGCCTGGCTCACGTGCAGGCCGATTTGCTCTTCCATCGATCCCGATTCCAGCGCATTTTTGAGCAGATTTAGCAGCGCCTGCTGCATTTGCGCCGTGTCGAACACGGCCGCCTGCGTCGGCGGCGGGCAGTCGAGCGTGAAGGCCGCTTGCGAGGCCAGGCTGTCGAGGAAGGGTTGCCATTCGCAGGGGGCCAGGCGCGGCGTGGGCAGCTTGGCAAAGCGGGCGTAGCCAAGAATGAAAGTCTCCAGGTGGCGCGTGCGTTCCTCGATGGTGGCGAGGATTTGCGGCAGGCGTTCGGTTTGTCCGCGGCGCACCAGTTCGGCACCCGAATGGGCCAGCGAGGCCAGCGGCGCCAGTGAGTTGTTCAGCTCATGGCTGATGACGCGGATGACCTTTTTCCAGGTCTGCACTTCCTGGCGTCGCAGTTCCAGGGTCAGCTGGCGCAGCAGCAGCAGTTCATGTGTGCGTCCGTTCAGGCTGAAGCTGCGCCGCGCCAGGTGATACACCTCCTCCTGTTCCCCGTCGCCACTGGTAAACAGGCCATCACTGGCACGCGCCAGTGCTTCGGCCAGAGCCGGCGCCGCCTGCTGCACGATGTCGGCCAGGTGGTGCCCTTCCAACCGGCGTCCCTGGTGCAGCAACTGGCGCGCGGCCAGGTTGGCGTAAACAATGGCGCTGCCCTCGGCCACCAGCAGCATGGCAACCGGCGTGTTTTGCACCATGGTGTCGAGCAGCAGCTCGCGCTGCACCAGATCCAGGCGCTGCTTGCGCAGCACGTCGCCGAGCGCATTGTGGGCCGCCACCAGGTCGGCCAGTTCATCGTTTTGTGGCCAGCGCAGGCTGAAGGCGAAGTCGCCGTCCTGGTAGCTGGCGACCGTACCGCTCAAGGCGCGAAACAGCGACAGCATCGCTTGCAGCTGCGCGCGGATGGTGATGATGGCAATCGGCAGGATGCACAGCAGGGACAGGCCCAGCACCAGCCACGGCTGGCCGGGCAGGAAGTGTGCGAGCAGCAGGGCGATGCCCATGCCCAGCACCAGCAAGGTGACGATCAGCGCCGTCCAGCGCGTGAGCAGCGAAAGGCGCAGGTCATTCGGGCGCAGCGGCAGGTGTTTGGTGGGGGGCATCAGGCGCGCGCGATGCCCAGGCGCTCCATGCGCCGGTACAGTGCCTGGCGCGACAGGCCCAGTTCCTGCGCCGCCTGCGCTACCACGCCGTGCGCGCGGGCCAGGGCGGCGGCGACGCTGTCGCGGTCCGGTTCCGTGGCCACCGCATCCTGCGGCGCGCGTGGCATGGCCGCCAGTGGCAAGCCCAGTTCCTGCGCATGGATCAGGGAACCTGCCGTCAGCAGGCTGGCGCGCTGCATGACGTTTTTCAGTTCTCGTACATTGCCAGGCCAGCCGTGCGCCAACAGGCTGGCTTGCGCCTGCGCATCGAGGCTTTTTTCCGTGCCGAGGAAATGCCGCGCCAGCACCAGGATGTCGGCCGGGCGCTGCACCAGCGGCGGCAGGCGCAGCTCGATCACGTTCAGGCGGTAAAACAGGTCTTCGCGGAAGGTGCCGGCGCGTATCATGGCCGGCAGGTCGGCATTGCTGGCGCTGATGACGCGCACTTTCACTTGCCGCTCGCGGTTCGAGCCGAGGCGCTCGAAGCGGCCCGTTTCCAGCACGCGCAGCAGCTTCATTTGCCCGGCCAGCGGCAAGTTGCCTATCTCGTCGAGAAACAGCGTGCCGCCGTCGGCTGCATCGAACTTGCCGTCGCGCGCGCGCGTGGAACCCGTGTAGGCGCCCGCTTCGGCGCCGAAAAGTTCCGCCTCGATCAGCTCTACCGGCACGGCGCCGCAATTGAGTACCACGAAGGGACCGCTGGACACGTGGGAATTTGCTTGCACGATGGCGGCGATGCGCTCCTTGCCGCTGCCATTTGGCCCGGAAATGAGCACGGGCACATCGGCGCGCGCCACCTGGCAGGCCAGGTGCACGACGCGTTCCGTGGCCGCGTCTTGCCAGACCATGCCGCGCAAGTCGAAATTATTTTCCAGTTCGTGGCGCTGGCGCTGCTCCTGCAGCACGCGCAAGCGCAGGGCGCGGTTGGCCTGGCCCAGTTCCAGCAGGTTTTGCACGCTGGCGATCAGGCGCCGGTCGTCCCATGGCTTGGCCAGATAGTCGGCCGCGCCCGATTTGATCAGGTCGACGGCCGCATCGAGCTGCGTCCAGGCCGTCAGCAAGATGACGGGCAGGTCGGGGTGGCGCGCACGGATGGCGTGAAACAGTGTGCTGCCTTCCTCCCCCGAGGTGGTGTCGGCCGTGAAGTTCATGTCCTGCACCACCAGGTCGATGGGGTGCCGCGCCAGCAGGGCCAGGCCCTCTTCAGGCGAGGCGGCGCGCAACGCGTCGATCTCGTGCAGCGAGAACAGCACGTCGAGCGCGATGGCCACGGCGGCATTGTCGTCAATAATCAGTACGGTAGGCATGCGCGCAGCATAGCATTGTCACGACAGCCAGGGCAGTGGCAAATATTCATGCGCTGCGCGTGGCGGTGGCCGGCGAAATGCTGGCCGCGCGCCAGGCCGGGCCATATACGGCGCCCAGGCCCAACAGCCAGAACACCGCCGCGCCGCCGAACACGTAGTGCAGGGGCAGGCGCGCCATTTCCAGCTGGCTCACCAGCAGCTGGTTCAGCGCCAGGGCCAGCACCACGCCTGCAGCTATTCCCACGCTGGTGATCATGAAATTTTCCGTCAGGAAGTAGCGCAGGATGTCGACGCGCCGCGCGCCCAGGGCACGGCGCACGCCGATCTGCTTGCGCCGCTGCGTGACCCACAGGCTGGCAATGCCGACGATGCCGCTGGCCGTCACCAGCAGCAGCAGGGCCGAGACGGTGATCAGCATCCACGACAGCGCGCGGTCAGCGCGGTAGCGCGTATTGCGGTCTTCGTCGAAACTGCGCAGGCGCACGATCAGCTTGTCCGGCGTGGCTGCGCGGATGGCTTGCTCGGCGTCCTTCATCACGCGGTCGCGCTGCCCCGGCTCGGCACGGATGGTCAGCAGGGTATCGCCGTCGCCCGTCAGGCGCACGGGAAACAGGACCGAATACTCGCCGCTGTCGCCCACTTCCGCGCCCTGACTCTGCAGCCGCTCGACGACGCCAACCACTTGCAATTGCTGCGCGCCTTCGCCTGTGCCCAGAAAGAGGGGCATGCCCAGCGCACTGCCGCCGCCCGGGTGGATTTTCTCGGCCATTGCCCGCGTGACGATGACTTGCGGGGGAAATTCTTCCGTCACGTTTTGGTCGATTTCGGTGATCTCGGCTGGCGTGAAGTCGCGCCCCTCCAGCAGGTTCAGGCCCCAGGTCTTGACCAGGGAGTCGGGCGTGATATACACGGCGGCAATGGCGGAGCTGTTTACCTGCTTGCGGCTGGCGGCGAAGCCGCTGTTGCTGCCATTGCGCGACAGGGGTACCTGGCTTACCTGCGCCACCGAGACCACGCCCGGCACGGCGCGCACAGCGGCGGCCAGGCGTTTTTGCAGGGCCAGTTCTTCGTTGTGGCCCTGCTGGCGCAAGTTGCGCGCCAGCAGGTGGAAGACGTCGCTCTCTGCCACCACGCCGCTGGGTCGCGCCGCCACTTCCTGGCGCACGTTGACGATATGCAGGGCATTGGCCAGGATGGCCAGGCTCAGGGCTACCTGCACGGCAACCAGGATGGCGCCGGTTTTGCTGCGCATCAGCGCAGACAGGATGGGTCGGATTTCCATGCTAGTCCTATTCGTGTGCGGTGGGTGCGGTCATTGGGATTTGAGCTGGATGGCCGGCGTCACCTGGCAGGCGCGCCAAGTCGGCAGCAGGCCGGCGAGGATGGTCGCGGCCACCGAAATGACGAAGGTCATGGCCAGCATCACCCAGTCCATGTGCGCCGCGACGGTCAGCTGCTTCGACTGCATGCCGATCAGTGCCAGCGCGCCGAAGGCCAGCAGCAGACCGAGCACGCCGCCGGCCAGGCCGATGACGGTGGTCTCGACGAGGAACTGGCGGAAGATATCGCTGCGTGAGGCACCCAGTGCGCGGCGGATGCCCACTTCGGCGGCGCGCACCGAGAACTTGGCCAGCAGCAGGCCGATGGTATTGACCAGGCACAGGGCCAGAAAGCCGAAGGCCAGCCAGGCTGACAGCTTGCTGTCGTTGCCCACCACGTGCAAGTGCTCCATCCATTCATCGATGCTGAACAGCTTGTTGGGGGCATTGCGTTTCAGGCGGCCCAGCTTGCGCTGCTCTTGCGCATAGCTGTCGAGGTAATTTTGCAATTCGTCGCGCTGGCCGTCGTTGGCCATCTCGAACCAGAACTGCATCCACGTGCATTCCGAATCAAGCGTGCCCTGGTAGCCCGGCTCGCGGTTGCCGCTGCAGTTCATGCTGCCGTTATGGCTGGTCTGGTGGCGGATCGCGCTGGTAAACGGGATGAAGTAGCTGTCTTCGCTGCCGAAGGCGCCACTGCCGATGATGCGGTGGATGCGCGGTACGGGTTCCCATTTATCGAGCACGCCCGTGATCTGGTACTGGAAACCCATGAGTGTCATGCGCTGACCCACAGGATTGCTGTCGCCGTAGAGTTTTTCAGCCAGCTTGCGCGACAGGACAATGACGTCGGCGCCGGCCGCATCGTCTGCCGCGCTCCATGGCTGGCCATAGCGGAACGGCGTCTCGAACATGGGAAAGAAGTCGCGGTAGGCGGCCAGTCCTTGCGACGTGAAGGCGCCGATGTCCTTGCGCAGTGGCTCGATGGCGCCGCCCACGCCGAACATGACGCTACGCCGTTCACCCAGTTTGCTGTTCTGGAAATTGACGGCGTCGCGGTAGCTCAGCTGGCTGTCGCCCGACTTGTTACCCGGTGTATAGCCGGAGAGGGAGCCGTTGTCGACCAGCGGCACAAACATGCGGCCATTCTTGTGCGGCAGGGGATTGCCCGACATGACGTGCAGAATGGTCAGGGTGGCAATGCTGGCGGCCACGCCGATCGCCAGGGTCAGCACCATCAGTGCCGTCAGGGCAGGGTTGCGGCGCAGGCTGCGCAGGCCAAGCAGAAAGTAGTACTGGAACATGGGCGATCCTCAGACAGTGGCGGCGTTGCTGCCGGCCTTGGCCGGGCTGCTGGCCAGCGATGGTCCCTTGTGCACCAGGTCGGACACCTGACCGTCGATGATGTGCACGTTGCGCTGCGAGCGTAGCGCCAGTTCGGGATCATGCGTGACCATCAGGATGGTGGTGCCTTGTGCGTTGATGTCTTCCAGCAGCTCCATCACGCCGCGTGCCATCTGCGTATCGAGGTTGCCCGTCGGTTCATCGGCCAGCAGCAGTTTCGGCGAACCGGCCAGCGCGCGCGCGATCGCCACGCGCTGCTGCTGCCCACCCGACAGTTCGGCCGGATAGTGCTTCATGCGCGAGGCCAGGCCTACCTTGGCCAGCGCATCTTCGATGCGTTCGCGCCGTTCGGCGCTGTTGAAGCCCCGGTAGCGCAGCGGCACGTCGACATTGTCGAACAGCGACAGGTCGGGGATCAGGTTGAAACCCTGGAAAATGAAGCCAAGTTTCTCGTTGCGCAGGCGCGAGCGGGCATTGTCGTTCATGCCCTTCACGTTGACGCCGTCGAGGATGTATTCTCCGTCGGTGAATTCCTCGAGCAGGCCGGCGATGTTCAAGAAGCTCGTTTTGCCGGAGCCGGACGGCCCTGTGACGGTGACGAATTCGCCTTGTTTGACGTGGATCTCGAAGCCGCGCAACGCGTGTGTTTCGATCATGTGGGTGCGGTAGACTTTGCTCAGGTTTTGCATGCGCAGCATGGCGTGCCTCTTTATCTAAATGGAGTGGATGCAGCTTATTGATTGATGGAGACGCGGGCCGCGTTCTCGAATGCTTCCGTGCCGGCGACGACCACCTTGTCGCCCAGTTTCAGGCCATCGAGGATTTCCACGGACGAGACACTGGTGGCGCCCATCCTGATGGGAGTGCGGATGGCCACGCCATCGCGCACGACGTAGGCAAAGCGGCCGCCTTCGGCCTCGACGAAGGGGCCGCGTGCCAGCATCAGCACATTCGGTTTTTCATCGATCAGCAGACGCGCCGTGACGCGCTGGTTCTGGCGCAGGCCGGCCGGCTGTTCGCCGTTGAAGCGCACGCGCGCCAGCACCTGGTTCTTGACTACTTCGGGCGACAGCGCCGACAGCTTGCCGCTGGCCTTGATGGCGCCCGTTTCGATCTCGGCGCTCATGCCCAGGCCAATATCGGCCACATACGTTTCCGGTACTTCCAGCTCCACTTCCAGCTGCGACAGGTCGACCAGCGTCATCAGGGCCGTATTGGCTTGCACCACGCTGCGGTTGGCCACCGACAGAGTGCCGATGAAACCATTCACGGGCGCACGCACGGTCAGTTCATCGACCCGGCGCTGGGCGTTGTCTCGGACGAGGCGCTGGCGTTCAAGTTCATTGACCTTGGTCTTCATTGCCAGGATCACGTCTTCGCTTTCCAGGCCTGCCGCCTGCGAGGCGTGCTTGCTACGGATCTCGGCCGAGTTCAGCGCATCCTTGGCCTTCTGGTAATCGATCTTGGCGATAATGCCCACTTGCGCCACGCTTTCGTAGCGTTCCAGCGTGCGCTGCGCGGACAGGCGCTCGATTTCCGCTGTATCGGCTTCGCGCCGTGCCAGCAGCTTCTGCTTCTTGGCCAGGATCTGCTGGCGCGCCACTTCCGCTTCCAGCTGCTGCACGCTCGACTGCTCGCGTTTCAATGCGTCGGACAGGTCGGGCGATTCCAGCACGGCGAGGATGTCGCCTTTTTTCACCGTGTCGCCCGCCTTGGTCTTCAGCGTCACCGTGGCTACGGTGGTTGAATACAGGGTCGGGCTGATGGCGGCCACCACGCGGCCATTCACGGCGGCGTCGCGGATCAGGGTGCCGCGCGTGACGTCGGCGATGCGCAGGCGGCTGGCATTGACGGAGTGCTCGCTGTTGCGCCAGCCGGCGAAGACGGCGATGGCGGCGCCGATGACGATGGCGGCGCCCACCAGTAGCAGGGCGCGCTTCTTGTGGCGCTGGCCGGGCGGGGCTGCCAGTACGGCGTCTTGGGAGGAAGTATCGCGGATCATGGTGGACGTTTCGTTGGAGACGGTTTCCTTTATGCACGATCCATGCCAGTTTTAGAGCATTGATTTTAAAGGGAAAAATGCGGGTGTCCGGCTGTCCGCCCTGTCCGGGCTGTCCAGCTTTGTCCGCTTTGAATATTTTTCTTGATAATTTGGTAAGTGGCCTGATCTGTGTCGGGCTGTGACGGCGCGCCGCGCCATGCCGGCTATTACCATGGAGCGTGATGAATCCCTTGTCCCAACAGCGTCCTCTATTTTCCCAGGTGGCGGTCTGGCTGCGCCAGTTCGCCAGCCTGCCCGAACCTGTAGAGCTTGATTATCCGTTTGCCCACAGCGATATCGCCATGCTGCAGCAACTGGAGGGCACCCCGGCCCTGATCGATCGCCAGACCTGGGATGAGATGCTGCTGGAGCCTTACAGCGCGCAACTGGCGCAGCAGACCAGCATCTTTGGCCAGCAGCGCTTGCACCAGCGCCTGGCCAGCGGTACGGCCGGCGCGGCCTCGCGCGAGCGCGTCGCCGCCTTGCTCGGGGCGCCGGCGCAGCAGCAATTGCTGGAGCAGGCGATGCAGCCCCTGCGCGCGGCGGACATGGAAGTGAGCGCGCCCCTGTTTGGCGCGCCGCAGTCGGCGCCGCCTTGGTGGGCCCGTTGGCTGGCGCTGCCCGTGCTGTTGCTGGCTGTGTCGCTGCTGGCCGCCTGCCTGTTCGCACCGCTGGCATGGGGCGCCGTGGTGGTGATGTGGGCGGCGCTGATCGCGCTGCAAGTGCATTTTTATGAGCGCAGCAAGCTGTGGCAGCGCAGCGTGCACACCTTGCAGCAGATGCTGCGGGTGCATGGCCGCCTGGGCGCGCTCGATTCGCCCTTCACGCAGGCCTTGCGGGAAGGGCATCGGGCATCGGACATCATTAACCGCCAGCTCACGCCGGTCCGCTGGATCAAGATGATTCCGCTGCTGAGCGAGTATGAAGACTGGCTGATGCTGGCCAATGTGCGGCGCTATTTCCACAGCCTGCAGGTGGTGCGGCGCGAGCGTGACTTCCTGCGCCAGAGTTTTATGCTGCTGGCGGATCTGGAAGCGGACCTGGCGCTGGCGCGCCATCTGCGCAGCCGCGCGCAATTCTGCTGGGCGCAGAGCGCGCCCGCGCGGCAATTGTCGCTCGACGCCATGGTGCATCCGCTGCTCGACGGTGCCGTGCCGCTGTCCTTGCAGCTCGATGGCCGCGGCGCCTTCATCTCGGGCCAGAACGCGATCGGCAAGAGCACCTTGCTGCGCGGCGTGGGACTCAATCTGATCAGCGCGCGCGCCTTCGGTTTTTGCTATGCCCGGGCTGCCACAGTGCCGCTGTTGCCCCTGTATTCGAGCATGCAGAATGAAGACTCGCTGGACGGCGGCGAGAGTCTGTACATCGCCGAGTTACGGCGCGCGCAGGAATTGCTGGCGCTGGACGAGAACGAGGCGCCGGCGCTGTTCCTGATCGACGAAATTTTTCGCGGCACGAATCACCTGGAATCGGTGGCGGCGGCCGCCGCAGTGCTGCATACGCTGGCGGCGCGCCATCTGGTGATCGTCTCGTCGCACAACCTGGTGCTGGGGCCGCTGCTGGAAGACTGCCTGGCGCCCTGGTGCGTGCGCCGCGACGAAGATGGCGCGCTGCTGCTGGCGCCCGGTGTGCTGCAAGCCACCAACGGCATCGCCCTGCTGGCGCAGCGGGGTTTTGGTCCCGCCATCGAAGACAAGGCGGGGCGCGTGTTCGACTGGCTCAGCACGCACATGGCGCAGCCGGCCAATTGCGCGGGCGTGCTGGAACGTGCCTGATGAAGATGCTTATTTGTCCTGCTTCTCCGGCGAGCTCTTGTCGATCACTTCGCGGCAATCGCCGCGGATGATGGCGTTGTCGTAGTTGGTCCAGCCATAGCTGTCGACAAAACGCTTGTGCTGCTTGAAGCGGGGGCTGGCGATGCTCCATTCTGGCTGCTCGCCGGCAAAGCGGATATCGCCCAGGTCGAGCAGGGTGTGGAACATGTTTTCCGTCGACAGGCGCGCCTTTTGATGGCGCTGCAACTGCGTCACCTTGTCCGGGTAGTGCTGCTGGAATTGCGGCGAGTACCAGACAAAGGCGGGCACGTGGAACTCGAACTGCGTGTTATGCCCATGGAAAGCCAGGCGGCAGGTGCCGTCATACAGGGTCTGGCCATGGTCGGCCACGTACACGAGCGAGCTGCGCAGGGCGCTGCGCTGGCCATCGTCTTTTAACATGCCAATCACGTTGGACAGGAACCAGTCCGTGTACAGGATGGAACTGTCATAGCTGTTGTTCAATTGCGGCTTGATGGCCGTGTCCGTGTAGACGGGCTTGTCGACGCCGAACAGCGAAGGATGCCATTTATCGAACGCCTTCGGATAGCGCTGGCTGTAATTCCAGTGACTGCCCAGCGTGTGCAGCACGATGAGCTTTTTCGGCGCCGGATCGGCCAGCGCATTCTTGAATGGGTCGAACAGGATCTGGTCGAAGTTCGAATTGTTGGTAAAGCCGCCCAGATTCAGGAACTGCACCACGTCCGCTTCCTTGGCAAAGACGGAGACGGGCGTATCGAACTGGCCGAACGAAATCTGATTCGACAGCCAGTAGGTCTTGAAGCCCGCCTCCTTGTAGGCCGTCAGGAAGGATTTTTCCGAAAAGCCATCCTTGAGGCTTTGCGTGGCCGGTTTGCGCGAGATGATGACGGGCACCGACAGGCGCGTGGCGGAAACGGCCGTAATGACGTCGGCCAGCGGCACCAGGTTGCTTTCCTGTTGCAGCAAGGGGTTGGTGTCGCGTTCGTAGCCGTTCAGGCTCCAGCGGTCGTAGCGCGACGATTCTCCGATCACCATCACCACCACTTCGGGATGGGGATCTGGATTTTGCTGGTGCGCGCCGAAACGGAAGCTGCTGCTTTTTTGTCCCAGTTCGGCCAGGTATCGACGTTCCTTGTAAAAGTCGAGGCCGCGCGCCATCAGGCCGAAGGGCCAGGAGTTGCTGATGGTCTCGAAGGTGTAGGGCAGGCGCGCCCAGTGAGGCAGGCTGGGCCAGCCCAGGCCCGTCTCGTCGGCGCCGGCGCTGCTGGCGTTCTCGGGCTTGCTGCTCTCGTCGTCTTCCTCTTGCGTCTCGTCGTCTGCAGAGCTGGCATCGCCGAAACCGGACGCGCCCGCCCTGCTGCCAGCCGGTGCCTTGACCGCCTTGGCCGACGCGGCGGCGCCATGCTGGGCCTTGGCGTCGAAACCGAATTCGTAGCCATACAGCCAGATGCCGCCCAGCACGAGCAGCAGTGCGAAGGCGGCCGGGCGCGTCTTGCCGCGCCAGTCGAGGTCGCGCGTACGCGTGGCCGCATACCAGCTGAGAAAGCACCAGGCGATCACGCCCAGCATGACGGCGCCCATCAGCCATATTTTTTGCCCGAGGAATTCCATCGCTTCCTTGGGGCTGGTTTCAACGATGATGCCCAGGTGATGCGTGGAAATACCCTGGCCATAGAAGATGAACAGGTAGACTTCCGTCGGCAAGGCGAGGAAGGCGGGTACCAGCAGCCAATGAAAATACGCGGGGCGCTTGAAGACGCTGCATATGGCCAGCCAGGCCAGCAGTGCGAACGTGAGCATATGCCACGGATGCTCGGGCGGCCGCCCCAGCAGCGCCGGGATGAACGGCACGGCCGTCAGCAAGGCATAGGTCAGGATTAGGAACAGATTGGCGGGGCGAAGCAAGGGGCGCATAGGGGCGGGAGGGCTGCGAAAAATGTCCGCTATTATCAATCCTTTTGTCATCTGGCGGCGATACAAGAACGGTCACGGCGGATGCTTGTCCGAAGAGAAATAATATCGAATAAGTAATTTGTAGGGTGGCGAAAAAAGATAAAAATTAGCCAAAAATGCCACGATTGGTGTCGTTCTTTGCCTTTTTTTATAGCAAAAAGTCGTAAACTGATTGACCCCCTGTAACACAAGGTCTAAACTAGCGAGTTCTCGATTTTATTCTGCACATCGTTTACGTGTTACTTGGCATTTCTTGGCCGCTCCTTATCGAGTGGCTGCGGGCGCCTGCGGTGCGCAGCAGATAAAAGCGGGACGAGGTTTTAGTCGCCGGGCATCTTGCCCGGGTTATTAATCGTATTTTTTTGTTGGATTTATAACGATGCCAACCATCAATCAATTGATTCGCAATCCACGCGTCGCTTTGACCGTGAAGAGCAAATCGCCGGCGCTGGAAAACAGCCCGCAAAAGCGTGGCGTCTGCACACGTGTTTACACCACGACTCCAAAGAAGCCTAACTCGGCTCTGCGTAAAGTCGCTAAAGTTCGCCTGACCAATGGTTTCGAAGTTATTTCGTACATTGGCGGTGAAGGCCATAACCTGCAAGAGCATAGTGTTGTGCTGTTGCGCGGCGGCCGCGTCAAGGATTTGCCGGGTGTGCGTTACCACATGGTTCGCGGTGCTCTGGATACCCAAGGCGTCAAAGACCGTAAGCAATCGCGTTCGAAGTACGGTACCAAGCGCGCTAAAGCAAGCAAGAAGTAATAAGTTGCAGTAAACCAAGTTTCGCTCAGTGGCAACTAGCTAAGTGAATGTAGTCGACCGCATCTGGTCGAGTAAGTGGAAGACTATGATGGTCGTCCGCGAGTGTGCGAAGAACGCGCGCTCAACTGAAGATTGAAAGGAATTGATATGCCACGTCGTCGTGAAGTACCCAAGCGCGAAATTTTGCCAGATCCAAAATTCGGCAACACTGATGTCGCTAAATTTGTAAACGTGCTGATGCTGTCCGGTAAAAAATCGGTTGCAGAAAACATCATCTACGGTGCTTTCGAGCACATCGCAGCTAAATCGGGCAAAGATCCGCTCGAAGTTTTCGTTACCGCAATCAACAACGCCAAGCCGCTCGTTGAGGTGAAATCCCGTCGCGTTGGTGGTGCAAACTACCAGGTGCCGGTCGAAGTTCGCCCAGTGCGTCGTATGGCTCTGTCCATGCGTTGGTTGCGTGAAGCTGCTAACAAGCGCAGCGAAAAATCGATGCCACAACGCCTCGGCGGTGAGCTGATGGAAGCGGCTGAAAGCCGTGGCGGCGCGATGAAAAAACGCGACGAAGTCCACCGTATGGCTGAAGCGAACAAAGCGTTCTCGCATTTCCGCTTCTAATAAAAAGCCAGCTACCGCAAGGCGGCTGTCAAGTATCTGTTGTTCGAGGCCGGGCTCATTTTTGCAAAAAAATGCTGCTCGGTTTTGTCCATTCATTTAGGATTAATTATGGCCCGCAAGACCCCCATTGAGCGCTACCGCAATATCGGTATCTCCGCTCACATCGATGCAGGTAAGACGACAACCACCGAACGCGTACTGTTCTACACCGGCATCAATCACAAGATTGGTGAAGTGCATGATGGCGCCGCCACCATGGACTGGATGGAGCAAGAGCAAGAGCGCGGTATCACGATTACGTCCGCAGCGACCACTTGCTTCTGGAAGGGTATGGCTGGTAACTTCCCTGAGCATCACATCAACATCATCGACACCCCGGGCCACGTAGACTTCACCATTGAAGTTGAACGTTCGATGCGCGTGTTGGATGGCGCCTGCATGGTTTACTGTGCAGTCGGCGGTGTGCAGCCACAATCGGAAACGGTATGGCGCCAGGCTAACAAGTACAAAGTGCCACGTCTGGCCTTCGTGAACAAGATGGACCGTACCGGCGCCAACTTCTTCAAGGTCTACGAGCAAATGCGTGCGCGCCTGAAGGCTAACCCGATTCCTCTGCAGATTCCTATCGGCGCTGAAGAGAACTTCCTGGGCGTGGTCGATCTGGTCAAGATGAAAGCCATCTATTGGGACGACGCTTCGCAAGGCATGAAGTTCGACTACCGTGATATTCCCGCTGAGCTGGCTGAACAAGCCGCCGAGTGGCGCGTCAAGATGGTCGAATCGGCTGCCGAAGCGACCGACGAGCTGATGAACAAGTACCTGGAAGAAGGCGACTTGTCGGAAGAAGAGATCAAGACCGGCCTGCGCATGCGTACGCTGGCATCGGAAATCGTGCCGATGATGTGCGGCACCGCGTTCAAAAACAAGGGCGTACAAGCCATGTTGGACGGCGTGATCGAGTACCTGCCATCGCCTGTCGACATCAAGCCAGTTCAAGGCATGGATGAAGACGACCAGCCGATCTTCCGTAAAGCTGACGACAACGAAAAATTCGCCGCACTGGCGTTCAAGATCATGACCGACCCCTTCGTCGGCCAGCTGATCTTCTTCCGCGTCTATTCGGGCATGATCAAGTCGGGCGATACCGTCTACAACCCGATCAAGAACAAAAAAGAACGCCTGGGTCGTATTTTGCAGATGCATGCGAACCAACGTGAAGAAATCAAAGAAGTGCACGCCGGCGACATCGCCGCTGCGGTGGGTCTGAAAGACGCCACCACGGGCGAAACCCTGTGCGATCCTTCGGCCATCATCACGCTGGAAAAAATGGTTTTCCCTGAGCCAGTGATCTCGCAGGCTGTTGAGCCTAAGACCAAGGCTGACCAGGAAAAAATGGGCCTGGCGCTGAACCGCTTGGCACAGGAAGATCCTTCGTTCCGCGTGAAGACCGATGAAGAATCGGGCCAGACCATCATCGGTGGTATGGGCGAGTTGCATCTGGAAATTATCGTTGACCGCATGAAGCGCGAATTCGGCGTCGAAGCGACCGTCGGCAAGCCACAAGTGGCTTACCGCGAAACGATCCGTAAAGTTTGCGAAGAGTCGGAAGGCAAATTCGTCAAGCAATCGGGTGGTCGTGGTCAATACGGTCACGTGGTTCTGAAGATCGAGCCGCAAGAACCGGGCAAGGGTTTCGAATTCGTTGACGCGATCAAGGGCGGTACCGTTCCTCGCGAATACATCCCTGCAGTTGAAAAAGGTGTGCGCGACACGCTGACTTCGGGCGTGATGGCTGGCTACCCAGTCGTTGACGTGAAAGTCACGCTGTTCTTCGGTTCGTACCATGATGTTGACTCGAACGAAAATGCATTCCGCATGGCCGCTTCGATGGCATTCAAAGATGGCTGCCGCAAAGCATCGCCAGTCATCCTGGAGCCGATGATGTCGGTGGACGTGGAAACGCCGGAAGACTACGCTGGTACCGTGATGGGCGATCTGTCGTCGCGTCGCGGTATGGTGCAAGGTATGGATGAAATTGCTGGTGGTGGCGGCAAGATCATCAAGGCCGAAGTGCCACTGTCGGAAATGTTCGGCTACTCGACCTCGCTGCGTTCCGCAACGCAAGGCCGTGCGACTTACTCGATGGAATTCAAGCACTATTCGGAAGCTCCGAAGCATGTGACTGAAGCAATCGTAAGCTCGAAAGCTAAGTAATAGAAGTTCCGGACCGGATTTCACGAGAATTCCGGTCCCTACATTTAAATCATTGTTCTAAGGAAGAATAAAATGGCAAAAGGTAAATTCGAACGGACCAAGCCGCACGTCAACGTCGGCACCATCGGCCACGTCGACCACGGTAAAACCACGCTGACCGCTGCAATCGCAACGGTTCTGTCGAAGAAATTCGGCGGCGAAGCTAAAGCATACGACCAGATCGATGCAGCACCAGAAGAAAAAGCGCGCGGTATTACGATTAACACCGCCCACGTTGAGTACGAAACGGCTGCCCGCCACTACGCTCACGTTGACTGCCCAGGCCACGCCGATTACATCAAGAACATGATTACCGGTGCCGCGCAGATGGACGGCGCGATCCTGGTATGCTCCGCAGCTGACGGCCCAATGCCACAGACCCGCGAACACATCCTGCTGGCCCGCCAAGTTGGCGTTCCATACATCATCGTGTTCCTGAACAAGTGCGACCTGGTCGATGACGAAGAGTTGCTGGAACTGGTTGAAATGGAAGTGCGCGAGCTGTTGTCGAAGTATGAGTTCCCTGGCGACGACGTGCCTATCATCAAAGGTTCGGCACGTATGGCGCTGGAAGGCAAAGAAGGCGAAATGGGCGTGGATGCAGTGCTGCGTCTGGCCGATGCTCTCGATTCGTACATCCCAACGCCAGAGCGCGCTATTGACGGTGCGTTCCTGATGCCAGTAGAAGACGTGTTCTCGATCTCGGGTCGCGGTACCGTTGTGACCGGTCGTATTGAGCGCGGTATTGTTAAAGTCGGCGAAGAGATCGAAATCGTTGGTATTATCGATACCGTCAAGACCATTTGCACCGGCGTGGAAATGTTCCGCAAGTTGCTGGACCAAGGTATGGCCGGTGACAACGTTGGTCTGCTGCTGCGCGGCACCAAGCGTGAAGACGTGCAACGTGGTCAAGTTCTGGCAAAGCCAGGCTCGATCAAGCCGCATGCACACTTCACCGGCGAGATCTATGTTTTGTCGAAAGATGAAGGCGGCCGTCATACGCCATTCTTCAACAACTATCGTCCACAGTTCTACTTCCGTACTACGGACGTGACTGGTTCGATCGAGTTGCCAGCAGACAAAGAAATGGTCATGCCAGGCGATAACGTGTCGATCACCGTCAAGCTGATCAACCCGATCGCGATGGAAGAAGGCCTGCGCTTCGCTATCCGTGAAGGCGGTCGTACCGTCGGCGCTGGTGTTGTTGCAAAAATCCTGGCTTAATTCTTAAGCCTGCATAAAAGAAGATGCGTCGTCGCCCGGCGCCCTTCTTTTTATTCAACTGCTGGGGTTGGCAAGCATTTTGGTGCTATTATGTCGACCCTGACGGTTGTTGCGTCAGAACTTCCTGTGTTACCTCATTGCCGTGCAGACCGCGCGGTTCGTTCTTTTAAGGAAATATCATGTCGGCACCAAACCAAAAAATCCGTATCCGCCTGAAGGCTTTCGATTACAAACTGATCGACCAGTCCGCTCTGGAAATCGTTGAAACCGCGAAGCGCACCGGCGCTGTCGTCAAAGGCCCAGTACCACTGCCTACCCGTATTCAACGTTTCGATGTGCTGCGTTCCCCGCACGTCAACAAAACTTCGCGCGATCAGTTCGAGATCCGTACGCACCAACGCCTGATGGACATCGTTGACCCAACGGACAAAACCGTTGACGCGCTGATGAAGCTGGACCTGCCAGCTGGTGTTGATGTTGAAATCAAACTGCAATAATCGATTTTAAGGCAGCGGGTGGGGATCCCCCTCCTGCCAGCTGATAATGGGGCCGGGCCTGTTCACGATCGTGAGCACGCCCGGCCCCATTGCTTTAAGCGACCGTTCTGGTGACGCCTCTCTGCTTCTTGCTGCCGCTATCTCGCCCATGGATACCTACCTGTGGAAATACCAGCAATTCAGCGTGACCGACAACGCCTACGACAGCACAGATTACCGCCCCGCAGCCATGCCGGGCGTGTCGAAGGCCAGGCCGTGTGCCTGGTTTTTTTTTGGCGCAGCCCCTGTTTTTTCTGGCGTGCGCTTATTTCAGTGTGTCCGCCATCACCGCAAAACGCTTGCCCAGCGCCGCCTGCGGGCCGCCCTGCAGCTGTTTGGCATACTGCCGCAGCACTTCTGCCGAATAGGTACGCGACGCTGGTGACAGCTTTGGCAGCAGGGGCAGGGCGCTTTCCAGGTAGGCGCTTCCCTCTTGCCACTTGCCTTGTGCCGACAGCGCCGAGGCCAGTTCCAGCAGGCGCCGGCCGACGCGCGTATCACTGCGCGGCTGCGCTGCCTCCTCGGTGGCCAGTGCTTGCCGGTACAGTGTTTCCGCCTCAGCATTCTTGCCTTGCAAGCGCTTGATGCGGCCCAGGTTGTATTGGCGCTGCGAGATGATTTCCGCGCTGGCCCCGGCCTTTTCGGCAGTGCGCAACGCTTGCACGCAGGCCAGTTCCGCCTCGCCCAGTTGGCCCTTGAGCTCGGCGGCATTGCAGGCATCGTGTTGTTCGTTGGAGGCGGTGGTGAGCGATGCAGGCGTCGTGCAGGCCATCAGCAGGCTGACAGAGCAGAGCAGGGTGATGGTATGGTGTTTCATAGTCTCCTCGTACGGGTGTTGGACACGCTGTATCAGTGGATCAGTGGAGTCATGCCATGATAAATATACCACCAGTTTTTCATTGTGGGCGGCTTCTTGCCGGCGTCTCTTTTATGCTCACTTCATGCGCGCGATTGACGCCACGCGCCAGCTTCAGGGATACTCCGGCTCTCTCCATCAACGCGCGACGCTGCCATGTCCAAGACTATCCTGATCGTGGAAGATGAACAGGCGATTGCCGACAGCATCGCCTATGCCCTGCGCACCGACGGCTTTGCGCCGCGCCATGTGATGCTGGGCGAGCAGGCCTGGCCGTGCTGCGTGCCAGCCCCGGCGACAGCGCGGAAATGCCCGCTCTCGTGGTGCTCGACGTGGGCTTGCCCGATATGAGCGGCCTGGAAACATGCCGCCGCCTGCGCCAGTTTTCCGACGTGCCGGTGATCTTCCTGACGGCGCGCAGCGACGAAATCGATCGTATCGTGGGCCTGGAAATTGGCGCCGACGACTACGTCACCAAGCCGTTTTCGCCGCGCGAGCTGGTGGCGCGCATCCGCGTCATCCTGCGCCGCGCAGGCACTGCCCAGGCACCGCGCGAGGCTGGCATGTCGATAGCCGCTGACGCAGCAACTGTTGCGCCAGCGCCGCTGCGCTTCGAGTTGCGCGCGCTGGAGGCGCGGGTGCTGTTCCATGGCCAGCCTTTGGCGCTGACCCGCTACGAATACCTGTTGCTGAAGACCTTGCTGGAGCATCCCTGCCACGTATTGTCGCGTGCGCAGCTGATGGAGCGCGTGTGGGGCGGGGCGCCCGATACGCTCGAGCGCACCGTCGATGCGCACGTGAAATCCTTGCGCGCCAAATTGCGTGCCGTCGATGCGCTGCACGAACCCATTCAAACCCACCGTGGCTTCGGCTATAGCCTGGCTGGCGCATGAAGATCGGCCTGCGCATTTTGCTGGGTTACTTCCTGATCGTGGGGCTGGCTGCGTGGTTTCTGCTGAATGTATTCATGGAGCAGGTCAAGCCTGGCGTACGTTCGACCCTGGAAGATGCCCTGGTCGATACCTCGCAGTTGCTGGCCAGCCTGGTGGCACCCGACATGCGCGCCGGTACGCTGGCGAACTCTCCCGTGGTAGCGCGCATGCAGGACTACGCCCGCCATGGCGTGGATATCAACATCAAAGGCGTGCACAAGCAACCCTCGATTACCGCATCACCATCACGGACCGGCGCGGCATCGTGCTGTTCGATTCCAGCGGGCACGACGTGGGGCGCGACTATTCGCGCTGGAACGATGTCTATCTCACCTTGCAGGGCAAGTACGGTGCACGCAGTACGCGCAGCCGTCCCGACGACGAGATGTCGACGGTCATGCATGTGGCGGCACCGATTCGTGACGGCAGCGAGGTCATCGGCGTGTTGACGGTAGCCAAGCCGAATGCCAGTGTGCAAGCGTTCGTCGAGCGCAGCCAGCGCAAGATCCTGCAGCGCGGCGCCGTCTTGCTGCTGTTGTCGCTGTTGATCGGCTTGGCGTTCGCCTGGTGGCTGCACCATGCGTTGGGCAAGCTGATGCGCTATATCGGCGACGTGGAGGCTGGGCGCAAGGTGGCGTTGCCGGCACTGGGCAGGAACGAGTTCGGCACTCTGGGGCGTGCCCTGGAGGCGATGCGCATCCGTCTCGAAGGCAAGGAATACATCGAGCAGTTGATGCACACCCTGGCGCATGAACTGAAAAGCCCGATTGCCGCCATCCAGGCCTCGGCCGAATTGCTGCAGGAAGACATGCCGCCGGCCGAGCGGCGCCAGTTCCTTGCCAGTATCCTGGAGCAGAATGCACGCCAGCGGCAACTGATCGACAAGCTGCTGGCCCTGGTCCGCGTGGAAAAGCAGCAGCGACTCGACCATCCCGAACGCATCGCGCTGGCGCCCATGCTGGCGCAAGTGGCGCAGGATGCGGCTGCCACCCTGATAGCGGGTGGACTGCACTTGCAATTCGATGCGGAGGAGCTGAGCGTGGCAGGCGATGCCTTGCTGCTGCGCCAGGCGCTGGGCAATCTGCTCGACAATGCTGCCGGCTTCGCGCCACCAGGCAGTCGCATCGACCTGCTGGCGCGGCGCCAGGGTACGCAAGTGGCAATCGAGGTGCGTGACCGGGGCGAGGGCATCCCTGCGTATGCGCTGGAACGCATCTTCGAGCGCTTCTATTCCCTGCCGCGGCCCTGCGTGGGCAAAAGCACGGGCCTGGGCTTGCCTTTCGTGCGCGAGGTGGCCTCCTTGCATGGCGGTACCGTCGAGGTCATCAACCATGCCGATGGCGGCGCCTGCGCCCGCTTGTGCCTGCCGCTGGCCTAAACGCACTTTATTTGTCGGCTTCACACGCACTGCATCGTCAGCGCATACAGTTTTTTTACACTGGCTGCCTTACTTCAAGGATGCGCCATGCAAAAAACTTTATTCGTCAAAGCGTTGATCGTGTTTGGCCTGATTCTGCTGATCGGCCTGCCATTGCTGATGATTCAGGAAACGATCAAGGAAAGGATGGAATTCCGCCAGGAAGCCGTTAACAGCATCGCCGCCGACTCGGTGCGCGAACAAACCATCATCGGCCCCATCCTGGTGATTCCCTACACGGAGCAGTACGAAGAGCGCGTGGAAGTGGCCAAGGGTGGTGACAAGATGCAGGAAGTGAACATGCCTGTGCGTACCGAGTTGCTGCGCCGCACGGTGCAGCGCCGCCTGCTCGTGTATCCGAATGACTTGCAGATCCATGGCAGCATCGATACGGACCGCCGCTACCGGGGTATACACCAGGTGCTGGTCTACAGCGGCCAGCATGCGTTCAAGGGCGATTTCACTGTGCCGGCCAGCACCCAACTGCCGCGCAAGTCGCCCGACTCGCGCGTCACTCTGGGCGCGCCCTTCGTGGCCTTGTCGATCGAGGACGTGCGCGGCATCCGCAATATCCCGAAAATCGACTGGGGCGGGAAAAAGATTGAATTTGAGCAAGGCTCCGACTTGTTTGCTTTCCGTAGTGGCCTGCATGCGCCGCTGGGCAGCTTGGCTATGGCCGCGCCGCAGCCGGTGCGTTTCAGCTTTGATCTGGGCCTCGACGGCATCGAACGCCAGCATTTCGTGCCGGTGGCGAAAAACAGCCAGATCCAGATCAAGTCGAACTGGCCCCATCCGCAGTTTGGCGGGCGCTTCCTGCCATCGCCGAAAAACCGCCAGATCGACGCCCACGGCTTTAATGTGGCCTGGAACATCTCGTCCCTGGCCACCAATGCGCAAACGCAGCTAAGTACCATCGAGGGCGAATTCAAGGTGCCCGACAGTGCACCGCTGGGGCAGGTAGAGCGTTTCAGCGTCGGCTTCATCGAGCCGGTGAACGTGTATTCGCAATCGGACCGGGCCACCAAATATGGCTTGCTGTTCGTGGCGCTGACCTTTGCCGCCTTCTTCATCTTTGAAATCCTAAAAAGCCTGCCGATCCACCCGGTGCAATACCTGCTGGTGGGACTGTCGCTGGTGATCTTCTTCCTGCTGCTGGTGGGGCTGGCAGAACACATCGCCTTCCTCGCTGCGTATCTGATCGCCAGCGCCGCCTGTATCGCGCTGACCAGCTTTTACCTGGCGCATGTGCTGCACGACGCCCGGCGCGGCATCGGCTTCGGCGTGGCGCTGACAGCGCTATATGGCACCCTGTATGGCTTGCTGAGCTCGGAAAACAACGCGCTGGTGATGGGCAGCATCCTGCTGTTCGCCGTGCTGGCGGTCATCATGGTGGCGACGCGCAAGGTGGACTGGTATCAGGTGGGGAAAGGGGCCTCTCAGCACGCGGCAGAAGCGCATGAATAGGCGATTTGTGTTACTTTAGCTGTCCCTTGCGGCGCCGCCGGCAACTTGCCGTGGGGCGTCGCGCAACACTTTGACATACCTCGTGTTAACTTGTTGCGTCAAGGGTTTTTGTGCTATATACTAGCCGGCTTCGGTATGGATTCGTCTTTTTTGAGTCCTACGTTACTTTGTAGTTAAACAAGCCCCGCCCAATCGCAGGTGGGAATGGAGAAAAAATGAGCCTAGGCCTTCTCGGTCGCAAGGTTGGTATGATGCGCATTTTCACGGATGAAGGGGACTCGATTCCTGTCACCGTGTTGGACGTATCGAACAACCGTGTTGCGCAAATCAAAACCCCTGAAACAGATGGTTACTCCGCTGTTCAGGTCGCATTCGGTCAACGTCGCGCATCCCGCGTGACCAAAGCTGTTGCTGGTCATCACGCTAAAGCTGGTGTTGAAGCCGGTACTCTGTTGAAAGAGTTCCGTGTTGACGCTGCTAAAGCCGCTGAACTGAAAGCTGGCGATGTTGTTGCCGCTTCCCTGTTCGAAGTCGGTCAAAAGATCGACGTGCAAGGCGTTACCATTGGTAAAGGCTATGCAGGCGTTATCAAACGTTACCACTTCTCTTCGGGTCGTGCTACTCACGGTAACTCGCGTTCGCACAACGTTCCAGGTTCCATCGGTATGGCGCAAGATCCAGGTCGTGTTTTCCCTGGTAAGCGCATGACCGGTCATCTGGGTGACGTTAACCGTACCATCCAGAACCTCGTGATCGCCCGTATCGATGCCGACCGTCAGCTGCTGCTGGTCAAAGGCGCGATTCCAGGTGCGAAAAATGGCCAGGTAGTTGTCTCGCCAGCCATCAAAACCAAAGCCAAGAAGGGAGCTTAAACGATGGAACTCAAGCTTCTGAATGCGCAAGGTCAAGCCGCCTCGAACGTTGCTGCAGCCGATACGATTTTCGGCCGTGATTACAACGAAGCGCTGATCCACCAAGTCGTCATCGCTTATCAAGCGAATGCACGTAGTGGTAACCGCAAGCAAAAAGACCGTGAAGAAGTTCACCACACGACGAAAAAGCCATGGCGCCAAAAAGGTACCGGCCGCGCTCGTGCTGGTATGTCGTCGTCGCCACTGTGGCGCGGCGGTGGTCGGGTTTTCCCGAACTCGCCTGACGAGAACTTCACCCACAAAGTGAACAAAAAAATGTATCGCGCAGGTATCTGCTCGATTCTGTCGCAGCTGGCTCGCGAAGAGCGCCTGATCGTCATCGACGATCTGACGATCGACGCGCCAAAAACCAAGCTGCTGTCGCAAAAACTGAGCGGCCTGGGTTTTGATTCGGTACTGATCATCACCGACGTTCTGAACGAAAACCTGGAACTGGCATCGCGCAACCTGCCAAACGTGCTCGTCGTTGAGCCACGTCACGCAGACCCGATGTCCCTGGTGTTCTACAAGAAGATCTTGGTCACCAAAGCTGCATTGGCTAAGATTGAGGAGATGCTGGCATGAGCGCGATTTTGAAACATAGCGAAGAACGCTTGATGAAGGTGCTGTTGGCGCCGGTCATTTCCGAAAAGGCCACCATGGTCGCGGAAAAGAACGAGCAAATTGTATTCCGCGTACTGCCGGATGCAACCAAGCCTGAAATCAAGGCAGCTGTTGAGCTGTTGTTCAAGGTCGAAGTTCTGTCCGTGCAAACTGCAAACCGCGAAGGTAAGCAAAAGCGCACTGGCAAGTTCAACGGTCGTCGTAACCATACCAAGCGTGCTTTCGTGTGCCTGAAGCCTGGCCAGGAAATCAACTTCTCCGAGGAGGCTGCATAATGGCACTCGTTAAGATGAAACCAACCTCGCCAGGCCGTCGTGGCATGGTAAAGGTGGTGAACCCAGACCTGTACAAAGGTCGTCCGTTCGCTGCCCTGGTTGAAAAGAAATCCAAGACCGCTGGTCGTAACAACAACGGTCACATCACTACCCGTCATATCGGTGGTGGTCATAAGCAACACTATCGCCTGATCGACTTCAAGCGCACCAAAGATGGTATTCCAGCGAAAGTGGAACGTATCGAATACGATCCAAACCGCACCGCGAATATCGCTCTGTTGTGCTACGCCGACGGCGAACGCCACTACATCATCGCAACCAAAGGCATGGCCGTTGGCGATAGCGTGATGAATGGTTCGGAAGCGCCGATCAAATCGGGTAACTGCTTGCCAATCCGTAACATCCCAGTCGGCACCGTGATGCATTGCGTCGAGATGCTGCCAGGTAAAGGTGCCCAAATGGCCCGTTCCGCTGGCGCTGGCGTTGTGCTGATGGCGCGCGAAGGTGTTTACGCTCAAGTGCGTCTGCGCTCGGGTGAAGTACGCCGCGTGCACATCGAGTGCCGTGCTACGGTTGGTGAAGTCGGTAACGCTGAGCACAGCCTGCGTAAAATCGGTAAAGCTGGCGCGATGCGCTGGCGCGGTGTTCGTCCTACCGTTCGCGGTGTGGTCATGAACCCGGTCGATCACCCGCACGGTGGTGGTGAAGGTAAAACAGCAGCTGGTCGTCATCCAGTGTCGCCTTGGGGCCAACAGACTAAAGGTAAGAAGACACGCAGCAACAAGCGTACGACTTCCATGATCGTCTCGCGCCGCGGCAAGAAATAAGGGGTAGCACATGACACGTTCATTGAAAAAAGGGCCGTTTTGTGACGCCCACCTGGTGAAAAAAGTTGAAGCCGCGCAAGCAGCCAAAGACAAAAAGCCAATCAAAACCTGGTCGCGTCGTTCGACAATCATGCCTGACTTCATCGGCCTGACGATCGCGGTACATAACGGCAAGCTGCACGTGCCGGTTTATGTTTCCGAAAACATGGTTGGTCACAAGCTCGGCGAGTTCGCACTGACCCGTACGTTCAAGGGCCATGCAGCTGACAAAAAGGCTAAGAAATAATGGAAACTAAAGCTATCCTCAAAGGTGTGCGCCTGTCGGACCAAAAGGGCCGCTTGGTTGCTGACCTGATCCGTGGCAAGAAAGTTGACGCAGCACTCAACATCTTGCAATTCAGCCCGAAAAAAGGTGCTGCGATCATCAAGCGTGTTCTGGAATCCGCAATTGCGAATGCCGAGCACAATGATGGCGCCGACATCGACGAATTGTTCGTGAAAACGATCTACGTCGAAAAGGGCCCGGTCCTGAAGCGCTTCACCGCGCGTGCAAAAGGCCGTGGCGACCGTATTTCGAAACAATCCTGTCACGTTTACGTGACTGTCGGTAACTAAGGAGCCACGATGGGTCAGAAAATTCATCCAACAGGCTTCCGCCTTTCGGTTACCCGTAACTGGGCATCGCGTTGGTACGCAGGCAACGGTAATTTCGCTGCCATGCTGAACGAAGATCTGAAAGCACGCGCTTACCTGAAAAAGAAACTGAAGAACGCTTCGGTTGGCCGCATCGTTATCGAGCGCCCAGCAAAGAACGCGCGCTTCACGATCTACAGCTCGCGTCCAGGCGTGGTCATTGGTAAAAAAGGCGAAGACATCGAAGTACTGAAGTCGGCGCTGACCAAGATCATGGGCGTGCCAGTGCACGTGAATATCGAAGAAATCCGCAAGCCGGAAATCGACTCGCAACTGATCGCCGATTCGATCGCTCAGCAGCTGGAAAAACGGATCATGTTCCGCCGCGCCATGAAGCGTGCAATGCAAAATGCAATGCGCCTGGGTGCTCTCGGTATCAAGATCATGTCGTCCGGTCGTTTGAACGGTATCGAAATCGCGCGTAAAGAATGGTATCGCGAAGGCCGTGTGCCTCTGCATACCCTGCGTGCCGATATCGACTACGGTACCAGCGAAGCGCTGACCACCTACGGTATCATCGGCGTCAAAGTGTGGGTATACAAAGGTGACCGCGCGCCTAACGGCGATGCACCAGTCATCGATACTCCAGCTGACGAGAAGAAGAGCCGCGGTCCGCGTCGTGACGATGGCAAGCCAGCTGGCCGTCCGCGTCCAGCCGGTGCCGGTGCGAAACCATCCACAGCACCAGGTGCACGTGTGCGTACCGCCGCTAAACCGGCCGCCGCTGCACCAGCTGAGAAAGCAGGAGAATAATCATGCTGCAACCAGCACGCAGAAAGTATCGTAAAGAGCAGAAAGGCCGTAACACCGGTATTTCGCACAGCCGCGGCACCGCCGTGTCGTTTGGCGAATTCGGTCTGAAGGCAGTTGCGCGCGGCCGTATCACTGCGCGTCAAATTGAAGCGGCGCGTCGTGCAATGACGCGTCACATCAAGCGCGGTGGCCGTATCTGGATCCGTATTTTCCCGGACAAACCGATTTCGAACAAACCGGCTGAAGTCCGTATGGGTAACGGTAAGGGTAATCCTGAGTACTACGTCGCTGAAATTCAGCCAGGCAAAGTACTGTACGAAATGGATGGCGTTGATGAAGCGCTGGCACGGGAAGCTTTCCGTCTTGCCGCCTCTAAACTGCCACTGGCTACGACTTTTGTCGTACGTCAAGTCGGCCAATAATTGGAGTTGAAATATGAAAGCAACTGAACTCCGCGGCAAAGACCAGGCAGCTCTGCAAAAAGAGCTGAATGATTTGTTGAAGGCACAGTTCGGCCTGCGTATGCAAACCGCTACGCAACAGCTGAGCAACACTTCGCAACTCAAGAAGGTACGCCGCGATATCGCGCGTGTGAAGACGGTAATGAATCTGAAGGAAGCCAAATGAACGAACCAGTGAAACAGTCGCTCAAGCGCACGCTGATCGGTAAAGTGGTTTCGGACAAGATGGACAAGACCGTTACCGTTCTGATCGAGCGCCACGTGAAACATCCTTTGTATGGCAAGATCATCATGCGCTCGAACAAGTATCACGCGCATGACGAGACCAACCAGGTCAAAGCCGGTGATACGGTCGAGATCCAGGAAGGTCGTCCGATCTCCAAAACGAAGGCATGGACGGTGACTCGTGTGGTTCAAGCCGCACCCATCGTTTAAATAAAAACCACCGTTTCGGCGGTGGGTTTTAATTAGTACTTGCAGGCCCGCAAATTGTATGTAATACTTGCGGGCTTCGTTCATGTAACGCCGCAAAGTGTCTGGTCACAGACAATAGCATTCGCGGTCAGTTGATGTATGAAGGTCATGCACCCAAACAGTGAAGCCCAGCAGGGCGGCTCTGGCGGGACCAAGACTGACCGTGGGTCTACATTGTGTGGATTCTTCGGCTTAAGTTGGGAAAGAGAATACTATGATTCAAACTGAAAGCCGGCTCGAAGTGGCTGACAATACCGGTGCCAAAGAAGTAATGTGCATCAAGGTATTGGGCGGCTCCAAGCGCCGTTATGCTGGCATTGGCGATGTGATCAAGGTAACCGTTAAGGTTGCTGCGCCACGTGGCCGTGTCAAAAAAGGTGAAATTTATAACGCCGTGGTTGTGCGCACCGCTAAAGGTGTTCGCCGCCAAGACGGTTCCCTGGTGAAGTTCGACGGCAATGCCGCCGTACTGTTGAACGCCAAGTTGGAGCCGATCGGTACCCGTATTTTTGGACCTGTCACGCGCGAACTGCGCACTGAGAAGTTCATGAAAATCGTGTCCCTGGCACCGGAAGTCCTGTAAGGAGTCGTAATGGATAAGATTCGTAAAAACGACGAAGTCATCGTTCTGACCGGGAAAGACAAGGGCAAACGTGGTGTGGTGCAGCAGCGTATTGATGCTGAACATATCGTGGTTGACGGCATTAACATCGCTAAAAAAGCGACTAAGCCAAACCCGATGACTGGCGTAACTGGTGGTATCGTCGATAAGACCATGCCAATTCACGTGTCCAACGTTGCATTGTTTAATGCAGCGACTGGCAAGGCAGATCGCGTGGGTTTCAAAGAAGTGGATGGCAAAAAAGTCCGCGTCTTTAAATCCTCCGGCGAAGTAGTGAAGGCTTAAGAAATCATGGCACGTCTCCAAGAATTCTATAAAGAAAAAGTCGTTGTCGACCTGACCAGCAAGTTTGGTTACAAGTCGGTAATGGAAGTTCCACGCCTGACCAAGATCACCCTGAACATGGGTGTTGGTGAGGCAATCGCGGATAAAAAAGTTCTCGAGCACGCAGTTGCTGACTTGACCAAGATCGCCGGCCAGAAGCCAGTGACCACCAAGTCCCGCAAAGCTATCGCAGGCTTCAAAATCCGTGAAGGTTATCCGATCGGTACGATGGTCACCCTGCGCGGCGCTCGCATGTACGAGTTCCTGGATCGCTTCATTACCGTGGCTCTGCCGCGCGTACGCGATTTCCGTGGTGTGAACGGCCGTGCATTTGACGGTCGTGGTAACTACAACATCGGTGTCAAGGAACAGATCATTTTCCCTGAAATCGAATACGACAAGATTGACGCGTTGCGCGGTATGAATATCAGCATCACGACAACCGCTAAGACCGATGACGAAGCCAAAGCTTTGCTCGCCGCCTTTAAATTCCCTTTCAGGAACTGATCATGGCCAAACTGTCACTGATTAATCGTGAGATCAAGCGTGCCGACCTGGTGGCGAAATTCGCCCCAAAACGCGCCGCTCTCAAGGCCATAGTGGATGACCAATCGAAATCGGAAGAAGAGCGCTACGAAGCGCGCCTGAAATTGCAGGCGCTGCCACGTAACTCGAACCCGACGCGTCAACGTAACCGTTGCGCCATCACAGGTCGTCCGCGCGGCACATTCCGTAAATTCGGTCTGGGTCGTATCAAGCTCCGTGAATTCGCCATGCGTGGTGAAATTCCGGGTATGACAAAAGCAAGCTGGTAATAGGAGAATATGCAATGAGTATGAGCGATCCTATCGCCGATATGCTGACCCGCATTCGCAACGCACAAGGCGTGCAAAAAACGACCGTGGCTATGCCATCGTCGAAAGTCAAAATTGCGATTGCCAAAGTCCTGAAGGACGAGGGTTACATTGAAGATTTCGCTGTTACCGAAGCTGGTGGCAAAGCGGAACTCAAAATCGGTTTGAAGTATTATGTTGGCCGTCCCGTCATTGAGCGCTTGGAGCGCGTGTCCCGTCCGGGTCTGCGCGTCTACAAGGGTAAAGACGAGATCCCTGTTGTGATGAATGGCTTGGGTGTGGCGATCGTGTCGACTCCGCAAGGCGTCATGACTGACCGCAAAGCACGCGCTACCGGTGTCGGCGGCGAAGTTATTTGCTACGTGGCTTAAGGAGTTACACATGTCTCGAGTAGCTAAAATGCCTATCGTAGTGCCAGCTGGCGCCGAAGTCGCCATCTCCGCACAAGCGATCACCGTAAAAGGCCCGCTGGGCGTGCTTTCCCAGGCCCTTACCGGCCAGGTTAAAGTAGAAAACAATGCAGGAACCCTGAGTTTCGACGTGGCGGACGACAGCCGCGAAGCCAATGCCATGTCCGGCACGCTGCGCGCACTGGTCAACAACATGGTTGTTGGCGTCACCAAGGGTTTCGAGAAAAAGCTGAACCTGGTAGGCGTGGGTTACAAGGCGCAAGCTCAAGGCGACAAGTTGAATCTGTCCCTGGGTTTCTCGCACCCTGTAGTGCATGACATGCCAGCCGGCGTTACCTGTGTAACACCAACCCCGACCGAGATCCTGATTAAAGGTATCGACCGTCAACAGGTTGGCCAGGTAGCTGCCGAAGTTCGTGCTTACCGCGCTCCTGAGCCTTATAAAGGCAAGGGCGTTCGCTATGCGGACGAAGTGGTTAAGCTTAAAGAAACCAAGAAGAAGTAATTAGGGGCTGACGATGGATAAGAAAGAATCACGGCTTCGCCGCGGACGCCAAACCCGCATCAAGATTGCGGAATTGAAAGTAAATCGCTTGTCGGTGCATCGCACCAACCTGCATATTTACGCCAACCTGATCAGCCCGGATGCAAAAATCCTGGTTTCGGCCTCGACGGCTGAAGCTGAAGTCCGCGCTGAACTGGCAGGTCAATCCGGCAAAGGCGGCAATGCCGCTGCTGCAGCCTTGATCGGCAAGCGCGTCGCTGAAAAAGCGTTGAAAGCAGGGATTACCGAAGTTGCGTTTGACCGCTCCGGTTTCCGTTACCACGGCCGTGTAAAAGCGTTGGCAGAAGCCGCACGCGAAGCCGGTCTGAAGTTCTAAGGATCAATCATGGCAAAAATGCAAGCAAAAATGCAAAGCGACAAGCCGGATGATGGCATGCGCGAAAAAATGATCGCGATCAACCGCGTGACCAAAGTGGTCAAAGGTGGTCGTATCATGGGTTTCGCCGCGCTGACCGTAGTTGGTGATGGCGATGGCCGCGTCGGCATGGGCAAGGGCAAGTCGAAAGAAGTGCCGGTCGGTGTGCAGAAGGCAATGGAAGAAGCCCGCCGCAACCTGATCAAAGTGCCACTCAAGAACGGTACGCTGCATCATACCGTCAAGGGTCAGCATGGCGCTTCGAAAGTTATCATGAACCCGGCCAAGCCTGGTACCGGCGTTATCGCTGGTGGCGCAATGCGCGCGATCTTTGAAGTAATGGGCGTGACGGACGTGGTGGCGAAATCCACCGGTTCGAACAACCCATACAATCTGGTTCGCGCCACCTTGGACGGCCTGTCGAAAATGAGTACTGCATCCGATATCGCTGCTAAACGCGGCAAATCGGTTGAAGATATTCTGGCTTAAGGTGGACAAAATGACAAACACAGTCAAAGTGCAATTGGTCAAGGGCTTGATTGGTACGCGCGAATCGCATCGCGCTACCGTGCGCGGTCTGGGTCTGCGTCGTGTAAATTCGGTTTCCGAATTGCAAGACACCCCATCCGTACGCGGCATGATCAATAAAGTATCGTATCTCGTTAAAGTTGTCGGGTAAGCCTTCGGGCTTACACGAACGGAGCAAATCATGGAATTGAATACTATTGCACCAGCCGAAGGCGCTAAGCACTACAAGCGTCGCGTCGGTCGCGGTATCGGCTCCGGCCTGGGTAAAACCTCGGGTCGTGGTCACAAAGGTCAGAAATCGCGTTCGGGCGGCTTTCATAAAGTCGGTTTCGAAGGCGGTCAGATGCCTCTGCAACGCCGTCTGCCTAAGCGCGGTTTCAAATCGATGCACGCAACCTTCAAAGCTGAAGTTCGCCTGTCCGATCTGAACAACCTGGCTGTTGGCGATGTCGACATTCTGGTCTTGAAGCAAGCTGGCGTTCTGGGCGTGTTGGCCCGTGACGTGCGCGTGATCTTGTCCGGCGAAATCACCAAAGCGGTGAATTTGAAGGGCTTGAAAGTGTCCGCTGGCGCGAAAGCAGCCATCGAAGCAGCCGGCGGCTCGGTAGCCTGAGTTGACCGCTAACAGCTTGATCGGAGCGAAAATTGGCGACTAATCCACAACTTGCTAAAAGTGCAGCGGCCGGTTTCCCTTGGGGACGGCTCTGGTTTTTGCTTGGCGCATTGGTGGTTTATCGTATCGGTGCTCACGTCCCGGTTCCCGGGATTGACCCGACACAATTAGCCTCGCTGTTCAAGGAGCACGAAGGCGGCGTCCTGGGCATGTTCAACATGTTCTCGGGCGGTGCCTTGTCTCGTTTTACAGTGTTTGCGCTGGGTATCATGCCTTATATCTCGGCCTCGATCATCATGCAATTGCTGTCGATCGTGTCACCGCAGATGGAAGCGTTGAAAAAAGAAGGCGAAGCAGGTCGTCGCAAGATCACCCAGTACACCCGGTATTTCACGGTTGCCCTGGCACTGTTCCAGGCGTTAGGCATTGCAGTCGCACTGGAGTCGCAAGCTGGTCTGGTGTTGGAACCTGGTCTTGCATTCCGCTTCGTGACGGTCGTCACTTTGTTGACCGGAACAATGTTTTTGATGTGGTTGGGTGAGCAAATTACCGAGCGTGGTTTGGGTAATGGCATCTCGATCATCATTTTTGCCGGGATTGCAGCCGGTCTGCCGTCGGCGTTGGGTGGCTTGTTCACTCAGGTGTCGAATGGTTCGATTAGCAGCTTTTCAGCGATTTTCATCGTGATCCTGGTAGCACTGGTAACGTACTTCGTCGTATTCGTCGAACGTGGTCAGCGCAAAATATTGGTCAATTATGCGAAGCGCCAGGTAGGCAACAAGATTTATGGCGGTCAAACCAGCCATTTGCCGTTGAAGCTGAACATGGCCGGCGTGATCCCGCCGATCTTTGCTTCTTCGATCATCTTGTTCCCGGCCACTATCGTGGACTGGTTTTCAAAGGGCGCCGACAACGCTAACCCTGCGGTGCGGTTCTTGAAAGATTTGGCAGCATCGATGGGGCCTGGTGAGCCTATCCATGCGCTGTTGTACGCAGTGGCGATCGTGTTTTTCTGTTTCTTCTATACAGCGCTGGTATTTAACAGCAAGGAAACAGCGGATAACTTGAAGAAAAGCGGTGCGTTCATTCCCGGGATTCGTCCAGGCGAGCAGACAGCCCGTTATATCGACAAGATCCTGACACGCTTGACACTTGCCGGCGCAGTCTACATCACCCTGGTGTGTTTATTGCCGGAATTTATGCAAGCCCAGTGGAAAGTACCATTCTATTTCGGCGGTACTTCTTTATTGATTATTGTAGTTGTTACCATGGATTTCATGGCGCAAGTACAGAACTACGTGATGTCGCAGCAATATGATTCGCTGCTGCGCAAAGCAAATTTCAAGGGCGGAATTCCGACGCGTTAAGCGCGGTAAACATACCGAATGGCAAAAGACGACGTCATACAGATGCAGGGCGAGATTCTTGAGAATCTCCCAAATGCAACATTTCGAGTGAAGCTGGAAAACGGACACGTGGTGCTCGGGCATATTTCAGGTAAAATGCGGATGAATTATATTCGCATTCTCCCTGGAGACAAGGTGACGGTAGAGTTAACGCCGTACGACCTGAGCCGAGCCCGCATTGTGTTCCGTACCAAGTAACACACTGAATCAAACCAAAGAAGCGAAAGAAAGAGCCCAAAAATGAAAGTTCTCGCATCAGTCAAGCGGATCTGCCGCAACTGCAAGATCATCAAGCGCAAAGGCGTAGTCCGCGTTATCTGCGTGGAACCACGTCACAAGCAGCGTCAAGGTTAATCGAGGAATAACAAATGGCACGTATTGCAGGGGTTAATATCCCAAATCATCAGCATACCGTTATCGGCCTGACGGCCATCTACGGTGTTGGCCGTCCACGCGCAGAGAAAATCTGTGCATCGACCGGTGTAGCAACCAACAAAAAGATCAAAGATCTGGATGACAGCGAACTGGAAAAACTGCGCGATGAAGTAGGTAAATTCATCGTCGAAGGCGATCTGCGTCGTGAACTCTCGATGAACATCAAGCGTTTGATGGATCTGGGTTGCTACCGCGGCATGCGTCATCGTAAGGGTCTGCCTTGCCGTGGCCAGCGTACGCGTACGAACGCACGTACCCGCAAGGGACCGCGTAAAGCCGCTCAATCGCTGAAAAAATAATCCGCTAGGGAATAATTATGGCTAAGTCGCAAAATAACGCCGCATCAGCACGCGTGCGTAAAAAAGTTAAAAAGAACGTCGCTGAAGGCATTGCACATGTCCACGCTTCGTTCAATAACACCATCATTACCATCACCGATCGTCAAGGCAATGCCTTGTCGTGGGCTACCTCCGGCGGTGCAGGCTTCAAGGGTTCGCGTAAATCGACCCCATTCGCAGCGCAGGTCGCCGCGGAAGCCGCTGGTAAAGTGGCTGTTGAGTGTGGCGTAAAGAACCTGGAAGTACGTATCAAGGGCCCAGGTCCTGGTCGTGAATCCGCCGTTCGCGCGCTGAACAACCTGGGCATCAAGATCACCGAGATCCAGGACGTGACGCCGGTACCGCACAACGGTTGCCGTCCACCGAAACGTCGTCGTATCTAAGATAGTGTTGCAGAGGGCGCTTCGGCGCCAGCTGCTTTGCTGTCTGTTGTAATTCAGTACAGTTGTGTGAAAACGCTGGAGCAGGGAGCCGGAAACGGTTATACTGCCCGGCTGTTCTTGCCTGTCAAATTCAGTTTGACGGGTTTTTCGTTTTCAGCCACCGTCTGATTGAAACCAAATCAGACTAGCGCCTAACCGCATCAGTGTGTTTGATCATGCATGTGGCTGGGGCGTTATCATTTAAAAAAAGGAAGTATCGTGGCACGTTATATCGGACCTAAAGCAAAACTTTCCCGCCGTGAAGGCACAGATCTGTTCCTGAAGAGCGCACGTCGCTCGCTCGACAGCAAATGCAAACTGGACGTCAAGCCAGGCCAGCACGGTGTTAAATCCGGCGCCCGCACCTCGGACTACGGTAACCAACTGCGCGAAAAGCAAAAAGTCAAGCGCATGTACGGCGTGCTGGAACGTCAATTCCGCCGCTACTTCGCTGAAGCAGACCGTCGTAAAGGCAACACCGGCGAAACGCTGTTGAAGTTGCTGGAAACGCGTCTGGACAACGTTTGCTACCGCATGGGCTTTGGCTCGACCCGCGCTGAAGCGCGTCAATTGGTCAGCCACAAAGCGTTCACCGTGAACGGTATCGTTGTGAACATCGCTTCGTACGCGGTTAAAGTTGGCGACATCGTTGCTGTTCGTGAAAAATCGAAAAAGCAAGTGCGTATCGTTGAAGCACTGTCGCTGGCTGAACAAGTTGGCATGCCTAGCTGGGTTTCGGTTGATGCCAAGAAAATGGAAGGTACTTTCAAGTCCCTGCCAGAGCGTAACGAAATCGCTATGGACGTCAACGAATCGTTGATCGTCGAGCTGTACTCGCGTTAATAGTAGTTCGCACCGCCATCGCCCACTCACAACATTGAGTGGGCGTTTTACCAATATGCCATCAGCCTTATCGGTGTAATGAGCCGAGGGTATTGAAAAGGACATTTCATGCAAAACAGTTTGTTGAAGCCACGTATTATCGATGTTGAAGCTCTCGGTCCAGGTCACGCCAAGGTCGTGATGGAGCCGTTCGAGCGCGGCTATGGCCACACATTGGGTAACGCGTTGCGCCGCGTTCTGCTGTCGTCGATGGTGGGCTACGCGCCGACCGAAGTGACGATCGCTGGCGTCGTCCACGAATATTCTTCCCTCGATGGCGTGCAAGAAGACGTCGTCGATCTGTTGCTGAACTTGAAGGGTGTGGTTTTCAAAGTCCACAACCGCGATTCGGTAACCCTGACCCTGAAAAAAGAAGGCGAAGGCGCGATCCTGGCCTCCGACATCGACCTGCCGCATGATGTCGAACTGATCAACCCTGACCACGTGATCGCCCACCTGACCGCTGGTGGCAAGCTGGACATGCAGATCAAGGTTGAAAAAGGCCGCGGCTACGTTCCTGGTAACGTGCGTCGTCTGTCGGAAGACACCAACAAGACCATCGGCCGCATCATCCTGGACGCTTCGTTCTCGCCAGTGCGCCGTGTATCGTACTTCGTTGAATCGGCCCGCGTCGAGCAACGTACCGACCTGGACAAGCTGATCATCAACATCGAAACCAACGGCGTGATCTCGCCGGAAGAAGCGATCCGCCAGTCGGCCCGCGTCCTGGTGGACCAGTTGAATGTGTTCGCTGCCCTGGAAGGCACGGAAGCTGCCGCTGAAGCGCCATCGCGCGCTCCGCTGGTCGATCCTATCCTGTTGCGTCCAGTCGATGACCTGGAGTTGACCGTGCGTTCGGCAAACTGCCTGAAAGCGGAAAACATCTACTACATCGGCGACCTGATCCAACGTTCGGAAAACGAACTGCTGAAAACGCCAAATCTGGGCCGCAAGTCCCTGAACGAAATCAAGGAAGTGCTGGCATCGCGCGGCTTGACCTTGGGCATGAAGCTGGAAAACTGGCCGCCTGCAGGCCTGGAAAAGTAATTCGTAGTTGTAGCAAACTGCCTGGGACAGGTGTCCCAGGTTTTTATTTTTGAAGTACCAAACCGGTCCGCGGCTGTTTGGGGTTTCCCACCCAGCCGATCGAAGAACTGGAAATTAAACACTCACCGAAAGGATTTATCATGCGTCACGGTCACGGCCTCCGTAAACTGAATCGTACCTCGTCCCACCGTCTGGCAATGCTGCGCAACATGACAGTATCGCTGCTGCGTCACGAAGCGATCAAAACCACCCTGCCAAAAGCAAAAGAACTGCGCCGCGTTGTCGAGCCAATTCTGACCCTGGGCAAAACTGACTGCCTGGCAAACAAGCGTCTGGCCTTCAACCGCCTGCGCGACCGTGAAATGGTCGTCAAGCTGTTCGCTGAACTGGGCCCACGTTACGCCAACCGTAACGGTGGTTATGTGCGTATCCTGAAAATGGGTTTCCGCGTCGGCGATAACGCTCCTATGGCGTTCGTTGAACTGATGGATCGTCCAGATACGACCGAAGCAGTTGAAATCGCTGGCGAGTAATCCCGGCAGTTGCATCTGAGAAAGCCAGGCCTAGCCTGGCTTTTTTGTTTTCTGCTGCAGCTATCCTGACTGCAGTGTACTATTCTCCTTTCGCGCCGGCCTGGCACAAGCGCTGCCCGTTCCGCGCGTCCTCTGTCGAATGGTCGAAAAGGTAGTTCATGTCCCGTTTCCCCTCCAGCGCCGCCGCGCGCTCCCCTGTACGTTCTTCCTTATTGCTTTGGTTTGCCGCCTGCCTTTTCCTGACGATGACGCTTTTCGGTGCCGGCCATGCCCGTGCCGACGATGAATTCCTCGATCCTGAGTTGGCCTTCAAATTTTCCGCCCGCATGCAGGACCCAGCCACCATCGCCGTCACCTATGTGATTGCCGATGGCTACTATATGTACCACGAGCGCTTCAAGTTCGAGGCCGTGGGCGCCAAGCTGGGCACGCCCGTGTATCCGGCTGGCAAGGTCAAGTTCGACGATACTTTCCAGAAGAACGTGGAAACATTTCGCAAGACCCTGACCATCAGCATTCCTGTCGAGGCGGCCGGCGCGTTCACCCTGAAGGCCACCGGCCAGGGCTGTTCAGACAAAGGTTTGTGCTATGCGCCGCAGGACGCCACGGCCCAGCTGGTGGGCGGTGGTGGCGGCCAGAGCACGGCGCCGGGCGGCTCGCCGTCGAAGTTTGCCCTGCCAGCCGCACCGGCAGTGGACACGGCGGGCGTCAACGGTCCACAGGCGCAGGCGTCGCCTGGCGTGTCCGTCATGAGCATCGCCAATCCCGATATCACCAGCACGCCTGACCCCGTGGCGGTAGTGGCACCCGTGACGGCGTCTGCGCCGGCGCAAAACGAGATGGGCAAGATCGAGGCGGCCCTGAAGGGCGGCAAGCTGCTGGTCATCGTTCCCCTCTTCATGCTGCTGGGCCTGGGTTTGGCCTTTACGCCGTGCGTGCTGCCGATGGTGCCGATCCTGTCGTCGATCATCGTCGGCGATGGCGCCAAGGTCAGCCGCGCACGCGGCTTGCTGCTGTCGCTGACGTATGCGCTGGGCATGGCCATCGTCTACACGGCGCTGGGCGTGGCGGCCGGCCTGGCAGGCGAAGGCCTGGCAGCCAAGCTGCAAAATCCCTGGGTGCTGGGCTTTTTTGCCTTGCTGATGGCGGGCCTGTCGCTGTCCATGTTTGGCGTATATGAATTGCAAGTGCCGGCCTTCCTGCAAGGCAAGCTGACGTCCGTGTCGAACCAGCAATCATCGGGCCGCCTGGCGGGCGTCTTCGTCATGGGCGCCATTTCCGCCCTGATCGTGGGACCCTGCGTGGCCGCGCCGCTGGCTGGCGCCTTGCTGTACATCAGCCAGACGCGCGACGTCGTCATCGGCGGCAGCGCACTGTTCGCCATGGCAGTGGGCATGAGCGTGCCCCTGATACTGGTGGGCGTCTCGGCGGGCACCTTGCTGCCGCGCGCCGGCGCCTGGATGGATGCTGTCAAGCGCTTCTTTGGTGTGCTGCTGCTGGGCGTGGCCTGGTGGCTGGTCTCGCCTGTGCTGCCGGGCGCCGTGCAGATGCTGGGCTGGACGGCCCTGTTCGTCGGCTATGGCATGTATTTGCTGGTGGGCAATAGCGGCACGCAGCACGCCTGGGTCGCCAAGGCCTTTGGCCTGATGTTTGCCGTGCTGGGCGCGCTGCAACTGGTCGGCGTGGCCAGCGGTGGCCGCGACCCGCTGGCGCCACTGGCACACCTGGGTGGTGGCCAGGTCCACGCGCAGCCATTTACGCGCGTCAAGACGGTCGAGCAGCTCGATGCGGCGCTGGCCCAGCTGAACGGCAAGCCGGCCCTGCTGGACTTTTATGCGGACTGGTGCGTGTCTTGCATCGAGATGGAAAAACTGACCTTCGTCGATCCTGCCGTGCGCGAAAAGATGGGGCAGGCCGTATTGCTGCAAGTCGACGTGACGGCCAATGACGCCGACGACAAGGCCATGCTGAAACGTTTTCAGCTGTTCGGGCCGCCCGGCATCATCATGTTCAACCCGCAGGGACAGGAGATTGCCCAGTCGCGCGTGATCGGCTTCCAGAATGCGCAAACTTTCCTCGCATCCTTGCGCAAGCTCGACGGACAGTAAGCGTTTACTGACGTTGCAAATAAGAAAAAGCCTGCAATTGCAGGCCTTTTCCGTTGCTACTCTCCGCTAAGCGAACTTAGCCGGCTTTGGGCTGGTGCTGCATGCCGTGGTGTCCACCGCGGTGGCCGCCATGTTTGCCGCTGGGCACGCTGTCATCAAATACTTTCTTTTGCGCCGGCGTCAGCACGGCATAGAAGGTTTTCAGCGAGGCCAGACGGCTTTCCTGGCTGGCGATGCGTTCCTTCGACATGGCGATCCATTGCTCCATGCGTTCCGGGGCCGACAGTTTGGCAAACGCTTCGCGCTTGGCTTTCCAGTCGTCCATCGGTTTTTTTTGCGCGTTTGCCGCCGTGAAAGTGGCCCAGGCCGGTTCCTGCGCGGCCGTCAGCTTCAGCTTGTCATGCAAACGGGCCTGGTGCTTGGCCATGCCTTCGGCGCGATTGCCACCGTGGTGCTGGCCGCGCTGGCCATCGTGTTGCATCTTGGCGCTGGCAGCTGGCGCGCTGGCGGCCGCTTCCTGGGCGTGGACGGTCAGCGATGCCGCTCCCATGCTGAGCACGCTCATGGCGATGATCATATTCATGCGCAAGGTTTTCATTGAGGCGTTCATCTTGATTCCTTTATAAGTGATGAGGGGTGTACATGTTGCTGCACATGGAATCTATGTTGGACGCCCCATGTTTCCCCGAAGTGTCCGCTGCCAGACAGTTTGTATCTATATGTTTCTTTGGGTCCTCTATATACAAGACGATACAAATGCGCTGTGCAAGGCATGGCGAAGTGGGGATAATTCGTACCATGGAACCCTCTTCTACAATCCTCATCGTCGACGATGACCGCGATATCCGCAGCTTGCTGGCGGATTACCTGGAAACGAACGCCTACCGCACCTTGGGCGCGGCAGATGGTACTGCCATGTGGAAAGTCCTCGATGAGACGCGGCCCGACCTGATCGTGCTCGATTTGAACTTGCCTGGCGACGACGGCCTGACCCTGTGCCGCAAGCTGCGCGCCCAATCGACGGTGCCGGTGATCATGTTGACGGCGCGCAATGAACCGCTGGATCGCATTCTGGGCCTGGAAATGGGCGCCGATGATTATCTGCCGAAACCGTTCGAGCCGCGCGAGTTGCTGGCGCGCATACGCAGTGTGCTGCGCCGCAGCCATGCCATGCCGTCGAATGTGCCGACTGACAAGGCGCAGCAAATCCGCTTCTCTGGCTGGACGCTGGATTTGACGGCGCGCCACCTGCTCAATCCCACCGGCCTGGTGATCATGCTGTCGGGTGCCGAGTTCCGCTTGCTGCGCGTGTTCCTCGAACATCCGAACCGCGTGCTCAACCGTGACCAGCTGCTGAACCTGACGCAGGGCCGCGATGCCGATCCGTTCGACCGCTCGATCGACATCCAGATCAGCCGCCTGCGGCAAAAGCTGGGAGAAGATGCCCGCTTGCCGCAAATCATCAAGACCGTGCGCAACGGCGGTTATGTGCTGGCTGGCCAAGTCAATGTGGAGCCGCACGCGTGAGGGCCTTCTTTGGCTCCATGACGGGGCGCGTCTTCATGGTGTTGCTGTTCGGCGTGGTAGCCTCGGCCGCCTTGACGCAGTGGCTGGCCGTGGGCGAACGCCAGCGTGCCCTTGAGCAATATCGCGATTACCATGCCGTCGAGCGGGCCGAGCAACTGGTGATGGCGGCCGACGTGGTGCCGCTGGCATCGCGTGCCGCCTACCTGAAGGTGGCCAACAAGGGCAGCGTGCGCCTGGAACTGCGTCCGCAGACGGAACCTGTGCATGGCGCGATGACGGATTTTTCCACCGCACTGCAAGCCAAGCTGGGTGTAGGCTTCAAGGTCACCGCGCTGGCCGAGCGTCCTGCCGCCTGCATCCAGCCACGCCAGTCGCCGGGGTTGTTCGGCCCCAAACCCTGGGGTGGCACCTGCGAAAACCTCGACGTGCGCATGCAGGACGGTCATGTGCTGCGCCTGATGGTCTTGCCGCCGCGCCAGCAGCCTGCGTTCAATGAACACAATGACTGGGTCACCTTGCTGCCGTTCCTGATCAGCATCGCCATCCTCGCCTACCTGGTGACGCGCATGACCATGCGTCCGCTGAAGCAGCTGGCGCAGGCGGCGAAAGACCTGGGCAACGACATCAACCATCCGCCCCTGGCCCTGTCGGGCGCCAGCGAGATCCGTCAGGCCAGTGCCGCCTTCAACGCCATGCAGGCGCGCATCCGCCAGCATATTTCCCAGCGAACACAGATGCTGGCGGCCATTACGCACGATTTGCAGACGCCGCTGACGCGTCTGCGCCTGCGCCTGGAAAAAGTGGCCGATACGGAATTGTATGAGCGCCTGGTGGGCGACTTGTCGGCTATGCAAAGCATGGTCAAGGAAGGACTGGACCTGGCCCGCTCGATGGACAGCTCGGAAGCGATGCAGGCGCTCGATCTCGACTCCCTGCTCGACAGCGTGTGCTCCGACGCCGCCGATGCCGGCCAGAAAGTGACGTTGACTGGCCATGCCGGCATGGCCTTGATGGCCCGCCCCATCGCCATGCGGCGCTGCCTGGTAAATTTGATCGACAATGCCGTCAAATATGGCCAGTACGCGCACGTGAGCGTCGAGCGTATCGCTGGCGCGGCGCGCATTCGTATCCGCGATGGCGGGCCCGGCATTGCGCCAGATCAACTGGCGAAAGTATTCGAGCCGTTCTACCGCATCGAGACTTCGCGTTCGCGCGAGTCGGGCGGCACCGGCCTCGGTCTGACCATCGCGCGCAATATCGCCGAACAGCATGGCGCCACGGTCTTGCTGGCCAATCACGTCGATGGTGGACTGGAAGTCACTCTCATCGCGCCAGAGTATTACGCAGGAAAGTGAACGTTTCCATGCGACAATATTGCGCTTTATGCCCTCCGGCAACTACATTCAACCTGCAGCCTTGCGCTGCAACAGCGTGACAGAACAATGAAAAAGACTAGCCTGGCAATTCTGGTGGGTGCGGCCCTGTGTATCGGTGGCGGCATCTGGTATTTTAATCATCAGTCCACGGATAGCGCCGGCGGCAAGGGGGGCAAGGGCGGGGCGCAAGCAGCGACCACGGTCAGCGTGATCCGTCCCGTGCGCCAGGACGTGCCGATGCTGCTGCAAGCCAATGGCAGCGTGATGCCGATCAGCAGCGTCGACCTGCATCCACAGACGACGAGCACGATTACCAAGGTGCATATCCGTGAAGGCCAGTTTGTCAGGCAGGGCGAGCTGATGTTCAGCCTGGATGCGCGCAGCGAGCATGCGAATGTCGACAAGGCGCAGGCACAAGTGTTGCGCGACCGCGCTTCGGTGGCCGATCTTGAGCGCCAGCTCAAGCGCAGCCTGGATTTGCTGAGCAAGAACTTCATCGCCCAGGGCGCCGTCGACACCCTGCAAAGCCAGCTCGACGCGGCACGCGCCTTGCTGTCGGCCGACCAGGCCGCCTTGCGTGCGGCCCAGGTCGATTCCAGCTACACCATCCTGCGCGCGCCGCAAAGTGGCCGCGTGGGGGCCATCAATGTCTACGCCGGCAGCCTGGTGCAGCCGGCCACGTCCCTGACCAGCATCACCCAGCTCGATCCGATCGACGTGGCGTTCACCTTGCCGGAAAGCAGCCTGTCGGGCTTGCTGGCGGCGCAAAAGGCGGGCGAGGTGTCCGTCACGGCGCTGCTGGCCGATGCGGGTGGCAAGCAGCTCGACGGCAAACTGAGTTTCATCGACAATGCCGTCGATCCCGCCACAGGCGTGATCAAGATCAAGGCGCGCTTCAATAATGCCGGCACCGACCTGTGGCCGGGACAATACGTGAATACACAGCTGACCGTGCGCACCCTCAAGGATGCGCTGGTGATACCGCAAAACGCCATCATCACCAATACCACCGGTATTTTCGTGTACTCGATGGAAGCGGACAACACGGCCAAGGTGCGCAAGATTGCCCGCGTGTATGCGTTTGGAGCGAACGCTGTCGTCACGGGCTTGCAGGGCGATGAGCAAGTCATCGTCGATGGCAAGCAGAACCTGCGTCCGGGCGGCAAGGTGCGCCTGGCGGAAAAACACAAGGCCGCCGATGGCGTTGCCGCACCGCAGGGTAAGCCAGCATGAATCTGTCCGAACTGAGCATCCGGCGCCCCGTCATGGTGGTGCTGCTGTCCTTGAGCATCATCCTGGCCGGCGTGCTGGCATATGGCCATATTCCCGTGGCCGCCTTGCCGAGCTACAACACGCCTGTCATCAACGTCAGCGCCGACCTGGCCGGCGCCAGTCCCGAAACGATGGCGTCATCCGTGGCCCTGCCGTTGGAAAAGCAGTTTTCCACCATCGCCGGCCTGAGCCTGATCACCTCCACGAGTACGCTGGGCAATACTTCGCTGACCCTGGAATTTGACGCCAGCATCAATGTCAACGAGGCTGCCGTCGACGTGCAGGCAGCCTTGCTGCGCGCACAGCGCCAGTTGCCGACGGAAATGACGGACTTGCCGTCCTACCGCAAGGTCAATCCTGCCGACGCGCCGGTCCTGTTCATCCAGATGACGTCGCCATCGCTGAACTTGTCCGATCTCAATGATTACGCGGAAAACCTGATCGCGCCGAGCCTGTCGACCCTGCCTGGCGTGGCCCAGGTCAGCGTGAACGGCCAGAAACGCTTCGCCGTGCGCGTGCGTGCCCGCGCCGACCTGATGAACGCGCGCAACCTGACCATGGACGAGCTGGCCACGGCCCTGCGCGCCTCGAACACCAATTCGCCGCTGGGCATTCTCGATGGTCCCAGCCAGACGCTGACCATCCAGGGCAACCCGCAGATGATGAAGGCGGCCGATTTTGCCGAACTGATCGTTGCCACGCGCAACGGCCAGCCCGTGCGCCTGAAAGAAGTGGCCGAGGTGGAAGACAGTTTCCAATCGACCAAGACGGCCGGCAGTTTCAATGGCGAGCGCTCGATCACTCTGCTGGTGCAGCGCCAACCGGACGCCAATACCGTGCAAGTGGTCGATGCCGTGCGCAAACTGTTGCCGGGTTTCAAGGAACAATTGCCGGCCTCCATCCAGATCAGCCTGGTCAATGACCGTTCCGTCTCGATCCGCGAAGCCATTCACGACGTCAACCTGACACTGGCCCTGACGGTTATCCTGGTGGTGCTGGTGATCTTCCTGTTCCTGCACCGTGCGGCCGCCACTTTCATTCCTGCCGTCACCATGCCCATTTCCCTGCTTGGTGCGCTGGCCCTGCTGTACTGGCTCGGCTACAGCCTCGACAACATCTCCTTGCTGGGCATTACGCTGGCCGTGGGCCTGGTGGTCGACGATGCTATCGTCGTGCTGGAAAACATCGTGCGCCATATCGAGATGGGCAAGAAACCTATCCAGGCGGCCCTGGTGGGCGCCAAGGAAATGGGTTTTACCATCATCTCGATTTCCGTTTCGCTGGTGGCCGTGTTCATCCCCATCTTCTTCATGCCGGGCGTGATCGGCTTGCTGTTCCACGAATTTGCCGTCGTCGTCTCGCTGTCGATTCTGGTGTCGGCCATCGTCTCGCTAACCCTGGTGCCGATGCTGGCCAGCCGCTTCCTGCCAGCCGATTCGCGCGAGCACGACGACAGCGACCCCACGCATGGCGAAAAAACCTTTATCGGCCGCCATTTCGAAGCGGGTTTTACGACATTGCGCAATGGCTATGTGCATCTGCTCGACAAGGCCCTGGCGCACCGCAATGTGGTGCTCTTCGTTGCCGTGTGTACCTTTGCGCTGACGGTGGTGCTGTACGCCACGATACCGAAAGGTTTCTTCCCCGAGGAAGACCTGGGCCAGATCCAGGTGAATACGGAAGCGTCGGAAGACATCTCGTCAGAAGCGCTGCAAAAGCTGCAAACCCGTGTGGCGGCCGTGCTCAAGGCCGACCCCAGCGTGCAGGACGTGACCTCGTTTGTCGGCGGCGGCAATACGGGCCGCATGTTCATGGTCTTGAAACCGCGCAGCGAGCGCCCGAAAATGCCGGTGGTGCTGGAAAACCTGCGCCGGGCCACCAGTGCCGTGCCCGGCATGGCCGTGTATTTCCGTCCCGTGCAAAACTTGCAGCTGGGCGGACGCCAGAGCAAGAGCCGGTACCAGTACACCTTGCAAAGCGTCAGTCCCGATGCCTTGAATGACTGGGCGGAAAAGTTTATTGCAGGCATGCGTACCGATCCCGCCTTCCGCGACGTCACCAGCGATTCGCAGATCAAGGGCTTGCAGGCGTCTTTGAGAATCGACCGCGACAAGGCCAATCTGCTGGGCGTGCAGATGTCCGATATCCGCACGGCCCTGTACAGCTCCTTTGGCGAGCGGCAAGTGTCGACCATTTATTCCTCGGCGGCCAGCTATTACGTGATCCTGGAAGCGGCCACGCCAGACCGCCAGTACGATGATGCGCTGACGCGCGTATCCGTGCGCAGCAAGTCGGGCGAGCTGATCAAATTATCAAGTATTGCTCACGTGGAACGTACGATTGGCCCTACCTCCGTGAATCACCAGGGACAGTTGCAAGCCGTGACGATCGCTTTCAACCTGGCGCCGGACGTGCCGCTGGGCATCGCTACGGGCAAGATCGATGTGATGGCCAAGGACATGAGCTTGCCGGCCTCCATCATCACCCGCTACGGCGGCGACGCAGCCGTGTTCCAGAGCTCGCAATCGAGCCAGATCATCCTCATCATCGCTGCGCTGGCCGTGATCTATGTGCTGTTGGGCGTCTTGTATGAAAGCTACATCCACCCGCTGACCATTTTGGCCGGTTTGCCGTCAGCAGCGGTAGGGGCGCTGTTGACCCTGCGCCTGTTCGGCATGGACCTGACCATGATCGCCATCATCGGTATCCTGATGCTGATCGGCATCGTCAAGAAAAACGCCATCATGATGATCGACTTCGCCCTGCATGCGCAGCGCAATGAAGGCCTGGCGCCAGCCGAGGCCATCCGCCAGGCGTGCATCCTGCGTTTCCGCCCCATCATGATGACCTCGGCGGCGGCCTTGATGGGCGCCTTGCCGATCGCCCTGGGGCTGGGCGCGGGCGCCGAACTGCGCCAGCCGCTGGGCCTGGCCGTGGTGGGCGGATTGATATTCTCGCAGGTGATTACCCTGTTTATCACGCCCGTCATCTATTTGTTCCTGGACAAATACAGCGGCACGGGGCCGTTGACGGACGAGCAATTGCTGGCCCTCGACAACAAGGCCTGACGCTTGCACTGCCCCGACCGGCGCCCCGTTCCACTGTGAATGCGGCGCCGGTTTTGTATGGGCCGTGATACATACGGTAACAACCGTCAAGAGAAGGCTCGGGTACTCTGGGTACTGCTGCAAGGAATGTCGCTATCCTGTACGCTTCGGGTTGGAAAGGCCGGGGAAGTGTTCCCAAAAGCAAGGGACTCTGGCACTATGGCTGCCCTGTAAGATTACTTTTGTCGCTACACAGAAAGCACGATTCATTTTGCATGACACGACCCATCCGATCGCTGCCGATACCGGTTATTGCCCTACCTGCGGGCAAGTGATCCAGCCACCACCGGCCTACGGGTCCAAGACCAGCACCATGCGCAAGGTTGCGCTGGGCGTGTCCGTCTTGCTGCACGTCTTGCTGGCTGCCTATGTTCTGTTGCGTAGCGACAAGATCGAAAAGATTCCGCCGCCGAAGAAGGAAAGCGCGATGGTCTACATCGCGCCGCTGAAGGACAAGCCGCAACCGAAACCGCAGCCGAAACCCACGCCGAAGCCGAAGGATACGAAAGTTGCCAAGGTGAAACCGCCGCCGGCGCCGAGCAAGCGCGTGGTAACGAAAGACGTGCCGCGCGACAAGCCGAAACTGGAAACGTTTACGCCGCCGCTGGTATCGAAAGTGCCATTGCCGCCGCCGCCGGCCGAAGACATGAGTTCGATGATCGACCAGCGCCGCAAGCAGCGCGAAGCGCAGAACCCCACGCCAGCGGCCGAGGAAAGCGAAAACGACCGCGCCATGCGCGTGGCCAAGGCAAATATCGCCGGCGCGCAAGGCCGTAATTCCGGCAGCGACCGCGAAGATTCGGGTGGCGTGTTTTCCATCGTCAACCAGACCTCGTTCAGCGCCGAAGTCAAGTTCAAGGGCTGGAATGGCAACTTCAAGCGTAACTGGCTGAAGCAGGAAAGAGTGGATCTGGGTAGTGAACCCGACATTGAAACGGCCATCGTCAAGAAGATGATCCAGCTGATCCGTGCCGAAAAACCCGGCGATTTCGTATGGGAATCGCGGCGCCTGGGACGCAATGTCAACCTCAGCGCCCGCGTCGAAGACACGGCCGAGCTGATGGCCTTCTTGCGCCAGGAATTCTTTTCCGAGAAACGCCCAGGGCCGGGACGGCGCTAGGCGCCAGGACGGGTCAAAGCAATAAAAAAGGCTGCACCGTGTGAACGGGCAGCCTTTTTTCAAGCGGCGTTGATATGTATCAAGCCGGTTTGTCCGCTTCGCTTCCCGGTGCCGGTTCGACGTCGTCTTCCATTTCGATCAGGTCGACCATCTGCGCCGCGCCATCTTCGCTGATGCCAGCCAGTTCCATGATCTTGTCATTGGCTTCGTCGATGCCGACGCGCTTCAGCGCCGAGAACAACTGCACGGTGAACGGGAAACCGATGCCGTCTTCATCCACGTAGCTGTCGAGCTTGGCTTTCGCCTGGCGCAGTGCGTTGACCGATTCATTGCGGTTGAGCTTATCGACTTTCGTCAGGATGCAGTGGATTGGTTTACCCGTCGGGGCGAACCATTCCAGCATTTGAATGTCCAGGTCGGTGAACGGGCGGCGCGAATCCATGATCAGGACCAAACCAGCCAACTGTTCGCGGCGCTGCACGTAGTCGCCCAGCAGGCGCTGCCAGTGCAATTTCGCCGAGCCCGACACTTCCGCGTAGCCGTAGCCCGGCAAGTCGACCAGCAGGCATTCGATCTCTTCGACGATGGTGGCATCCTTGCGGTGCTGCGCCACGTGGGCGCCGCCGATGGAGAAGTAGTTGATGTGCTGGGTACGGCCAGGTGTCTTGGAGGCGAACGCCAAGCCTTTCTGATTACACAAGATGTTGATGGCGGTCGATTTACCGGCATTGGAGCGGCCGGCAAAAGCGATTTCCGGCACCGTGGTATCGGGCAGGTCACGCAGTTGGTTGACGGTCGTAAAGAAGCGGGCTTGCCAGAGTTTTGACATGAGGATAGTAAAGCAACAAAAGGGAGCGATAAGGGAGCGATAACGCCAAGAAGCTATTGTACAATAAGGGGTTGTTTATTGTTGCTGGCGTAGCAGCGATGCGGCTTGCGGCCCTGAAAATAAAGCAAAAATGCCCAGGGCGCGGCAATGTCCACCACTAATTTCTCACTGTCTCAGGGTGCCTGAATGAATCGTGCGTTTTCACCGTTTGTCCACTCCATGCTGCTCGCTTTGCTGGCCGTATCGGCAACAGCTTCCGCAGTCGAAGCACCGAAAGCAGCCGCCGCACCAGCGGTCGCGGTCAAGGCCGATGCCGCCAAGGGCGCCACCCTGTACGCCGATGGCGATGCAGCGCGCGGCTTGCCAGCCTGCGTCTCTTGCCATGGCGCCGCCGGTAACTCGACCATTGCGGTCAACCCGAGCCTGGCTGGCCAGCATGCCAGCTATATCTACAAGCAACTGGTCGATTTCACCACCCCGCAGCGCAGCCAGCCCGTCATGACGACGTATGCGAAGATGCTCAGCGATGCCGACAAGAAGGATATCGCCGCCTACCTGGGCGCGCAGGTCGCCAAGCCGGGTGCCGCGAAGAACAAGGACACGATCGACCTGGGCAAGAAAATCTACCGCGGTGGTATTGCCGCCAAGCACGTTGCCGCCTGCGCCAGCTGTCATGGCGCGACGGGCAATGGCATTCCCGTCCAGTATCCGCGCATTGCCGGCCAGCACCAGGACTACACGGTGGCCCAGCTGAACCAGTTCCGCAGCACCAAGCCTGACGCCCGCAAAAATAGTGCTGAAATGCACACCATCGCCGCCCGCCTGTCGGATGACGAAATTGCCGCCGTTGCCGATTACATCGCCGGCCTGAAATAAATTTTCATGAAGGCAGTAAATTGCCACGCACAGCAACGTGGATGAAGAGGGCGGCCGTCTCGACGGGCTGCCCTTTTTTATGGCATGGGCCAAACAGGAGTATGCTGCCGCCTTGCGCGGACGAATTTTATTCGCTCTTTACCAAATTTCAAGATTGTAAATCCAGTATGGGTATCAACGTATGAGCACAGGCACGACCGGAATCGAGTTAAAGACCCAGCGCCGCAGCCTGGCTGAATTCGTCGAGCTGGTCTCGTCGATGCGTTTTGCCATTAGCCTGCTGACGCTGATTGCCATCGCTTCCATCATCGGCACGGTGCTCAAGCAAAACGAGCCCATGCCCAACTATGTGAATCAGTTCGGTCCATTCTGGTTCTCCGTGTTCGACAAGCTGAGCCTGTATTCCTTGTATTCAGCCTGGTGGTTCCTGGTGATCATGGGTTTCCTGGTCGCCTCGACGTCGCTATGCATCGTGCGCAATGCGCCGAAGATGCTCAAGGACATGCGCAGCTGGCGCGACAATGTGCGCGAGCAATCCTTGCGCAACTTCCACCACAAGGCGGAATGGCAGGCGCCGCTGCCGCGCGCCGTGCTGGCCCAGCAGATGGTGATGCGCCTGAAAGACGCTGGCTACCAGGCCAAGGTGGTCGAGAAAGACAACGCCACCCTGGTGGCCGCCAAGCGGGGCGCCGTGAATAAATGGGGTTATATCTTTGCCCACAGCGCCATCGTCATCATTTGCGTGGGCGGCTTGCTCGACTCGGAAATGCCGATACGCGTACAACAATGGTTCTTTGGCAAGACGCCGTTTTCCGGCAGCGGCGTGATCGCCGAGATTCCTGCCCAGCACCGCCTGAGCCTGTCGAATCCCACCTTCCGTGGCAATACCATGATCCCGGAAGGCTCGTCGAGCAACACGGCCATCATCCCGCAAGCCGATGGCGTGCTGATCCAGGATCTGCCGATCACCATCATGCTGAAGAAATTTCACATCGATTTCTATAGCACGGGCATGCCCAAGCTGTTTGCCAGCGACGTGGTCGTCACCGATCATGAAACGGGGAAAAGTTTCCCTGCAACAATCAAGGTCAACCAGCCACTGCTGTACAAGGGCCTGGCCCTGTACCAGTCCAGCTTTGAGGATGGCGGCAGCAAGCTCAAGTTGACTGGTTTCCCCATGACGGGCAAGACGACGAAACGCTTCGATATCGGCGGTGAAGTGGGCGGCAGCACGCCGCTGGACCGCAGCGATGGCAATTCCTATACGGTGGAATGGTCGGGTTTCCGCCCGTTTAACGTGGAAAACCTCAGCGCAGGCAAGGATGTGCGCGCCGTCAGCAAGGCGGAAAGTTTCAATGAGAAATTCTCCGTGGGCCTGGACAAACGCCTGGGTTCGGCGGCGAAGAATGCCAATAACAAGGATCTCAAGAACGTCGGCCCTTCGGTGCAATACAAATTGCGCGACAAGACGGGCCAGGCACGCGAGTACCAGAATTACATGCAGCCCGTGACCGTCGACGGCAGCACCGTGTTCCTGGCCGGCATGCGCATCAACCCCAGCGATCCCTTCAGCTATCTGCGCATTCCCGCCGATGACAATTACGGCGTGACCGAATGGATGCGCTTGCGTGCCGCGCTGCAAGACCCGGAACTGCGCCAGCAGGCCGCCGCGCGCTATGCGGCGCGGGCCATGCCGCAGGCCGATGCCGCAGCCTTGCGCAGCCAGTTGCAGGAATCGGCCGCGAAGAGCCTGGGCATCTTTGCCGGCAATGGGCAAGAGGGCGGTTTCCTGGCCATTTCGCGTTTCCTGGAGAAAATTCCTGCCGCCGAGCAAGAAAAAGCGGCCGATATCTTCATGAAAATCCTCAATGGCAGCCTGTGGGACTTGTGGCAGGCCGCGCGCGCGAAAGATGGCTTGAAGCCCATCGAGGCCGATGACAAGCATGGCCGCTTCCTGCAGTTGGCCACGAATGCGCTGTCCGACAGCTTCTTCTATGGCGCGCCCGTGTATCTGCAACTCGACGACTTTTCGGAAATCAAGGCCTCCGTGCTGCAGGTGACGCGTTCGCCGGGCAAGAGCGTGGTGTACCTGGGCTGTTTGTTCCTCGTGATCGGCGTGTTTTCCATGTTCTATATCCGTGAGCGCCGCCTGTGGGTGTGGATCAAGGATGGCGCAGACGATGCCAAGGGCAGCAGCAACGCCCTGATGGCCATGAGCACGCAGCGCAAGACGCTCGATTTTGAAAAAGAATTTGAGACTTTGAAGGCAAAGTTGCCGCAATCGGCGTAAGCTGCGCTGAGTTTGGCTAAGTTTGGCGCGCAAAGCCGTGGCCGGGAATGGAGAAAATGATGGAATTGGCAAACAAACAAATATATACGCAGGAACCGGGGTTTTTCAAGAGCTTGAGCCTGGTCGACTGGCTGTACGGCGCCGGCTTGCTGGCCGCCTCCCTGTTCGGCCTGGTGCGCTTTGGCGCATTCATGGATATCTATGAAAAGGCCATCCTGCTGGCGTCGGCGCCCACGTTTGCGTGGCTGGGCTGGTACTGGAAGCCCGTGCGCTGGCTGATCCCCGTGGCGGCCGTGCTGTCGCTGTTTGCCATCGCGCTGTATGGCGGCCACCTGGACATGGCAAATCAGAAATTTTTCCTGAAGTACATCTTGTCGAGCCAGTCCGCCATCCTGTGGATGGGCACGCTGTTCGTGCTGTCGACCTTGTTCTACTGGATCGGCCTGGTCGCCCGCTCGGAATTCGGCTCATCCGTCGGCTCCCTGCTGTGCTGGGCCGGCGTGGTGCTGGGTCTGACGGGCATGCTGGTGCGCTGGTACGAGTCTTACCTGATCGGCGCCGATGTGGGCCATATCCCTGTGTCGAACCTGTATGAAGTATTCATCCTGTTCTCCCTGATCACGGCCATGTTTTACCTGTATTACGAGCAGCATTACGCCACGCGCCAGCTGGGTGCCTTCGTCATGCTGGTCATTACGGCGGCCGTGGTCTTCCTGATGTGGTACACGGTCACGCGCGACGCGGCCGACATCCAGCCGCTGGTGCCAGCCCTGCAAAGCTGGTGGATGAAGATCCACGTGCCGGCCAACTTCATCGGCTACGGCACGTTTGCGCTGTCGGCCATGGTTGCTGCGGCCTATCTGCTGAAATCGAGCGGTTACCTGGTCGATCGCCTGCCGCCGCTGGAAGTGCTCGACGATGTGATGTACAAGGCCATTTCCGTCGGTTTCGCTTTCTTCACGGTAGCGACCATCCTGGGCGCCCTGTGGGCGGCCGAAGCATGGGGCGGCTACTGGTCGTGGGATCCGAAAGAAACGTGGGCGCTGATCGTCTGGCTCAACTACGCGGCCTGGCTGCACATGCGCCTGATGACGGGCTTGCGCGGCCGTGTCGCCTCGTGGTGGGCGCTGGTGGGCTTGCTGGTGACGACGTTTGCCTTTCTGGGCGTGAATATGTTCCTCTCGGGCCTGCATTCCTACGGTAAGTTGTAACGGATTATTTGCATGACAGAAGCGTCATGAACGGCCTGGGAAAACTCGTGTAAGGTACAAATAATCACCTTTTCCTGGAGCCGCCATGTTGATCAAGCGCAGTCCCAACGGCATTGAGTTGCCGTATTCTTCCGAAATCACACCGCGTGCCGTGTTTGAATCGCGCCGCAGTTTCATCAAGCAAGTCGCGCTGGGCTCGATTTCCAGCGCGGCGCTGCTGGAAATGGCCAACCGCGAGGCGTTCGCACAAGGCACCAATCCCAAGCTGGCCGCCAAGCTCAATCCCGCCTACTCGGCGCTGGAAAAGCAGACGGCCTACAAAGACGCCACCACCTACAATAATTTCTACGAGTTCGGCACGGACAAGAGCGATCCCGCGCAAAACGCGAATACCCTGCGCACGCGCCCCTGGACGGTCAGCATCGAAGGCGAGGTCAAGAAACCGATGACGCTGGACCTCGATGCGCTGCTGAAACTGGCGCCACTGGAAGAGCGCGTCTACCGCCTGCGCTGCGTGGAAGGCTGGTCGATGGTCATTCCGTGGATTGGTTATTCCTTCTCGGAAATTATCAAGAAGGTCGAGCCGACGGGCAATGCCAAGTATGTGGAATTCGTCACCCTGGCCGACAAGAAGCAGATGCCGGGCCTGGGCAGCCGCGTGCTGCAGTGGCCATATGTGGAAGGCTTGCGCATCGACGAGGCGAATCACCCGCTGACCTTGTTGACCCTGGGCATGTATGGCGAAACCTTGCCGAACCAGAATGGCGCGCCCGTGCGCATGGTATTGCCGTGGAAATATGGTTTCAAGTCGGCCAAGTCCATCGTCAAGATTCGTTTCGTCAAGGAACAGCCGCGCACGGCCTGGAACCTGGCGGCGCCGTCCGAATACGGTTTTTATTCCAACGTGAACCCGAACGTGGACCATCCGCGCTGGTCGCAGGCCAGCGAGCGGCGCATCGGCGAAGATGGTTTCCTCACGCGCAAGCGCAAGACGCTGATGTACAACGGCTATAACGATGTCGCCTCGCTGTATGCGGGCATGGATCTGAAGAAATTCTTTTAAGGAAGCAGCATGGCCATCAACCCTACGCCCAGACAGCTGTCGCTGCTGAAAAGCCTGATTTTCCTGCTGGCGCTGATTCCTTTTGCGCGCATGGTCTGGCTGACTTACACGGGGCAACTGGTGGAGCCGCTGGAATTCATCACGCGCGGCACGGGCGACTGGACCCTGTATTTTCTCTGCATCAGCCTGACTGTTACGCCCTTGCGGCGCATCACGCAGTGGAACTGGCTGATCAAGCTGCGGCGCATGCTGGGCCTGTTTGCGTTTTTCTACGCGGCACTGCACTTCACCACCTTCCTGTGGTTTGATCATTTCTTTGACGTGCAGGAAATGTGGAAGGATGTGCTCAAGCGGCCGTTCATCACCGTGGGTTTTATCACCTTTGTCTTGCTGATCCCGCTGGCCGTGACGAGCACGAATGGCATGCTCAAGCGCCTGGGCGGCAAGCGCTGGCAGTGGCTGCACCGGCTGATCTACGTGATCGCGCCGCTGGGCATCCTGCACTTCTGGTGGATGAAGGCAGGCAAGCATAATTTCGCGCAACCGACGCTGTTTGGTATCATCGTCGCGTTACTGCTGTTAATACGCGTGTATTATGCTTGGAGCAAGCGCTTAAAAAGCGCTAGGGCGGCCGCTGCCGCCACCCCAGTACGCTCTGTTTAGGTCAGCGGCACGATCACGGGTGGCGGCGGCACGGGCGCCGGTTCGATCGGCCCTTTTGCCGGCGCGCCTTTGGCCGCCGGCGGCTTGGGCAGGTACAGGGGGCCGGGCTGGCCGCAGCCAGCCAGGACGCTAGAGACCACAATGGCAATGCCGATATAAAACGCTTTGGATGACTTCACGATTAGAATCACGGTTTGATTAAGATCTTTGGAGTGTAGCATGAGCGAATCGGAATTCCTGGCCCTGGCCGAAGCCACCCTGACCGGCATCGAGGCGGCGCTGGACCGGCTGAACGATGCGGACGTGCTCGACGTCGAATGCAGCCGCAGCGGCAATGTGCTGGAGATCGAGTTCATCGATAACGGCACGAAAATCATCGTCAACAGTCAGGCCCCCATGCGCGAAATGTGGGTGGCGGCCCGTTCCGGCGGTTTCCATTACAAACGCGTGGGCGACGAGTGGATCAACACGCGCGACGGTTCCGAACTGTTTGCGGCCCTGTCCACCATGGCCAGCGAGCAGTCGGGTGCAGCCGTCGTGCTGAAATAATTCTTTGCGTCGCGCGCAATAAAAAAGGGCAGACTGTGCAGTCTGCCCTTTTTGCATTGTTGCCGCTTAGAACAATTCGTTCTTGACGGCTTCCTTGGCTTTTTCTTCATCCGGCGTGCCGCGCGCCGCGCCTTCCAGGCTGCCCACGCCCGTGCCCGGTGGGTTTTCCGCGTAGTAATACTCGTCGCCGACGCGAATCAAGCCTTCCGGTACGGCGCGTTCTTCGACAGGGATGCTTTTCAGGGCTTTCGCCATGTAGTTGACCCAGATTGGCAAGGCCAGGCCGCCGCCCGTTTCCTTGTTGCCCAGGTTGCGCGGCTGGTCGTAGCCGATCCAGGCGATGCCCACCAGCTTGGCCTGGTAGCCGGCGAACCACGCATCGATGGAATCGTTGGTGGTACCCGTCTTGCCGGCCAGGTCAGGGCGCTTCAATGCCATGGCCTTGTTCGCCGTGCCGAAGCGCACCACGTCGTTGAGCATGCTGTTCATCATGAAGGCATTGCGCTCGTCGATGACGCGGTTGGCTTCCTCGCCCGCCAGGTCTGGCTTGGCTTGCGACAAGATATTGCCATCGCTATCGGTCACCTTGGCGATCAGGTAAGGGTTGATCTTGTAGCCGCCGTTGGCGAACACGGCATACGCGCCCGCCATCTGCAGCGGCGTGACGTTGCCGGCGCCCAGGGCCAGGGTCAGGTACGGTGGATTCTTGTCCGCGTCAAAGCCGAAGCGCGTCGCGTATTCCTGGCCATACTTGGCGCCGATTTTGTGCAGGATGCGGATGGAAATCATGTTTTTCGATTTCATCAAGCCCTTGCGCATGGTCATCGGCCCATCGTACTTGCTGTCGTAGTTCTTCGGTTCCCACGCCTGGCCGCCCGTCTGGCCCGCGTCGAACGAGATCGGCGCATCGTTGATGATGGTCGCTGGCGACAGGCCCCGTTCCAGCGAGGCGGAATAGATGAACGGCTTGAAGGCCGAACCGGGCTGGCGCCAGGCCTGCGTGACGTGGTTGAACTTGTTGCGGTTGTAATCGAAGCCGCCCACCATGGCGCGGATGGCGCCGTCGGTGGTGCTGGCCGAAACGAAGGCCGACTGCACTTCCGGCATCTGCGTCAAGACCCAGTTGCCGCCTTCCTGCATGACGCGGATAACGGCGCCACGCTTGATGCGGCGGTTCGGCGCCGCTTTTTCCGACAGCCAGGCCGCGCCAAAGGTCAGCGCCGGTCCGGTAATCGTGATTTCCTCGCCCGCCGAGGTGACGGCCTGCAAGGACTTTGGCGACGCCTGCAGCACCATGGCGGCGATGATGTCGTCGCTGTCCGGGTGGTCGGCCAGTTCTGTCTCGATCGCGTCGTCCGCTTCGGCCTTGGTTTTCGGAATCTCGATATACGCTTCCGGGCCGCGGTAGCCGTGGCGTTTCTCGTAATCCATCACACCTTTGCGCAAGGCCAGGTAGGCAGCGTCCTGGTCCGCCTTGGTGATGGTGGTGTAGACGTTCAGGCCACGCGTGTAGGTATCTTCCTTGAATTGCTCGTAGACCAGCTGGCGCGCCATTTCCGACACGTATTCCGCGTGCACGCCAAAGGCGCTGCTGTCGGTTTTCACTTTCAGCTCTTCATTTTTCGCTTCTTCATATTGCGCCGGCGTGATGTAGCCCAGCTGCGCCATGCGCTGCAGGATGTATTGCTGGCGCACGCGCGCGCGCTTCGGGTTGACGACGGGGTTGTAGGCTGATGGCGCTTTCGGCAAGCCGGCCAGCATGGCCGCTTCGGCCACGCTCAGGTCGCGGATGTTCTTGCCGAAGTAGATTTGCGCGGCCGAGGCGAAACCGTAGGCGCGCTGTCCCAGATAAATCTGGTTCATATACACTTCCAGGATCTGGTCCTTGCTGAGATTTTTCTCGATCTTCCATGCCAGCAAGACTTCATACGCCTTGCGTTTCAGGGTTTGCTCGCTGGACAGGAAAAAGTTGCGCGCCACCTGCTGCGTGATGGTCGATGCACCTTGCTTGGCACCGCCCGTCAGGTTGTGCAGGGCCGCGCGGGCAATGCCCAGGTAATCGACGCCGCCGTGTTCATAGAAGCGGTCATCCTCGATGGCCAGCACGGCCTTCTTCATGACATCGGGGATATCCTTGATGTGCACCATGTTGCGCCGCTCTTCACCGAATTCACCGATCAGCACATTGTCGGAGGTGAACACCCGCAGCGGCATTTTCGGCTTGTAATCGGTCAGGGTATCGAGCGCCGGCAGGTTCGGATACGCCATGGCCAGGCCGAAGACCACCAGCAGCACGCCGACGACGCCCAGGCCCAGGAACGATGCCAGGGCCATCAGCAGGAAGCGTTTGGGTTTGCTGCCCTTCTTGGGCGGTTTCGAGCCAGCGTTGCCGGCAGATGATGAAGATGTCATGCGTGTTATGTCTTTCAATTAATTATGCCGCTCAATTATAAGCGAGCTTGCCGGGGCCGCAGCGCGCCTGGACGCTTGCCTGGGGGACCGTGCCTGTTGTCGCTACTCTATATAAGCGCGTATTGGTCCGCTGGCAACCAGGATTTGGTAACAATTAGTCTGCGCCAGATCATGGCCTGGCCAGATAGTGGCCACGCGCCGCAGACACAGGCGGGAAATCCATTTACAAGCCAGCACTGCCGAGACTAGGATTTTGCATGGCAGCGGCCATCCCACGGTGATATTTCTCCATGAAAAACCTATCCATTCGCAGTCTTCCTGGCAGGGGCTTGCTCGGCGTTGACATAGGGCAAGATGCCGTGCGTGTGGTCGAACTGGTACGCCGGCGGGGACAATTGTCTTGCCGGCATTGCGGCGCCGCGGTGCTGGCGCCGGGAATCATGCTTGAAGACAATATCGAGGATCTGCAGGGCTTGGCCGTGGCCCTGCGCCTGGCCTGCAGCAATAGTGGCAGCGGCTGTATCCGGGTGGCGCTGGCCATGCCTGCCACTGCCCTGATCACGCACACGATCCGCCTGCCGGCCGGATTGCCGGAGGAGCAGCTGGAAATCCTGGTGGAGCTGGAGGCGGCGCAATACATGCCCTTTGCGCTGGAAGACGCCAGCCTGGATTTTCTTACGCTCGGCCCGGCGCCGCCGCTCGCTGGCAAGGCAGGCCCGGAGATCGACGTGCTGCTGGTGGCGGCGCGGCGCGCCAGCGTGCAGCGCCGTCTCGATGCGGCCAAGGCGGCGGGTTTGATTGCCGTCGTCATGGATAGCGAGGCGCTGGCCTTGCAGGCGGCCATCGCGCAAGGCGGCTGGCAAACCTTGCCCGCTGACGGCGCAGCCTATCAGCTGGCTTGGGGGCTGGCCTTGCACCGGTTCGCCCGATGAAGGCCCTGGTGGCAGCCCTGCGCATCAACCTTTTGCCATATCGGCAGGCAGCGCGGCGACGGCGTGTGCAGCTACTGCTGTGGCAGCTGGCAGGCGGAGCACTGCTGGGATTGCTGCTGGCGCTGGGCGCGGCAGCCTGGCTGCAGGCCCGGCTCGACGCCTACGCCCGGCGCCAGGATGGCTGGCGCAGTGCCATGCAGCAGGTGGACGTCGCCCTTGCCACTGGCAAACGGGTGCACGGCGAGACGGCGGCACTGCTGGCGCGCCAGCAGGCTATTGCTGGCCTGCAAGAACAGCGCAATGCCTGGGTACGCATGTTAGAAGCCCTGGCGCGGGCAATGCCAGCCGGCGTGGTCTTGCACAGCGTGCGCCAGGAAGCGGCGATGGTGCGCTTGCAAGGGCATGCTGTATCGCAGGACAAGGTCGCGGCACTGCTGCTGGCGCTGGCCGATGCGGCGCCATGGTCGAGGCCGGAATTGCTGGAAGTGCGCGGCGTGGCAGACGGTGCGGTGGAATGGACGATACGGCTGGCATGGCCAGGTTCGGCGGCATCGGCTGCGTAAGCGTAGACACAGGAGGTGGCTGATCATGTTGCGCCTGAAAAAAGCATCGCTGTGGCCGTTGCCGGCCCGCCTCGCCAGTGCCGCCCTGACCGCTGCGCTGGTGGCTGCGCTGCTGCACCTGGCATGGCTCCATGGGCTGCTTGCCGCCGTGCAGGCCGCGCAAGGAGAGGAAGCGCGTTTGCGCACCACCTATCTGCAAGCCCAGGCCCGGGCAGGGCGATTGCCTGGCTGGCGCGAACAGCAGCGCCGGGCAGGCGCCGAGTTGGCCAGGCTGGAATGGCAACTGCCAAACAGCCAGCAAATGGCGGCGCTATTGTCCGATATCAATGCGGCAGGCCAGTCGCGCGGCGTGCAATTCACCCTGTTCAAGCCCGGCCTGCCCCAGCCGCAGGCATATTATGTGGCGCTGCCCATTGCCGTCCAGCTGCGCGGTGCCTATCACGCCATGGGCGAGCTGATGGCGGACCTGGCACGGCTGCGGCGCATCGTCACCGTGCACGAATTGGCGTTGACTGGCGGCAAGGATGGCATGCTGACCCTCGATGCCGTGCTGCACGCCTATCGCTTGCCCGACGCGCAGGAACGGGCGGCGCTGGCCCGCGTACCGCCGCTGCCAATCCAGCAGGCACCGTTGGCCTGGCGAGTGCTGCCTGATTTCATACCGCTTCCTTACGCGGGCACCGCCTTGCCCGATCCCTTTGCCGCACCCTTGCAGGCACAGCAGGCACAGCAGGCACAGCAGGCGGCGCGCGGCGGCGTGGCGGGCCCGGACCTGCGCCGTCCCCGTGCAGCGCTGGAAAGCGTAGCACTGCCGGCCTTGAGCATGGTGGGCAGCGTGCGCCACGCCGGCCGCCTGAGCGCGCTGCTGCTGGCGGGGCAGCGCGTGTACCGGGTCGAGGTGGGCCAGCATCTGGGGCAAGACCACGGCGTGGTGACAGCGATCAGCGAGCAGGCCGTGCAGTATCGTGAACTGCTGCGCGAGGCGGACGGTCCCTGGCGTGAGCGGCGCGGCAGCCTGGGCTTGCAGGTGGCGGGGAGCGCCGGTGCCGCAGCCAAGGCCAGCTTGCCCGAGGCGGCGCCATGAGGCCGCGCCGGATGCTCGCAGCTACGCTGCTGTGCCTGCATGCGAACGGCATTGCCCAGGATGCCGTGGTGCTGGTGACGGCGCCGCGCCTGTATGCAGGCGAGAAAATCTCCGTCGATTTCCAGAACGTGGGCGTGCGCGCGGCGCTGCACATATTGGCCGACGCATCGGGGCAAAACATCATCGCCAGCGACAGCGTGGCGGGCAATCTGACCATGCGTTTGCGCGACTTGCCGTGGGACCAGGCACTCGATGCCGTGCTGCAAGCGAAGGGCCTGGACATGCGGCGCAATGGCAACGTGCTGTGGATCGCGCCGCGCGAGGAAATGCTGGCGCGCGAAAAGCTGGAATTGGAGCAGCGCGCGCAGATCGCGGAACTCGAACCGCTGCAATCGGCCATCTTCCAGCTCAATTATCAGAAGGCCGAGGCATTTCGCACGGTGTTCGGCCTCGACGCAGGCGAAGGGCGCAGCCGCTTGCTGTCGCGTCGCGGCAGCGTGCTGATCGAGCCGCGCACCAACCAGCTGTTCATCACCGATGTGCCGGCGCGCCTGGAACAGATCCGTTTGCTGATCGCCAAGACGGACATTGCCACACGACAAGTCATGATCGAGGCGCGCATTGTCGAGGCGAACGACAGTTTCAGCCGCAACCTGGGCGCGCGCCTGGGTTTTTCCGACCTGCGGCAGGCAGCGGGCCAGTTGCCTGGTTTTTCGCTGGGCGGCAGCGGACGCCGCGCGGCCATCGGCGGCAGCTATGAAGGCGTGGGCGAGGCGACGGGGCAGACGGTGGCAGGGGCCGGTGTCTTCGTGCCGAATACGCAATTCGTCAACTTGCCGGCCGCCAGCATCAATGGCTTGCAGCCGGCCAGTTTCGCCCTGAGCCTGTTTTCGGCGGCAGCGAACCGCTTTTTGAACCTGGAACTGTCCGCGCTGGAGGCCGATGGGCGGGGCAAGATCATTTCCAGCCCGCGTGTGGTGACGGCCGACAAGGTGCAGGCGCTGATCGAGCAGGGCATCGAATTGCCATACCAGGTGGCCACCAGCAGTGGCGCCACGTCGATCACGTTTCGCAAGGCGAACCTGCGCCTGGAAGTCACGCCGCAGATCACGCCGGACGGCAATGTGGTGCTGGAAGTGGACGTCAACAAGGATAGCGTGGGCCAGGAAACGCGTTCCGGCTTCGCCATCGACACCAAGCATGTGCGCACGCAAGTGATGGTGGAAGACGGCGGCACGGTGGTCCTCGGTGGCATTTATCAACAGTCCGAGCGGGGTACGGACAGCAAAGTGCCGATTCTTGGCGACATCCCTTTGCTGGGGATTTTTTTCCGCAGTACGGGCCGGAGTCAAGAAAAAACCGAACTGATGGTGTTCATTACACCGAAAATAGTGGCAGATCGGCCTGCAACACGTTAATGTTTCGTCTTTGCGTTTAAGTAACAATACAGACGAAAGCGGACTGATGGCAACTATGCGGAATGTATCCCCGAGCAACACTTATTGGGGTAGGGTATCGAATTGGCTGGTATTGCTGGCGCTGGGTACCTTGCTGGCAGCGTGTGGCGGCGGTGGCGGCGACCCCACCCTCGGGAATTCTGGCGGTACGAACAGTGGCGTTGCCAGCGTCTCGCTCGTGGCTAGCGCCGCTGCCATCGTCGCCTCGGGCGAAGATGGCACCGAAGTCACGTTGACGGCAATTATAAAAAATGCAAGTAACAATGCCATGAGCGGGCAGACGGTCGCCTTTACGGCCAGTTCGGGCACGATCAGCAATACGACGCGCATCACGGATGCCAACGGCACAGTGATTGAAAAGCTCAGCGTGAAAGGTGATGCGACGCTGCGCGACATCACGATCAAGGCCAGTAGCGGCGGTATCGAATCCGCCCCGGTCGTGGTCAAGGTGGTGCCAGTCACGTCCAGTATCGCTGCTCTGCTGCTGACTTCCTCCGGTGGCACGCTGGCATCGTCGGGCGGTACTGCGGTCAATGTCATCGCGTTTGTCAAGGATGCCAATAATGCGATTGTGCCAAATGCCAACGTCACCTTCAGGGCCGATTCGGGTGCGCTGGACGCGACGGTGGTCAGCACCAATGCGCAAGGGCAGGCCATCGTCAGCCTCAATACGGGGGGCGACGCCAGCCTGCGCACGATCAAGGTCAGCGCCAGTGCCGGTGCGCAAACGGCCAGTACCGATATCAGTGTCAGCGGCACGAAACTGGCCATCAATGCCTTTTCGTCGATCAACCTGAAAACGAGTACCGACATGGTGGTCAAACTGGTCGATTCCAGCGGCAATGCGCTGGCGGGCAAACCGGTCACCTTCAGCGCACAGCTCAATGCGCTGACGGTAAAGGGCGGCGGCGCCAGCCCGGCGTTGACGGACAATAATGGTCAACTGGTATTGAGCTACAACGCCCAGTCTGGCACCAGCGATACGATCACCATCAAGGGCCAGGGCGACAGCGTGGTAATGCCAGTGGCGATCAATGCGGCCAACTTCACGATCAACGCCGTCACCGGCGCCAATGTGGCGTTGACGATACTGGCAACCCAGACCTGCTACGCGATTACCGTGCACAGCGATGTGGCCGGCACGCCGCAAGCGGGCAATGTACGTTTCAGTACCTCGCGCGGCGCGATTTACCAGGATGCCGCCTGCGCCACGCCTTTGCTGGCGCCGCTGGCGCTCGTTGGCGGCAATGCCATTGCCTATGTGCAGGCTGCCGGCGCGGGGAAGACTTCGCTGACAGCCAGGAACGAGGGCACGGGTGTGTTGGTGCAGGCCGACGTGGAGTTCGTCGCCCCGCTGACGCCACAGGCAACCGTCACCTTGCAGGCCGACCCTGCCGTGATCGGTGCCAATACGGCAGGCAGCACCTCCCAGCGCAGCGCCCTGCGCGCCATCGTGCGCGACGGCACGGCGCAAAACAACCTCGTCAAGAATGCCCAGGTCGGCTTTACCATCCAGAGCGATGCCAGCGGTGGTTCGCTGAGCTCGCCGTCGGTGGTGAATACCGATGGCGACGGCATGGCCACGGTCAGTTATATCGCTGGCCAGGCCAGCACCGGAGTCGATGGCGTGATCGTCCAGGCTCAATTGCAGGGCGCATCGAACAGCAGCGCCACGGCCAAGCTGACGGTAACGAAGAAATCGCTGTTCATCAGTGCCGGCAGCGGCAATGCGCTCGATGAAACGGACAGCAGCACCTATCGCAAGACCTATACTGTGTTTGTGACGGACGCTGCGGGCAATCCGGTTCCTGATGTGATCATCACGGCCGCTGCCTGGCCCCGGTATTATTACAAGGGTTATCTGCAGTTTTCCACGGCGGCATTAAGCTGGGTCGTGGCGCAGCACGTGGAATGCAAGAATGAGGACCAGGACCGTGACGGCATGCTCGACCCTGGCGAAGATGAAAATGCCAACGGCTACCTCGATCCTGGCATTCCGCTCAATCTGTCCACCGGGGGCAAGACCGACAGCACCGGCACCACCACCGTGACGCTCACTTATCCGCGCGACAGGGCCAACTGGCTGGACGTCGAATTGACGATTCGTGGCAATAGTTCCGGGACGGAGGCAACTTATGTCGGTTACACTTTGCTTCCGGGACTGTTCTCGGACTTTAACCGTCAGGATGTGTCTCCACCAGGCGTGAATAGTCCGTATGGGCAGGCGAATGTTTGTAGTAATCCAAAATAACTGTCGCAGCAAATGCAAAATCTGTTTTTAGTAGGCCTCATGGGTGCAGGCAAGACCACGATCGGGCGCATCCTGGCCCGCAAGCTGGGCTTGCGCTTTGTCGATTCCGACCACGAAATCGAGGCGCGCACGGGAGCGACCATCCCGTGGATCTTTGAAATCGAGGGCGAGGCCAGCTTTCGCCGGCGCGAGGCCGAGGTCATCCGCGACCTGAGCGCCCAGGAAGGCATCGTCATGGCCACCGGCGGCGGCGCGGTGATGAATGCAGAAAGCCGCGCTTACCTGAAGGAGCGGGGCACGGTGGTGTACTTGCGCGCCAGCGTCAGCAACATACTGGCGCGCACCAGCCATGACAAGAACCGCCCCCTGCTGCAGACGGCAGACCCGCGCAAGAAGCTGGAAGAATTGACGGCGCAGCGCGAGCCCCATTACATGGACGTGGCCGACATTGTGATCGACACGGGCCGTCCTAACGTACAATCGATGGTTCAGACCATCCTGATGCAGCTGGCCAGCCTCGAATGCGAGGCTTCGCCCAACTGCGTCATTCATGCAGAGCCTTCGATGAACGAACAATCCAAAATGTTGTTGAGCGTAGACCTCGACGAACGCAGTTATCCGATCGCCATCGGTCCTGGCCTGCTGGCCGACGCCGATGCGCTGCTGCGCCATGTCAGCGGCCACAAGGTAGCCATCGTCACCAATACCACCGTCGCCCCGCTGTACCTGGGCCGCTTGCAGGCGGCGCTGGCCAGCGATGGCCGCGAAGTGATCAGCATCGTCCTGCCGGACGGCGAAGAATATAAAAACTGGGCCAGCCTGATGCAGATTTTCGACGCGCTGCTGGCCAATAAATGCGACCGCAAGACCACCCTGGTGGCGCTGGGAGGCGGCGTGATCGGCGACCTGACCGGCTACGCGGCGGCCAGCTACATGCGCGGCATCGGCTTCGTGCAGGTGCCCACCACCTTGCTGGCGCAGGTCGATTCGTCCGTCGGCGGCAAGACGGGCATCAACCACCCGCTGGGCAAGAACATGATCGGCGCCTTCTACCAGCCGCGCGCCGTGATCGCCGACACGTCGACCCTGGAAACTCTGCCGGCGCGCGAGCTGTCGGCCGGCCTGGCCGAAGTGATCAAGCATGGCGCCATTATCGATGCGGCCTTCTTCGACTGGATCGAGGCAAACATGGCCAAGCTGATGGCGCGCGACAAGGGCGCCCTGGCGTACGCCATCGCCCGCTCGTGCGAAATCAAGGCCGACGTGGTGCGCCAGGATGAACGCGAAGGTGGTTTGCGCGCCATCCTGAACTTCGGCCACACGTTCGGCCACGCCATCGAGGCGGGCCTGGGCTATGGCCACTGGCTGCACGGCGAAGCCGTCGGCTGCGGCATGGTGATGGCAGCCGACCTGTCCTGCCGCATGGGCTACATCGACCAGGCAGCCGTGGAGCGTGTGCGCAATCTGGTCGCCGCCGCGGGCCTGCCCGTCAAGGCGCCGGACCTGGGCGTGGCGCGCTGGCTCGAACTGATGGAAGTGGACAAGAAGAACGAGGGCGGCGCCATCAAGTTCATCCTCTTGAAACCACTGGGCAGCCCCTGCATCACGTCCGCGCCGCACGAACTGGTGCTGGCCACGCTGGCCGCCGGAGTGGCGTAAATGCTGCCGGAAGACGCCCTCGCCCAGAGCTTTCTAGCCCCTTATGCAGCGCATTCGGCACAGGGGCAGGGACGTCGCTTTGCCGAGGCGCCGCACGCCTCGCGCAGCCAGTTCCAGCGCGACCGCGACCGCATCATCCATTCTTCGGCCTTCCGCCGCCTCGAATACAAGACGCAGGTTTTCCTCAACCACGAAGGCGATCTTTTCCGCACGCGCCTGACGCACAGCCTGGAAGTGGCGCAAGTAGGCCGCTCCATGGCGCGCAACCTGCGCCTGAATGAAGATTTGGTGGAAGCGATCGCACTGGCGCATGACCTCGGCCACACGCCGTTCGGCCACGTGGGCCAGGACGTGCTCAATGAATGCATGAAGGAGCATGGCGGCTTCGAGCATAACCTGCAAAGCCTGCGCGTGGTCGACACGCTGGAAGAACATTACGGCGCCTTTGACGGCTTGAACCTGATGTTCGAGACGCGCGAAGGCATCCTGAAACACTGCTCGCTGGCGCACGCGCGCGAACTGGGCCCCGTCGCCCAGCGCTTCATCGACCGCACGCAGCCGAGCCTGGAAGCGCAACTGACCAACCTGGCCGACGAAATCGCCTACAACAGCCACGATATCGACGATGGCCTGCGTTCGGGCTTGATCACCATCGCGCAGCTGGAAGAGGTGGAATTCTTTGGCCGCCTGTGGCGTGATGTGCAGCAGGCGTTTCCCGGCCTGTCAGGCCGGCGCGCCATCTACGAAACCCTGCGCCGCCTGATCACGGCACTGGCCGACGACCTGATCATCACCTCGAACCAGTTGATTGCGGACACCGCGCCGCGCGACATCAACGAAGTACGTGCCAGCGCGCCGCTGATCCGTTTTTCGGACGCCATGCGCCGTGATGCGACGGACTTGAAACGCTTCCTGCGCGCCAATCTGTACCGCCACTACCAGGTCAACCGCATGCGAGTGAAGGCCAGCCGCATCGTGCGCGAACTGTACGGCAGCTTCATGGCCGAACCGGCTTTGCTGCCGCCCGATTATCAAATCAACGGTGATGACGTGAGCAGACAGGCGCGCAAGATCGCAGACTATATCGCCGGCATGACGGACCGCTACGCGATCCGCGAGCACCGCCGCCTGTATTCGCTCGACGAGCTGTAGGCGGCACCCGGGCGCACTAGAACATGCTGCGCTGCGCTGCACGCGCATCGCCGAACAGCTCCAGCAGCAGCTTCTTGATGGGCGCCGGCAGCGGCGCGTCAAAGATCTTTGCTCCGTCATACCAGACGTGCGTGGCCTCGCCTGCCAGTGCGAGGCGCCGCGCCAGAGTGATGCGGCAGGGGACGATGTGCAGCTTGTAGTGCGTGAAGACATGCACGATGGGCAGCAATTGCTCCTGCGTTTCAATCCCGCCGAACGGCGCCACGGCGCGCGCCAGCGCATCTTGCCCGATGGCGCGCGGATAGTCCGGGCCGGCCAGCACATGGCCATCGAGTTCCGGCAGCGACAGCAAGCCGCCCCAAATACCGGAGCCGGGACGCTGCTCGAGCAGTACCTGGCCGTCGTCGATGATGACCAGCATCACCGCGTGTTTTTCCGGACTGGCCTTCTTCGGCTTGCGCACGGGTAGATCCTTGACGCGATCGGTGGCATAAGCCACGCAGCGCGGTTGCAAGGGGCAGCGCTGGCAATCGGGGCTGCTGCGCGTGCACAGGGTGGCGCCGAAGTCCATCAAGCCCTGCGTGTAGGCTTCGATGCCCGAATCTATTCCCGCTGCGGGCAGTAGCGCTTCGGCGCGGCGCCACATGGCTTCTTCGACCCGCTTTTCGCCGGGATAGGCGTCGATGCCGAACGTGCGTGCGAACACGCGCTTGACGTTGCCGTCCATGATGGCCGCGCGGGTGCCGCTGGAAAACGCGGAAATGGCGGCCGCCGTCGAGCGGCCGATGCCGGGCAGGTCGGCCAGCAGTAGCGGGTCGCTGGGGAAGACGCCATCGTATTCGGCCACCACGCGCTGCGCGCACTTGTGCAGGTTGCGCGCCCGCGTGTAGTAGCCAAGGCCGCTCCACTGCGCCATCACGTCTTCCACCGGCGCGCAAGCCAGATCGCGCAAGGTGGGGAAGCGTTCCAGGAAGCGCGCGTAGTAGGCCAGCACGGCGGTCACCTGCGTTTGCTGCAGCATGATCTCGGACAGCCAGATCAGATAGGCGTCGCGCGTGTTTTGCCACGGCAGCGCATGGCGGCCATGCTGCTTTTGCCAGGCGATGACGGTGCTGGAAAAACTGGGATCGATATAATTTTCAAGTGGTGCCGCGCCCCGTGTGGGCGCTAGCGGATGCAGCAGACGTTTCATGCAGGGTTCCAGTGTTTTGTAGTGCGTGTTTGTGCGTGTTCTTGTGCGTGTTCATCAGCTTGCGCTGGCCGCGCGCAAGGTGGCGGCCAGCTGCGCCAGTTGCGCCTTGTCGCGCTCCAGCGCCGCCAGGCTCGCTTCAAAGCCGGCGATTTTCTGTTCCAGGCTGCCCGTCGCGTCGTGGATGCGCTGGATCGATGCCAAGCGTAGTTTCAGCTGCTCCTTGTATTCGGCGATCTGCGCTTCGAGCGGCGCCATGATGACTTTCAACCAGGCGCTGGCGTCGTCGTTGGCGGCCGAGAAGCTGCGGCGCACGCGCGAGGCGATGGTATCGAAGAATTTTTCCATCAGCACGACGCGGCTGGTGGTGAGCAGGGTCGCCGTGCCGAACTGTTTATGATAAACGGCTTCGATATCGGCGATCTCCTGACGATAACGGGCCAGCGAAAACGGCATCGGCAAGGCCAGCGACAGGCCATGCTCCGAGGCGAATTTACGGTACATCACGTTCATCATTTCCGTGATCTCGGCCGTCTTGCCTTCCGAGCGGTCCAGGTTATGGGCGATGCGTTCGAAATACTGGCGCATGGCTTCGCGCAGCCCTGTAAAAAAGCGGCTGCGCTGCATGGCTGCGCGCACGGCATCGATATCGTCGCGCACGATGTCCATGCCCAGGCTCGTGTACAGCTCCGTCGACAGTCTTGTAAACACGGCGCGCGTGGCCTGCAGCTTGAACAGGCTGCCGTCGAATTCCTTTTTCTCGATATCGATGCGCCGCATCATGTGCGCGATCACGCTCTGGTTCTTGCCGCGCAGGCTGTGCAGCTCATGCAACTGCTCGGCGATGCCGCGCGCGCGTGCCGCCGCCTGCACCTGCTGTGCGGCCATGATGGCGTCCAGGTCGAAGGCCAGCTGGCGCCGGATGATGTCCTTGCGCGCGGGGATCAGCTCTTCGAACAGGGCCGTTTCCAGCGCTTGCAGGCGGCTCTTTTCCAGCAGCGCCGCGTCGCGGTTGATCTTGCCCACCAGGGCCTTTTGCGCCGAGACGGGAAACACCTGGCTGGAATCGAGGGTCAGCAAGTGCGCCACACTGGCCTGTTGGCGTTCGATAGCCTGCGCCACCTCGGCATCGCCGCGCAATTCGTCCCACATGCTGTCGATCTTGTTGAGCACGACCAGGCGCCCCGTGCCGGCGCCAATATGGTTGCGCCATACTTCGATGTCGCTGCGCGTGACGCCCGTATCGGCCGCCAGGATGAACAGCACCGCGTGCGCATTCGGAATCAGGTTCAGCGTCAGTTCCGGTTCCGTGCCGATGGCGTTCAGGCCCGGCGTGTCGAGGATGACCAGGCCTTGTTTCAGCAACGGATGGGGGAAGTTGATGATGGCGTGGCGCCACATGGAGATTTCCACCTGGCCGTCCTCGTCGAGCATCGAGGGCGCGTCGGCATCATCGACGTCGTACAGGCCGTAGCGCGCCGCTTCCTCGATGCTGACTTTCTTCGTCAGGCTCACCTGGCGGATGGCTTCCTGCATGTCGCCGCCCGCATCGATATTGAGCGGCAGGACGGTCCAGGCGGCAGGCATGTCGCGGTAGTCGCTGGTCGACAGGTTCTGCGCGCGCGTCTCGATGGGCAGCAAACGGATTGACGGTTGCCAGTTGGCGTCGTACAGCAGTTCGGTGGGACACATGGTGGTGCGGCCCGCGCCCGAGGGCAGGATGCGCTGGCCGTAGTCGGCAAAGAAGATGGCGTTGATCAGCTCCGATTTGCCGCGCGAGAATTCCGCCACGAAGGCCACGGACAGGCGGTCGTCTAGCAGGCGGGACACGCAGCGGCCCAGGCGCAGCGCAGAAGCGCCGTCGACCAGCCCCGCCACGCTGGCGGCCTGCCGGTAAGCCTGCAAGGCGGCCAGCACGTCCTGGCGCCATGCGCTGTATTGTTCCAAGTCCCTGACCATCTGGCTCCCTTTGCGAGTGACTTACTTTTGACAGTTATTTCTGGCAATGCGCGCAGTAAAACGTGGAACGCTGTCCCTGCACGATTTGCCGGATCGGCGCGCCGCATACGCGGCATGGCTTGTCCGTCCGGTTATAAACGAAGTACGATTGCTGGAAGTAGCCGGACTGGCCGTTTACGCCGATGAAGTCGCGCAAGGTGCTGCCGCCTTGCACGATGGCTTCGGCCAGCACGTCGCGGATCGCCTGCGCCAGTTTCTCATAGCGGGCTAGGCCGATGCGCCTGGCCGGCGTCTTCGGATTGATCCCCGCGCGAAACAAACTTTCTGAACAATAGATATTGCCCACGCCGACGACGATATTGCCCGCCATCAGCACCTGCTTGATGCTGCTGCCCTTGTTGCGCGTTTTCTCGAACAGCAGCTGGCCCGTGAAGCCGCCTTCCAGCGGTTCCGTGCCCAGGCCGCGCAGCAGCACGTGGCTGTCGAGCGGGCCGTCGGCCTCGTCGTGCCACAGCACGGCGCCGAAGCGGCGCGGGTCCGTCATGCGCAGCACTTGGCTACCGCCGTTCGCGTCTTCCACGACCAGGTCGAAATGGTCGTGCTTTTGCGCTTCCGTCCCCGGCGGCAGCACGCGCAGGTGGCCCGACATGCCCAGGTGGATGATCAGGGTGCCGTGGCGGAAGTGGATCAGCAGGTATTTGCCGCGCCGCCCCGTCAGGCCGATGGTTTGCCCGGACAGCTGTTCGCCCAGGGCAGGGGGGAAGGGCCAGCGCAGGCCGGCGCGACGCAGCACGACGGAGCGCACGGCGCGGCCTTCGAGATGGGGCGCGACACCGCGCCGTGTGACTTCGACTTCTGGCAATTCTGGCATAGGGCTCGAAGGTATGAAAAACGGCTAAAAAACAGGCGGATTGCAGGTGAATGGCTGCTCCGGGCGCACCACGCCAGCACGGCGTATATATTTCGTTACATACGTGAAGTACGCGATGGACGGGTTGGGCGTAGAATTAAACTTTGCCGTTTAGCCAGGATCAGCCTTTGAAAAACGCTTTCGCCATTGTAACCTTGTCCGCCCTGATGGCCACGCATGCCATGGCGCAGACGCCTGTTGTCCCTGCCGATGCCGGAGCCAGTCCCTCTGCGGCCGCGCCGCAGGAGCCGGTCGCCGCGTCCACGTCTGACGGCTTGCCCAATGTCGATTTGAGCAGCGACCTGCTGTACAAGCTGACCCGCGCTGAGATGGAATTCAAGAGCGGCCAGTGGCAGGGGCCATACGTGACCATGATGATGGCGGCGCAGCAGACGCGCGACCCGCGCCTGGCGCGCCGCGCGTCCGAAATGGCGCTGGCAGCCAAGCAGGGTGGCGAGGCGCTGGCGGCCATCCGCCTGTGGCGCGACTTGGCGCCCGAATCCGACGAGGCGACGCAGTTTTTTCTCGGTTTCGTCGTCCTGACGGACAAGATCGAGGAAGCCGAACCGATTTTCGCCGAACGCCTGGCCAATGCGCCACCGGGTGCGCGCGGCGTGGCCCTGTTCCAGATGCAGCAGATCCTCGCGCGTTCGAATGACAAGCTGTATGCATACGCCATGCTGACGCGCCTGGTGCAGCCTTACCTGGACATGTTTGAGGCGCACCTGGTGCTGGCGCAGGGCGCCTTGTCGATCGGTGAACGTGACCGCGCCATCGGCGAAGCAAACAAGGCGCTGGCGATCAAGCCGAACTCCGAACTGGCCGCGCTGACCCTGGCGCAGGTGACGGGCGAAACCGAGGCGGCAGGCAAGGTGCTGGCGGCCTTCCTGGAAAAGAATCCAGATGCGGTCGAAGTGCGCGGCGCGTATGCGCGCCTGCTGGTCGAGCAAAAGCAGCTGGAGCCGGCGCGTGATCAATTCCTGCTGCTGCTGAAAAGCCAGCCCGATAACGTGGGCGGCCTGTATGCACTGGGCATCGTGGCGCTGCAGCTGGAAGACACCAAGGGCGCCGAGCAGTACTTCAAGCGCTTCCTGGCCGCGCTGGAAAAAACGCCTGGCGATGCGCGTGATCCGTTCAAGGCCCTGATGATTTTGTCGCAGATTGCCGAGACGCGTGGCGATACGGCCGGCGCCATAGCATGGCTGGACAAGGTCGACAACAGCGCATCAAACGGTTATTTCGACGCGCGTTTGCGCCGCGCCCAATTGATCGCCCGTGGCGGCAATCTCGATGCGGCGCGCAAGGCGCTGACGGAAATCGAAACGGACGATCAGGCAAAGCAGGCGCAGGTGCTGCTGGTCGACGCGCAATTCCTGCGCGATGCCGGCTATGTGCAAAGCGCCTACACGGTGCTGGAAAATGCCTTGCTGCGTTTCCCCGATAACCCGGAACTGCTGTACGACTACGCCTTGCTGGCCGAACGCCTGGATAAACTCGATTTGATGGAGAGCAGCCTGCGCCGCGTGATGGCGCTGGCGCCCGATAACCAGCACGCGTATAACGCTCTTGGTTATTCGCTAGCTGAACGCGGCATCCGCCTGCAGGAAGCCTACGCCCTGATCGAGAAGGCGCTGCAGATGGCGCCTGGCGACCCGTTCATCATGGACAGCATGGGCTGGGTGCAGTTCCGCATGGGCAATTTGCCCGCTGCGGAAGCAGCGCTGCGCCGCGCCTACGCCGTACGCAGTGACCCAGAAATTGCCGTCCACCTGGGCGAAGTGCTGTGGCAGAAGGGCGAGAAGGACGAAGCGCAAAAGCTGTGGCGCGAGGCGCAAGGCAAGGACCCGAAAAACGACGCGCTGAAAAGCACCCTGGCGCGCCTGAATGTCAGTTTGTGATTGAATTGATTAACTAAACCAACCAAACCGGCGCCATGGCGCTGGTTTTTCCTTGTGCCCATGCCAAAACATCTTTTTCCTTTGACTGTCCTGTGCCTGGCTCTTTCGGCCTGCTCAACCCTGACGTCCCCATTTTCGTCCGGCGGCGTGCCATCAAGCCAGGGCGTGGCGCCCTACCGCGAACAGGTGGAGCTGACGGGCCGTTTGAACGTGGTGTATCAGAAGGGTGATAAGCCCGAATCGGCCACCGTCAATTTCAACTGGCAGCAGACGGCCCAGCGTACGGATGTGACCCTGTATTCGCCGGTCGGCAGCACCCTGGCCACCATCGCCGTCACGCCGCAGGAAGCGGTGCTTGAGCAGAGTGGCAAGGCGCCGCGCAGCGCGCCTGACATCGATGCCCTGAGCGCGCAGATGCTGGGCTGGCCCTTGCCCGTTTCGGGCTTGCGCGACTGGCTGCAGGGCTATGCCATGGGTGCCGATGGCAAGCGCTTTGTTGCCTCGCCAGCCAACGACAGCGTGACGACAAAAGACGGCTGGCGCTTGCGCTATGTGTCGTGGCAAGATGCATCCGAGAATACGCCGGGCGCCTTGCCCCAACCGCGGCGTATCGATGCCGAACGCAATACCAGCGCACAGGCCGATGCCGTGTCGCTGCGCATCGTGCTCGATCCCGCCCCATCCGTACCCGCACCATGACACTGACGACTCTGAACAACTGCCCGGCACCGGCCAAGCTGAACCTTTTTTTGCACGTCAACGGCCGCCGCGCCGACGGCTACCATCTGCTGCAAACGGTGTTTCAATTGCTGGACCATGGCGACACCTTGCACTTCGCGCTGCGCGAGGATACGGTCATTCGCCGCGTGACGGCGCTGGCCGGCGTGCCGGAAGAGCAGGACCTGATCATCCGCGCCGCCAGATTGCTGCAGGCAGAAGTGCTGCGCCGCACGGGTGCCTTGCCGTGCGGCGTCGACATCGCCATCGACAAGGTGTTGCCCATGGGCGGTGGCCTCGGTGGCGGGTCGTCTGATGCAGCCACGGCGCTGATGGCGCTGAACCGCCTGTGGCAGGCGGGTTTGACGCGCGAAGAGTTGATGGCGCTGGGCTTGCCGCTGGGCGCCGACATCCCGTTTTTCATCTTTGGCGAGAATGCGTTTGCCGAAGGCGTGGGCGAAGCCTTGCAGCCCGTCGCCACGCCAGAATGCTGGTATGTGGTGATCGAGCCAGGCGTGCAAGTGCCCACCGCTGCAATTTTTTGCGCGGAAGGCTTGACGAGGAATACTGAACCCGTCACAATAGCGGACTTTTCCAGGCACCTCGCAGAAGGAAACAATGCGGGCGGGTTCGGTAAGAATGATTTGCAGCAAGTGGCATGCAGCCTTTTCAAGCCGGTAGCAGATGCGGTAGAATGGCTGAATGCTTACGGTGAGGCCAGGATGACTGGATCCGGTGCTTGTGTATTCAGTGCGTTTGAAAGTAGGGAGGAAGCAGATGCGGTGCTCAGCAATGTGCCACTGGTCTGGGTCGCCTGGAAAGCAAAAGCGCTCAATCGCCACCCGATGCTCACGGCGTTGTAAGTGCTGGTAAGTAGAAAAAAAGATTTTGCTTAGCGTCAAATAGCCGGTATAATACTGGCCAACATGACGGCAAGCAGTCAGTTGCGTAGGGGAGTCGCCAAGCTGGTTAAGGCACTGGATTTTGATTCCAGCATGCGAAGGTTCGAATCCTTCCTCCCCTGCCACCCATTTCACCGTAGTCTGTCGATGCGAAGTTAGCGTCCAGTACGGGAAAAAGCAGATATGCCGCCACGCGGCATATTCTAAACAATGACTGACCGGGCCTATGCCCGGTTAGTGCTTTTCAAGACTTCTATATTATCTCTTGGGACTCCCATGGCTTACGAAAACCTGATGGTTTTTACCGGCAACGCGAATCCAGCGTTAGCAGAGGGGGTCGCAAAAAACCTCGGCATCCCTCTCGGTAAAGCAAACGTTTCGAAATTCTCCGACGGCGAAGTAATGGTCGAGATTAACGAAAACGTTCGCGGCAAGGATGTTTTTGTTTTGCAATCCACCTGTGCTCCGACCAATGACAGCTTGATGGAAATCATCCTGATGGTCGATGCACTGAAACGTGCTTCTGCTGGCCGCATCACCGCCGCCATTCCTTATTTCGGCTATGCCCGTCAAGACCGTCGTCCACGCTCCGCGCGTGTGGCGATTTCGGCCAAGGTGGTGGCGAACATGCTGGAAAAAGCCGGTGTCGAGCGCGTCCTGATCATGGATCTGCACGCTGACCAAATTCAAGGTTTCTTCGATATCCCAGTCGACAACATCTACGCTTCGCCAATTTTGCTGGGTGACTTGCAAAAGAAAAACTACCAGGATCTGCTGGTGGTGTCGCCCGACGTCGGCGGTGTGGTACGTGCGCGCGCCCTGGCAAAACGCCTGGGCTGCGACCTGGCCATCATCGACAAGCGCCGTCCAAAAGCGAACGTGTCCGAAGTGATGAACATCATCGGCGAAGTCGAAGGCCGCAACTGCGTGATCATGGATGACATGGTCGATACCGCAGGCACGCTGACCAAAGCTGCTGAAGTGCTCAAAGAGCGCGGCGCGAAAAAAGTTGTGGCGTATTGCACGCACGCGGTACTGTCCGGCCCGGCGATCGAGCGTATTTCGGCCTCGCCACTGGATGAACTGGTCGTCACCGACACGATTCCCCTGTCCGAAGCGGCCCTGGCCTGCGGCAAGATCCGTCAATTGACGTGCGCGCCTTTGCTGGCCGAGACGTTCAAGCGGATCATCAAGGGTGATTCGGTTATTTCGCTCTTTATTGATTAAATAGCGTAGTAACAACAGACGTAATGCCTGCGGCGCGACCGGCTTTTTGCCTGTTGCGCCGTAGTGTTTTAGTTTTCGGGGCGCAGATGCGCCCATTTTCGAAGATTCCTGGTCGCGGGAGTCTTCATAACACAAGGCGCAAGCCTTGTTCTTCTTGGAGTTTCACATGAAAGTTATCGCATTTAAACGCGAATTGCAAGGTTCCGGAGCGAGCCGCCGCCTGCGCATTTCCGGCCAAACCCCTGGTATCGTTTACGGCGGCGCTGACGCCCCAGTCATGATCTCGCTGGATCATAACGCCCTGTACCACGCGCTGAAAAAAGAAGTTTTCCACTCGTCCATCCTGGACCTGGAAATCGACGGCGTTTCCCAGCAAGTTCTGTTGCGCGACTTCCAAGTCCACGCATACAAACAACTGGTTCTGCACGCTGACTTCCAACGCGTTGACGCTAGCCAAGCTATCCACGTGAAAGTTGCTCTGCACTTCACGAACGCTGACGTTTCCCCAGCAGTCAAACTGCACGGCGCGACCATCAACCACGTTGCCAACGAAATCGAAGTATCGTGCCTGCCAGGCCAACTGCCAGAATTCATCAACGTTGACCTGTCGAACATCGACGTTGGTCACTCGCTGCACGTCGGCGATCTGGTGTTGCCAGCTGGCGTGACCGCTGTCACCCACGGCGCCAACCTGACCATCGCTACCGCTTCGGTACCGGCTGGCCACGTTGCTGCTGAAGCCGCTGCTGTTGAAGTTGCTGCTGACAAGAAGTAATTTTGCCGCCGCAGTCATGCGGTAGTTGCAAGGAAAAGCCCGTTCGGTTCGCTCCGGACGGGTTTTTTTCTGCCTGTTTTCACCGATAATACCTACTTTTATTACAGACACAGCCATGCCCATACGCCTGATCGTCGGCCTCGGCAACCCGGGGCCCGAATACGCACAAACGCGCCACAATGCCGGCTTCTGGCTGGTGGACAATCTCGCCAACAGCGTGCCTGGCGCACGTTTGCAGCGCGATTCGCGCTACAACGCCATGCTGGCGAAAACGTCGATAGCTGGCAATGAAGTCTGGCTGCTCGAACCGCTGACATTCATGAACCGCTCGGGCCAGTCCGTGGGCGCGCTGGCGCGCTTTTTCAAGATTGCTGCCGACGAAGTGCTGGTGGTGCACGATGAGCTCGACCTGATGCCGGGCATCGCGCGCCTGAAGAAGGGCGGCTCGGCCGGCGGCCACAATGGCTTGAAAGACATCACGGCCGCGCTGGGCACGCAGGATTACTGGCGCTTGCGCCTGGGTATCGGCCATCCGCGCACCCTGAGCCTGCAGCAGCAGGTGGCCGATTTCGTGCTGCACCGCCCGCGCCGCGAAGACCAGGAGCTGATCGAGCAAGCGATTGAAAAATCCTTGCAAGTGATGCCGCTGATCGTCGAAGGCAAGTTTGAAGCGGCCACCATGAAACTGCATACGGCTTAAACCTATTTGCCCGCCTTGCCGAAGCTGGTCATGATGGTTTTCGCCATTTGCTGCTGGCTCGCCTGGGCGCTGCTGCCTTCGCCCGCGTTGGCGGCGATCAGCAAGCCGTCGCCGCTGCCGGGCGCCAGCGCGATCAGCGCGTGCCAGTAGCCGTTCGAGCCCAGGTGCGTCAGTACGCGCTGCGGTGCCTGCGGCGGGAAGTGCATTACGCCCCAGCCCAGCGCCGCATTCGTGTCGCCCTGCGCCGTGTGCAGGAAAACATACGTTTCCTGCTTGAGCAGTTTCCCCTTGCCCTGTTCACCTTGCAGTTGATCCAGCGCAAACTTGGCCCAGTCGCCCATGCTCAGGTGGATTTCGCCATCGGGCGCCATCATCAACGGGTTGCTTGCCATCAAGCCGGCAATCGGCTTGCCTTCCTTGTGGCCCAGGTTCTGCCCGCGCACGGTGGGGCCGAAAGCGGCCTGCATGCCCAGCGGGCCGAACACTTCCGCCTGCATCAGTGCTTCATACGTCTTGCCCGTGACGCGCTCGGCAATGGCGGCGGCGATCATGGCGCCGCTGTTGGAATAATGCGATTCGCCGCGCGGCGTGGCCACGGGCGCATCAGCCAGCGCGCGCCGCGCGTATTCCTGGCGCAGCAGGGGCAGCGCGCGCGTATCCGTGTAGGTGGAGTTGATCCACGCTTCATCGGGGTTGGCCGGCAAGCCGGTGCGGTGAGCCAGTAAATCAGCCAAATTGACGTCGCGGTACTCGGCGCGCATGCCCTCACTCAGCGCGGGCAGCATGCTTGACAGCGGCGCATCCCACGACAGCACGCCCCGTTCCACCAGGCGCGCGATCAGGGTGACGGTCATGGCCTTGCCGTCGGAACCGATATTCCACACATCGTCTGCGCGCACGGCATCTTGCCCGTCAGTGGCGCGCACGCCCGCCTGCGCCTGCGCATGGACCTTGCCGTCGCGGATGACGAGAATCGCCATGGCCGGCACGCTCTTGTCGGCCAGCGCCTGCTGCAGCATGGCATTGAGGTCATCGGCGCGGGCTGTGCTGCCCAGCAGGAGGGTGGCGCTGCAAGCGAGTGTGGCAAGCAAGGTTTTCATGGTGTCTCCAGTTAATTTCGTAAGAGGAATATGCTAAAATGTTCGCAAAACATGATTTAATTATTGTTTTACGATAATTTATTCTAACGACACTTTAGGCTTTCGTATACTTTTAAATGAAAAATAACAATGCCGGGCCTGCCGCACTGAGCCGACGCGTGCGCTATGGCGTGACGGGCTTCTTCGTGTTGTACCTGCTGTTGACCGTACTGGGCTGGCTCGCGCCTGCGCCGGCCGCACACGGAAGCCTGGGCGGCAGTGGCATGTATGAACTGGCATTGCAGTTGCAGGGCCAGCCATTCGCTTCGCTGGCGGCCATGCCCTGGTGGCAGCGAGGACTGGGCCTGGCGCTGGCCTTGCCGGCCTTGCTGGTGCTGGGCGACGCTGTGCGGCAACTGGCCCTGGTCTTGCGCCAGTTCGAGCTGGGCGTATTTTTTACGGTGACGGTGGCGCGGCACTTTCGTCGTTTCGCCGGCGGCTTGCTGCTGGGGACGCTCTTGACCCTGTTCGAGCCGAGCGTGCGTGGCATGCTGTTCGGCTTGCTGGAAGACGGGACGAGCCAGTTGCGCCTGGTCCTCGATATCACGGGCGGCGACCTGTGGACCTTGCTGCTGTGCACGGTTTTCTTTGCGCTGGCGCAAATTGTCCATGAAGGCCAGCGCCTGGCCGATGAAAACAGCGGGTTTATCTGATGGGAATCGTCGTACGGCTCGACCTGGTATTGGCCAGGAAAAAAGTGAAATCCAAGGAGCTGGCCGCCTTTATCGGCATCACGGAACAGAATTTGTCCCTCTTGAAATCGGGCAAGGTGCGCGGTGTGCGTTTCGATACCTTGTCGAAAATCTGCGAGATGCTCGAATGCCAGCCCGGCGACATCCTGGAATTTGATCCCTCGCAAGCCGCCGAGGAAGACGGCGCGCCGTAGCCGTAGCCACCCGGTTTTTTTGAAGAGTCGGGTGCATAGAGGTACAATTGATCCTTACCAGATTTAATACAGCAAGATTATCCAGAAAACGCCTGTACAGGCCGTTTTTGCACCAGCCGCTTGCCGGCAAAATTGATTATTTAAAGGTTTTCCATGAGTCTCCAATGCGGTATCGTCGGCTTGCCGAACGTCGGCAAGTCCACCCTGTTCAATGCACTGACGAAAGCCGGCATCCCGGCTGAAAACTATCCGTTCTGCACCATCGAGCCGAACGTCGGCGTCGTCGAAGTGCCGGATCCACGCATGGATGCGCTGGCCGCCATCGTCAAGCCGGAACGCATGGTCAACGCCATCGTGGAATTCGTTGACATCGCCGGCCTGGTGGCTGGTGCATCGAAGGGCGAGGGCCTGGGCAACCAGTTCCTGTCGCACATCCGCGAAACGGACGCCATCGTCAACGTCGTGCGCTGCTTCGAAGATGACAATGTGATCCACGTGGCTGGCAAAATCAACCCGCTCGACGATATCGAAGTCATTCAGACCGAACTGGCGCTGGCCGACATGGGTACCGTGGAAAAAGCCATCCACCGCGAAAACAAGAAAGCCCGCTCGGGCGACAAGGATGCAGCCAAGCTGCTGGCCATCATGGAACGCATGATGCCTTACCTGAACGACGCCAAGCCAGTGCGCGCCATGGGCCTGGACGCCGACGAAATGGAATTGATCAAGCCTTTGTGCCTGATCACGGCCAAGCCGGCCATGTTCGTGGCCAACGTGTCGGACACGGGCTTCACCAATAACCCGCTGCTGGACCAGCTGACCGCGTATGCGCAGTCGCAAAACGCGCCTATCGTTGCCATCTGCGCCGCGCTGGAAGCGGAAATCGCCGACCTGGACGACGCCGACAAGGGCGCCTTCCTGGCCGACATGGGCATGCAAGAGCCAGGCCTGGACCGTCTGATCCGCGCCGCCTACAAACTGCTGGGCCTGCAAACCTACTTCACGGCTGGCGTGAAAGAAGTGCGCGCCTGGACCGTCCCCGTGGGTGCCACGGCACCGCAAGCGGCTGGCGTGATCCACACCGACTTCGAACGCGGCTTCATCCGCGCGCAAACCATTGCCTATGATGACTTCATCGCCTACAAGGGCGAAGCGGGCACCAAGGAAGCGGGCAAGATGCGCGCCGAGGGCAAGGAATACATCGTCAAGGATGGCGACGTGCTGAATTTCCTGTTCAACGTCTGAACCCGGGCGCTGCTGCTACATGAAAAAACCCGCTTCGGCGGGTTTTTTCATGTCCGCTGGCCAAGCCACTTCCATTCTCAGTACGTTTCCACCGCTTCGCTACGTTGGCCGCTGCTCTTGTCGGCGATGGCCAGCTGGCAGTGGTTGTCGATGACCTTGGCGTCGAAGCGGTAGCGTGCGCCTGGCCGGAAATCCATGCGGAACGTGTGGATCGAGGTTTCGTTGCCGCCCGTGGCCAGGGTCATGTTGCTAAGGCAACGCACCACCAGCCGGTGCTGGCCAGCGTCGAGGGCGATTTCGGGTGGGTCTTTTGTCAGTTTGCTTTTGTCGATCAGCAAAATATCGGCATGGCAGACGCCAGGCGTGAGCAAGCCGCAAAAACTCAGTGGCGACACATAGGCTTCGATGATGGCGGGCGTGCCGGGGCCGCGCGGTCCGGCGTAGGGCGGCATGCTGTGGCAGGCCGGCAACAGCGCGGCGAGCAAGGTGAGCGGTAGTAGTTTGCGGGCAATCATGGACGATGGTCTGGCGTGCGGCGGGCGCTGCACCGGCCAGGCTAGCCATTATCTATAACTTTTGCTTTGATGCAATTGTTTTATGCAGTCTTGGAGGGATTTGCTACAGGGTTTGCCGGCAGGCAGCGATTTCACCTTCACCCTGGCCGGAGCCGGCACCGGGCATCAGCAAGACAAGGGACCAGGAACCAGGAATGTGGACATGGCGCCACTGTAGCGGACAGGTGGGGCGCAGGTTTGCACGGCAGGCTTGGATTGGGGATTTGTCCGGGCGGTGATGACATATAATTTGCACACGACTTTGTCATCTTTGACCGTACACCTCACAGGAGCACCATGTTTTCACGTCAATTCCATTCTTGTGCACAGCTGATGCTGGCCACCGTGCTGATGGGCTTTATTGCCACTTCGCCTGCGCGCGCGCAGCAAGCAGCCGTCAAATTGCCGAATGTGGTGATCCTGGCCACGGGCGGCACCATCGCCGGCAGCGGCGCCGACAGCACCACCACCGTCGGCTACACCTCGGCCACCGTGGGCGTCGAGCGCCTGATCGCCGCCGTGCCGGAACTGAAAAAAGTGGCCAACGTAAAAGGCGAGCAAGTGTTCCAGATCGCCAGCGAAAGCATGGGCAATGAACACTGGCTGACCCTGGCCAAGCGCATCAACGTGCTGCTGGCCTCGCCAAAAGTCGATGGCGTGGTCGTGACGCACGGCACCGATACCATCGAAGAGACGGCCTATTTCCTGAACCTGACGGTGAAAAGCCACAAACCGGTGGTGGTGGTGGGCGCCATGCGTCCATCGACGGCCATTTCTGCTGACGGCCCGATCAATTTGTATAACGCCGTGATGTTGGCGGGCAGCAAGGAAGCCGTGGGCAAGGGCGTGCTGGTGGCCTTGAACGACCAGATCAACGCCGCGCGCGAAGTCACAAAAACGAACACCTCGACGACAGACACTTTCAAGTCGCCCGAACTGGGCATGCTGGGCTACATCCAGGGTAGTAAGGCCTTCTTCTACCGCCAGTCGACGCGCAAGCACACCCTGGAATCGGAATTTGACATCAGCAAGCTCGATGCCTTGCCGCAAGTGGACATTGTCTATGGCTACGCCAACATGAACCGCGTCGGCATCGACGCCTTCATTGCCGCTGGCGCCAAGGGCATCATCCACGCGGGCGTGGGCGACGGCAGCGTGGCCGCGCAAATGAAGCCGGCCCTGGTGGAAGCGCGCCAGAAGGGCGTGCTGATCGTGCGTGCCAGCCGCGTCGGCCAGGGCATCGTGGCGCGCAATGGCGAAGCCAACGACGATGAACTCGATAGTGTCGTGTCCGACACCCTGAACCCGCAAAAGGCTCGCATCCTGCTGATGCTGGCCTTGACGAAGACCAATAGCACACAGGAAATCCAGCGCATTTTCTACACGTATTGATCGACATTGCGCCAGGTCACGGCTGCGTGCCTGACCTGGCGGATTTACGCATGCCTGCTTTGCTGCCATACTTCGCTTCTGAATAATTTCCTGGCAGAAGCTGCAATGCTGCCCCGGCCCATGGCTATCCTGTCCGACATCATTCTGTATCCCATTAAATCCTGCGCCGGCATCCACTTGCGCGAGGCGGTCCTGACGCGTTCGGGGCTGATGAGCGAGCATGTGTTCGACCGGGAATGGATGGTGGTAGACCAGCAGGGCCGCTTCCTGACCCAGCGCGAGCACCCGCGCATGGCGCTGATCGTGCCGCGCATCAAGGCCACGACCCTGGAGCTGCGCGCGCCGGGCATGCTGTGCCTGGAAGTCGAGCTGGGCTTGCCGCATCCGCAACTGGCGCCGATGCTAGAGGTGCAAGTGTGGGACGACACGCTGCGCGCCTATGATTGCGACGCCGTCACGGCCACCTGGTTTTCCAACGCCATTGGCGTGCCATGCCGCCTGGTGCGCTTTCACCCGGACGTGGTGCGCGCCACCAGCACCAAGTGGACCGATGGCGTTGCCGCCTCGACCATGTTTGCCGATGGCTACCCCGTGCTGATCGCCGGCGCCGCCTCGCTCGACGACGTCAATGACAAGCTGCACGCCGCCGGCCGCGAAGCGCTGCCGATGAACCGATTCCGGCCCAACCTGGTCATCGCCGGCATTGGCGCCTTCGAGGAAGACTACGCCGACTTCCTGCAATTGGGCGCGACCACATTAAAACCTGTCAAGCCGTGCTCGCGCTGCCCGATTCCCTCGGTGGATCAGGCCACTGGCGTGCAGGGGCCGGATCCGCTCGACGTCATGCAAGGCTATCGTGCCAAGCCCGAACTCGACGGCGCCATCTGCTTCGGCATGAATGCCATCGTCACCGAAGGCGGCGATGAGCGCATTGTCGTGGGTCAGGAAATCGGTTTCGAACTGGCATTTTAAGCGCAGTGCCCGCACAGAAGGGGTTAAGGTTTCTATGAATCAAGCAATACCGCCAGAACCCGGCCAGCCGGGGAGCGATGCCGCTTCGCCGGCCCAGCGCATTGCCAGCCTCGAAGCCGAGAACCAGGCCTTGCGTGCGCGCATGGACTTCCTGCTGGAGCAGGTCGAGCGCAACCACGACATCATGGGCCGCCACCAAGCGTTTGACCTGGAAATCGTCGGCGCGTCCACCTTTCCCGAGTTGATCGGCACCATCTTTCGCACCTTGCCGGTGATTTCCGACCTCGACGGCGTCACCCTGAGCCTGCTCGACGAGGACGACGATATCGTGCTGGTGATGGAGAAACTGGGCGTCGATTTCAGTGCCTTTCCGCAATTGCTGTTTGTGCATGCCGTGGCAGAGCTGGGCTTTGCGCCACCGGCGCCCATGGCCGAAGGCGAGGTTGCCTTGCCGCCCATGCCCTTGCTGGGCCAGTTCGATGCTGCCGTGCATGGCCCGCGCTTTCCCGGGATCGACGCGCCCCTGCGCAGCTTGGCGCTGGTGCCCTTGCTGCGCAACAAGCGCCTGATTGGCAGCCTGAACCTGGCCAGCAGCGACATGATGCGCTTTACGCCGGCGCTGGGGACGGACTTCATCAAGCACATGGCCTCCATCATCGCCATTTGCCTGGAAAACGTGATCAGCAATGAAATGCTCAAATACATCGGCTTGACCGATTCCTTGACGGGCGTCTACAACCGGCGCTATATCGACCGGCGCCTGCTGGAAGAAATCGCCCGCGCGCGGCGCCAGAATTATTGCATTTCATGCATGTATATCGACATCGACCATTTCAAGCTGGTCAATGATACGCATGGGCACCAGGGCGGCGATGAAGTGCTGCGCGAAGTGGCCTTGCGCATCCGCAAGGAATTGCGCTGCTCCGATGCGCTGGGGCGCTTTGGCGGCGAGGAATTCGTCGTGCTGCTGATCGATGCCGACCAGGACAGCGCCACTTTCGTGGCCGAACGCATCCGCGCCAGCATCGCCGACAGCATGTTTGACTTGCCGGGCGGCGCGCAAAGCTGGGTCAGCGTGTCGATCGGCGTGGCCAGCCTTGCGGCGGACGCGGCGCTGCTACCCATCGAAGCGGTGGCGCAGCAACTGGTGGCGCATGCCGACCAAGCCCTGTACCAGGCCAAGGCAGCCGGACGCAACAAGGTTGTCAGCTGGCAAGCACAGCTCGAATAATTATTTCAGTAACAATGTTTCTGCCTTTTCCACGGCGTCGGCGCTGCCGCGCAGCACGACCACGTCGCCGCTGGCCAGCTGCGTCTCGGGTGTGACTTCAAGGCGGCCACGGCCACGGCGGATGGCCGTCACGGCTGCGCCGCAGCTGGCCACGTCGAGCGTACTCAAGGGCATGCCCACGCATTGGGCGCCGCCGCCCACGGTGACCGAATGCAGGCGTTCCAGCTCGGCATCGTCGCCCGCGTCGCTGCTGCCGTGGAAATAGCCGCGCAGCGAGGCATAGCGTTCTTCGCGCGCCGCTTGCACGCGGTGCACCACGCGGCGCAGGGGTACGCCCATCATGATCAGCGCATGCGAGGCCAGCATCAGGCTGCCTTCCATCAGTTCCGGCACCACTTCGGCCGCGCCTGCGCTTTTTAGCTGGTCGAGGTCGCTATCGTCATGGCTGCGCACGATGACGGGCAGGGTGGGCGCCAGTTCATTCACCAAATGCAACAAACGCAAGGCCGACGGCGTGTTGGCATAGGTAATCACGACGGCGCTGGCCCGGTAAATGCCGGCCGCCACCAGGCTTTCGCGCCGGCCCGCGTCGCCATACGAGACATGCGCGCCGGCCAGTTGCGCTTCCTGCACCCGTTCCGGGTCCAGGTCCAGCGCGTGGTATTCGATTTTTTCTTCCGTCAGCAGGGTGGCCAGGCTCTGTCCGCTGCGGCCAAAGCCGGCAATCAGCACGTGTTTTTGCGAGGCCATGGTGCGCGTGGCGATCCTGGTCAGGGCCAAGGATTGCATCATCCAGTCATTGGCGGCCAGTTTCATGACGATGGCGTCGGACTTGGCGATGAGGAAAGGCGCCACCAGCATCGACAGCACCATAGCGGCCAGCACTACCTGCACCACGAAGGGGTCCATCAGCTTGATGCCGCCGGCCAGGTTCAGCAGCACGAAGCCGAATTCGCCCGCCTGGGCTAGCGCCAGACCTGTGCGCAGGGATACGCCCGTCGATGAGCCAAACAGCCGGGCCAGTCCCGCGATCAGGGCAAACTTCAGCAGCACGGGGCCGCACAGCAGCAGCAGCACCAGCCACCAGTTGTCGAGCACCACGCGAATATTGAGCAGCATGCCGACAGTGATGAAGAACAGGCCCAGCAGCACGTCGCGGAACGGCTTGATATCTTCTTCCACCTGGTGCTTGAATTCCGTCTCGGAAATGAGCATGCCGGCGACAAACGCCCCCAAGGCCAGCGACAGCCCGGCCCGCTCGGTGATCCAGGCCGCGCCCAGGGTAATCAACAGCAGGTTGAGCATGAACAACTCTTGCGAGCGTCGCTTGACGACGATGGTCAGCCAGCCGCGCACCAGCTTTTGGCCGATGAACAGCAGCAAGATCAGCACGACCAGGGCCTTGCCGCCGGCCCAGGCCAGGGTGATGGCCAGGTTCTCGGAATCCTTCGTCAGGGCCGGGATCAGGATCAGCAGCGGCACCACGGCCAGGTCCTGGAACAGCAGGATGCCGATGATCTTGCGCCCGTGTTCGCTTTCCAGTTCCAGCCGCTCCGTGAGCATTTTCGAGACGATGGCCGTCGACGACATGGCCAGCGCGCCGCCCAGGGCAAACGCGGCTTGCCAGCTCAGGTGGAGATACGCGGACAGGTAGCGTCCGACGAACCAGCCAAAGACGACGGTGGCGACGACGGTGGTGACCACTTGCGCCATGCCAAGGCCGAAGACGATGCGCCGCATGGCGAGAAACTTGGGGAGGGAAAATTCAAGCCCGATGGAAAACATCAGGAAGACGACGCCGAATTCGGCCAGCGTATGGCTCGCTTCGTTTTCTGCCGCTAGGCCCAATGCGTGTGGGCCGATGACGATGCCAACGGCCAGGTAGCCCAGCATGGGCGGTAAGTGCAACATTCTGAAAGCGACCACGCCCAGCACGGCGCTGCCGAGTAACATCAGGGTCAGTTCAAGCGAGGAAAACATGGGTTGCCCGGGGAGCTCAGTGGAAATCGTTGTTTGTTGCGACTGGCAAGTTTTTTGCTTTCCTAATTCGTTTATACTTTGGGCATGAGTGTAACCCATGAAAAAACAATGCTGAAAGCTTTTGATCGAATTGACATGCAAGCGACAACCGAGCGCGCCGTCGCGCTGGCCCGTACCACCTTGCAGATCGAGTCCGACGCCATCGTTGCGCTGCATGCGCGCCTGGCCACGGACGACAGCGTCGGCCGCGCCGTGGCGATGTTGCTGCAATGCAAGGGACGAGTCGTGGTCTCCGGCATGGGCAAGTCCGGCCATATCGCGCGCAAGATTGCCGCCACCCTGGCGTCCACCGGCACGCCGGCCCTGTTCGTGCATCCGGCCGAAGCGGCCCATGGCGACTTGGGCATGGTCACTTCGGACGATGCTTTTATTGCCATATCGTATTCCGGCGAATCGTCGGAATTGATGGCCATCATGCCCGTCGTCAAGCGCATGGGCGGCGTGCTGATCGCCATGACGGGGAAACCAAACTCCAGCCTGGCCCAGTTGGCCGATGTGCATCTCGATATTTCCGTTGAGAAAGAAGCCTGCCCGCTGAACCTGGCGCCGACAGCCAGCACCACCGTTACGCTGGCGCTGGGTGACGCGATTGCCGTGGCCCTGCTCGACTTGCGCGGCTTCAAGGAAGAAGATTTTGCCCGCTCGCATCCAGGCGGCGCCCTGGGCCGCCGCCTGCTGACGCATGTGCATGACGTCATGCGCAGCGGCGAGCAGGTGCCGAAAGTTGCCGTGGAGGCAAGCTTGCTGCAGGCACTCGAAGAAATGACCCGCAAGGGCATGGGCATGACGGCCGTGGTTGATGCCGACAACCGCCCCGTGGGCGTGTTTACCGATGGCGACTTGCGCCGCATGTTCGAGCGTGTGCAGGATTTCACGAAGGTGGCGATCCGCGACGTCATGCATGCGCATCCGCACAGCATCGCGCCCGAGCGCCTGGCTGTCGACGCCGTGGCTGTAATGGAGCAGTACCGCATCAACCAGATGCTGGTGGTCGACGCCGACGGCAAGCTGGTCGGCGCCCTGCATATCCATGATCTGACGCAAGCAAAGGTAATCTGATGGACAGTATCGCGGACAACCTGGCGCGCGCCGCCAGGGTCAAACTGATGATTTTTGATGTCGACGGCGTGCTCACCGACGGCAGCCTGCATTTCGGCCCCGACGGCGAGATGATGAAAACGTTTAATGTGTATGATGGCCTGGGCATCAAGCTGCTGCAGGAATCGGGCGTACAAACGGCTATCATCAGCGCGCGCCGCTCGGCCATTACGGCGCGCCGCGCGCAAGACCTGGGCATTACCCATGTGCATCAGGGCGGCCACGACAAGCTGACGCCGTTCCGTGAATTGCTGGCGCTGACGGGCTTGACGGAAGAACAATGCGGCTATATCGGCGACGATGTCATCGATGCGCCCATCTTGCGCCGCGTCGGCTTTGCCGTCAGCGTGCCGGGCGGGCGTGCGGAAGTGCAGGGCCTTGCGCACCATGTGACGCAGGCCGGCGGTGGCCGCGGCGCGGTGCGCGAGATTTGTGAATTCCTGCTGCGCGCACAGGACAACTATGCGCGCGTCATGGCGCCGTTCCTGGAGTGAGGCGCGAGCCTTGCCGCCAGGCTATTTGAAAGAGTGTCGCACTATGCAAAAGCCAGGAGGCGCCCATCGCTGGCGCATCATTTTTACCGTGCTGGGCGCTATCGTCGTCGCGCTGGGCAGCTTTTGGCTGCTCGAAGTGATGAACAAGAATAACCAGAATATCAATGCCAGCAAGAATCTGGACGAACCCGATTATTTCATCACCAATTTCAGCCTGGTGCGCATGGATTTGACGGGTAAGCCCAGCTATATCGTCTCGGGGACCAAGCTCACGCATTACCCGGCTGACGATTCATCCGATATCGACCAGCCTTTCGTGCGCAAGCTGACGCCCGGCATGCCGCCGCTGAACATGAATGCGGAACTGGCGCATATCGACCAGGGCAATACCCGGCTGCAACTGCACCGCAAGGTCGTGATCGACCGCGTGGCCAGTCCCAAGTCACAGAGCCTGACCTTGAAAACGGAAGCACTGACGGTGTTTCCGGACGAAGAGCGCATGGAAACGGATGTGCCCGTCGATATCTTGACGGGTGCCTCGCGCATCAACGGTGTGGGCATGAAGGCCAATAACGCCACCGGCGTGGTGGAAGTACAGAATGCGCTGCGCATCGTCCTGCCGCCGAAAACGCGCCCGGCCGCAGCGGCAAAATGACAGAATGAAACAAGGAAACCATACTATGAAGAACATCTTGCTGTTGACCCTATTCTCGACCGTTTGCTCGCTGGGCGTGATGGGCACGGCGCATGCCGAGAAGGCCGATTCCGAGAAGGAAGCTGTCGTCACGGCGCGTAGCGGCCTGGTCGACGACATCAAGCAGACGAAGACCCTGACGGGCGACGTGGTGCTGGTCAAGGGCACGCTGACCATGAAGGCGGGCCGGGCCCTGATCACGGAAGATCCGCAGGGCTACCAGTTCATCACCTTCTGGGCCGATCCCGGCAAGCTGGCCACGTTCCGCCAGAAGCGCGACGGCGCCGGCGACCTGTGGGTCGAGGGCGAAGCGGAGCGCGTGGAGTACGACAACAAGACGGAAGTGGTCAAATTGTTTTCCAAGGCCAAGCTGACGCGCCTGGAAGGCACGAAAGTGACCGATGTGGCCAATGGCGCCTTCATTTCGTATGACAGCCGCAATGAAGTGTTCAAGATGGAAAATTCGGACAGCGGCACCAGCACCCCGGGCGCCGGCAGCGTGCGCATGGTGATCCAGCCGAAGCCCAAGGCACCCGCAGCGGAGAAAGCGCCTGCGGCGCCCGCGCCAGGAAAGAAATAATGGACAATACACGTTGCGGCAGCACCCTGATCGTTCGCGGGCTGCAGAAAACCTATGGCAAGCGGCAAGTCGTACATGATGTCTCGCTGCAAGTCGAATGCGGCGAAGTGGTGGGCTTGCTGGGACCGAACGGCGCCGGCAAGACCACCTCGTTCTACATGATCGTTGGCCTGGTGCCGTCCGATGGCGGCACCATCGATATCAGCGGCGTGGATATTTCCCGCCTGCCGATCCACCGCCGCGCGCAGATGGGCCTGTCCTACCTGCCGCAGGAAGCGTCCGTGTTCCGCAAGCTGACGGTGGAAGACAATATCCGCGCCGTGCTGGAAATCCAGACCTTCGAAGGCCGCCTTTTGACGAAGGCCGAGATCGAGGAGCGTCTGGACAAGCTGCTTGCCGACCTGCAGATTGAAAAGCTGCGCGAGAACCAGGCACTGTCGCTGTCCGGTGGCGAGCGCCGCCGTGTGGAAATCGCCCGCGCGCTGGCCACCGACCCGCGTTTCGTGCTGCTCGACGAACCATTCGCCGGTGTCGACCCGATCGCCGTGATCGAAATCCAGCGTATCGTGCGTTTCTTGAAGGAGCGCAATATCGGCGTGCTCATCACCGATCATAATGTACGCGAGACGCTGGGTATTTGCGACCGTGCCTACATCATCAACCAGGGCTCGGTGCTGGCGTCGGGACGCCCCGACGACATCATCGCGAACGAGTCGGTACGCCGGGTCTATCTGGGCGAACACTTCCGCATGTGAGCCAATGAAACAATCATTGCAGCTGCGCACTTCGCAGCACCTGGCACTGACGCCGCAGTTGCAGCAATCGATACGCCTGTTGCAATTATCTACCCTAGAATTGCATCAGGAGCTTGAGCAACTGTTGACGGACAATCCCCTGCTCGAACGCCTCGACGATCCGCTCGACCGCTCGCTGCGCCTGCTGTCCGATGGCGCCTTGAGTTCCACGGCCGCGCCAGCGGAAGCGCCGCCATTACCGCCCGGCCAGGAAGCGCCTGCCGCAGCGGCCGAAGCGGAACCGTTTGACGGCGAGGCGGGCGATAGTCCGGCTGCCATGGAGGGCGGCGACAACGACTGGAGCGAAGCGAGCCGCGGCAAGGCGCCCGACGACGAAGATTCCCGCCCGCAACTCGAAGCCCACCACTGCACCCTGCGCGAGCACTTGATGGAGCAGATGCGCGTGACGGTGCTGGAATTGCGCGACCGCGCGCTGGTCGAGCTGATCATCGACGCGCTCGACGACAATGGCTACCTGGAAGAGTCGCTTGACGACATCCTGGCGCGCCTGCCCGAAGAGCTGGAAATCGACGTCGACGAGCTGCGCACGGCGCTGTCCCTGCTGCAAAGTTTCGATCCGTCCGGCGTGGGCGCGCGCAATGCATCCGAATGCCTGGCGCTGCAAATCAAGCGTTTTCCGCACATCGCCATGGTGACGCGGCGCATGGCCCTCGTCATCGTGGAAAAGCACCTGGCCTGGTTTGCCCAGCGCGATTTCAACAAGCTGAAAAAAGCCCTCGATTGCGACGATGAAGACTTGCGCGAGGCGCAGACGGTCATTCGCCTGTGCAATCCGCATCCGGGCGCCGTGTTCGCCTCGGACGTGTCCGATTACGTGGTACCCGACGTCGTCGTCAAGCGCGCCCGCAATGGCTGGCAGGTGACCCTGAACAACGACGTCATGCCGCGCCTGCGCGTGAATGCCATGTATGCCAATTTGTTGAAGCAGGGCAAGGGCGAAATTGCCATGGGTGCACAGTTGCAGGAAGCCAAGTGGCTGATCAAGAACATGCGCCAGCGCTTCGACACGATCTTGCGCGTGGCGCAGGCGATAGTAGAACGACAAAAGAATTTTTTCTCGCATGGCGCCGTTGCCATGCGTCCCCTTGTGCTCCGTGAAATAGCTGATACACTGGGTTTACACGAGAGTACTATCTCGCGGGTAACAACCCAAAAGTACATGCTGACCCCGCATGGCATGTTTGAGTTGAAATATTTCTTTGGTAGCCACGTCGCGACCGAAGCGGGGGGCGAGGCGTCATCGACGGCGATACGGGCATTGATCGTGCAACTGACAGGAGCAGAAGACCCTAAAAATCCTTTATCCGACAGTAAGATTGCGGACATGCTGGGAGAACAAGGCATGGTGATTGCGCGACGGACTGTTGCCAAATACCGGGAAGCGTTGAAAATTCCGCCAGTGAGTCTGCGTAAGTGCTTGTAGTTTTTTCGGTTCCTCTGCGGGCCGGATACGATGGATACCGCACGAACCCGATCATCTTTAGGAGTGTGTATGAATCTCACCATCAGCGGACATCATCTTGAAGTGACACCAGCCATCCGTGAATACGTACAAACGAAACTGGAACGCGTGAAACGTCATTTCGATCAAGTCATCGATATTGCCGTGATTCTGACCGTCGACAACCTCAAAGAGAAAGAGAAACGCCAAAAGGCTGAAGTCAACCTGCGCCTTAGTGGTAAAACTGTGTACGTGGAAAGCCTGTCGCAAGACCTGTACGCCGCGATCGATACCCTGATCGACAAGCTGGACCGGCAAGTGATGAAGTACAAAAGCAAAGTGCAAGGGCACGGTAAAGAGGCGATCAAGCATCTGCCAGACAACTCGGAAGACGAAGTCGCCGCCGTGTAAACGGCCTGCCGCTTCCAACCAGTTGTGATCAACTAAGGGCGCATACATACTGCGCCCTTTTTTGCGCCCTGCGGAACGCAATCTGGGCGGCGAAGGCGCTAGTATGTTGTCACTCTCACTTCTTTCCTGCCTCCGAAAGCCTTGAATTGCCTGTCGCTGGAGATGGCGCGCGTGGCGCTGGACCGCCACTTCGGCGCCGGCGCCGGTTCCGTGGCGGCCATGCGCCTACGCTCGCCGCTGATGATGTCGGTGACCCTGGAATTGCTGCAGCGGGGTGCGCATCTGGGCCTGGCTGATTGCCTGCGCATGGAATGCACCCTGGTGCGCCACCTCGATTAATCAGGAGCGTTCGCGGTGGCGAAGGACGACTCTTTCGTTCGCGCCGAAATACTGCGCCAGCCGTTCCGCCATGTACACCGAGCGATGCTGGCCGCCCGTGCAGCCCAGGGCCACCGTCAGGTAGCTGCGGTTGTCGGACTTGAACGATGGCAACCATTTTTCGATGAAGGCGCGGATGTCGGCTAGCAGTTCCAGTGCACTGGGCTGTGAGTCGAGAAAGGCGATCACGGGAGCGTCGCGCCCGTCGAGTGGCCGCAGGGCCAGGTCGTAATACGGATTTGGCAAGGCCCGCACATCGAAGACGAAATCGGCGTCGAGCGGCACGCCCAGCTTGAAGGCGAACGATTCGAAGAACAGGGTCAGCGGCGCGCGCTCGGTGGCGATGATTTCCTTGATCCAGCCACGCAGCTTGTTGGCGCTCAGTTCCGACGTATCGATCACATGGCCCAGCTGTTCGATGGTCGACAGGCGCTCGCGCTCTTCCGAAATGCACTCGATCAGGGTGCGGCGGCTGGCCGGATTCTGGTTTGGCCGCAATTCGTGCGACAGGGGATGGCTGCGCCGCGTTTCCGAGAAACGCGCCACCAGCGAATGCGTGGTGGCTGTGAGGAACATGACTTTCACGTCATGCCCCTGGTCGCGCAGCAGGGCCACGTTGTGTGGCAGGCTGGCCAGCGATTCGGCGCTGCGCGCATCGACGGCCACGGCTAGCTGTGGCGTGCCTTCGTCGAGCAAGGTTTGCACTAGGCTGGGCAGCAAGGCTGGCGGCAGGTTGTCGACACAATAGTAGCCGGCATCTTCCAGCACATTGAGCGCGACGGATTTGCCGGAGCCGGATATTCCGGTAATAAGGACGATATGCATACGCCGATCATACAATAAAGATCGACGTTCTGCCCCTGCGGCAATTATCTTTACAGATTATTGCAATTGAGGCTGTAGTGTTGGTTATGAAAAATTATGATATTGGCGCCAGTAACTAGTCGCCACTCATGGCGAGTCGTTGGTGTAGCAGGGACTTCGGAGAGCATGGCTCTCCACCTGCGCAACGGTCCTCGCTTGCAAGCGAGGACTCCATTGCAGACTAGTCCCCGCTCATTGCTAATCGTTGGTGTAGCAGGGGATTCACGAAGCATTGCTTCGTGCCTGCGCAACGGTTCGCCCTTGCAAGGGCGAACTCCTTGCAACGCTAGTCACCGCTCATCGCCAAACGTTGCCGTTCCATAAACTCCTGCAAGGTATCGATGCCGCGCAGTTGCAAGATGGTGTTGCGTACGGCCGCTTCCAGCAGTACGGCGATGTTGCGGCCGGCGGCGACGGGGATGACGACCTTGCGCACGGGCAAGCCCAGCACGTCTTCCGTGGGGAACAGGAAGGGCAGGCGCTCAACTTCTTCTTCCAGCGCATTGCGGCGCACCAGGTGCACGATGAGCTTCAAACGCATCTTGCGGCGCACGGCCGTTTCGCCAAAGATGGCCTTGATGTCGAGCAAACCCAGGCCCCGCACTTCGAGCAGGTTTTGCAGCAGGGGCGGGCAGCGCCCTTCGATCATGTTGGGCGCAATGCGCGAGAATTCGACGGCGTCGTCGGCCACCAGACCGTGGCTGCGCGAGATCAATTCCAGCCCCAGTTCGCTCTTACCCAGGCCCGAGTCGCCCGTGATCAGAACGCCCACGCCAAGCACGTCCATGAAGACGCCATGCATGATGATGCGCTGCGCCAACTTTTTCGACAGGTAGACGCGCAGGAAGTCGATCACCTGCGCGGCCGGCAGCGGGGTCGAGAACAGGGGAATGTTTTGTTCGTCGCAGATGGCGAGGATGTCGGGCGGCGTTTCTAGGCCTTGCGCGATGATCAGCGCGGGCGGACCGCCGGCGATCAGCTCACCAATCACGTGGGTGCGCGTGTTGACCTTCAGGCGCTGGTAATAATTGATTTCCTGGTGGCCGAACACCTGGATGCGGCCCGGATGGATCAGGTTCAAGTGGCCCACCTGGTCGGCGGCCGACGAGACATCGCCCGAGATCAGGCGTTCGCCGCCGGGAAAACCGGCGAACCAGCCCAGTTGCAGACTTTCACGATTATCGTCGTACAGGCGTTGTATCGTCAGCGGCGTTTGCAACATGGCAGTCTTCTTCAGGAGTGGATCAATATCTGAAGTTTAACCCGTCGCTTGCAGACTGGGTTGCCAATTGACAATGCGTGCATGCACGGATTTCGGATCCGGATCGGTGGTCAGCGCCGTGCGGAAGGCATCGTCGGAAAACATTTCGGCAATTTCCGACAGGATTTCCAGGTGTTGCTGGGTGACATGATCGGGAATCAGCAGGAAAAACAGCAGATTGACGGGCTTGCCGTCCGGCGACTCGAAAGGAATTGGCTCGGCCAGGCGCACGAAGGCGCCCAGCGGCGCTTTCAGCGTCTTCATGCCCTTGACGCGGCCGTGCGGCACGGCTACGCCATGGCCCAGGCCCGTCGAGCCCAGGCGTTCGCGGGCAAACAGATTGTCCGAGACGGTGGAGCGGGCGATGCCGTAGTTGTTTTCGAAGATCAGGCCGGCTTGCTCGAAAGCGCGCTTTTTGCTGGAGACTTCCAGGTCCAGGAGGACGTTTTCGAGGGATAGTATTTTGCTAAGATTAGTCATGACACTCAATGAAATGGTGCAATGCGCAGAGGGCTTGCGAGCCGAATTATAGGCCTGTTTCCGCGGCCTGTAACGCCAATTCTCAACAGAATACGCCCGCTGCGGGCGCAGTGGATGCTACGGCATGGCGGCGTCTCATTTTAACAAAAAAATAACGTTGAAGCATTCTAGCTATTTCTGCGTTAAAAATGCAGGGTAGGCCGGTTTTTGCGTCGCTGAATGCCAATTTTCCGACTTTTCAGTGTTTTTTACCTACCCTGCCTGCGTTTGTAATGTTGTTTTAAAACACAGTCAACATTCCTGTTGACATCGTTTTGCCACACCGCCGATGTTGCTGACGCGCCTTATTGGCGCGCGTTGCGCAGATTGCCCGGCATCGCTCCGCTGCTGTAGTTGCTGCGCCAGGGATTGATGTCGAGGCCGCCGCGGCGCGTGTAGCGCGCATACACGGACAGCTTTTGCGGCTTGCACTGGCGCAAGATATCGACAAAGATACGCTCAACGCATTGCTCGTGGAATTCATTGTGCTCACGGAAACCGATCAGGTAGCGCAGCAGGCTTTCCTGGTCGATTTGCGGTCCTGCGTAGGTGATCTGCACGCTACCCCAGTCAGGCTGGCCCGTGACCAGGCAATTCGATTTGAGCAGGTGCGACACCAGTTTTTCTGCCACCGGCGCTTCGTCCAGGGCCGCTTTGAGCAACAGTGGCGAAGGCGTGTATTGCGTGATTTCCAGGTCCAGGCGGTCAAGCAGCACGCCGTCGAACTCGCCCATTTTCAGCTTGCCAAAGTCTTCCTGCAAGGTCAGTTCCACTTGCACGGGGGCACCAAAGCCGTTGGATAAATCCTGTTTGAGCAAGGTCAACAGTGCTTCCGGGCTGTCCAGCCTGGTCTGGTTGAACGAGTTCAGGTACAGCTTGAACGATTTCGATTCGATGATGTTGGGCGAGTCGGCCGGGGCACTGACCTTTGCGATCGCCACTTGCGGCTTGCCGCGCTGGTTCAGCCATGACAGTTCGTAGGCATTCCAGATGTCGAGGCCAAAGAACGGCAGTGTACCGTGCAGTTCCAGTTCGTCGCGCTTGCCCTGGCGCGGAATGGGAAACAGCAGCTCCGGCGCGTAATCGGTGCGGTAGGCGGAGCTTTTGCCCAGGGGGGATAGTTCGGCAAGGTCGTTGGTGGTGGTCATGGTCGTGGCGTAAATTCAGTCAAGCACGCATGGTAGCTTAATTTCACCCAACGGCGAGTGCCGGGGTCAGACCCTGAGGGGGAATACGGCCCAATGGAGCGTATTCCGATCGCGAAGCGACTGACCCCCACTTCTATCCCAAAAACAACTTATACACAGGATTGCTGCTTTCATCCCAGTAGCGATAACCGAGCGTGTCGAGGAAGCGGGCGAATTCACCCATTTCATCGGGCGGCACTTGCAAGCCGATCAGGATGCGGCCCACGTCGCCGCCCTGGCTGCGGTAATGACACAGGGAAATGTTCCAGTTCGGCGCCATGCTGTCGAGGAAGCGCATCAGCGCGCCCGGGCGCTCGGGAAATTCAAAGCGGTATAGCAGCTCGTCCTGCGCCAGGCGGCTCTTGCCACCCACCAGATGGCGGATATGCGACTTGGCCAGCTCGTCGTGCGTCAGGTCCAGGGTCTTGAATTCGTGTTCCTCGAAGGTCTTTGCCAGCACGCTCGATTCATGCCGGCCGGCAATCTGGATGCCGACAAATACGTGCGCTGCCTTTTCATCGCTGATGCGGTAATTGAATTCGGTCACGTTGCGCGCGCCGACGAGCGAGCAGAAACGTTTGAAGCTGCCCCGCTGTTCGCGCATGGTGACGGCAAACACGGCTTCGCGAAATTCGCCCAGTTCGGCCCGTTCCGCGACGAAGCGCAAACGGTCGAAATTCATGTTCGCACCGCTGGCGATGGTGATCAGGGTTTCGTTGTTGATGGGGTGCTTCGACAGGCTGGCCCGCTCCACATAGGCCTTGGCGCCGGCCACGGCCAGCGCGCCGGATGGCTCCAGGATCGAGCGCGTATCCGTAAATACGTCCTTGATGGCGGCGCAGATGGCGTCCGTGTCGACGGTGATGATTTCATCGACATACGCCTGCACCAGGCGGAAGGTTTCCTCGCCAGCCAGGCGCACGGCCGTGCCGTCGGCAAACAGGCCCACGTCGCTCAGGGTCACGCGCTCGCCCGCCTTCAGCGAACGGGCCATGGCGTTCGAATCGACGCTTTGCACGCCGATGATCTTGATGTCGGGGCGAATCTGTTTCACATAGGCAGCGATGCCGGCGATCAGGCCGCCGCCGCCGATGGGGGCGAAGATGGCGTGGATGGGGCCGGCGTGCTGGCGCAGGATTTCCATGCCGATCGTGCCCTGGCCGGCGATCACGTCCGGATCGTCGAACGGGTGCACGAAGGTCAGCTTCTGTTCTTTTTCCAGCGTCAGCGCATGGTTGTAGGCATCGGTATACGACTCGCCGTGCAGCACCACTTCCACGTTCACGCCGCCGCGCTCCTTGACCGCCTCGACCTTCACTTGCGGCGTGGTGGTCGGCATGACGATGACGGCGCGGCAGCCCATGCGCGCAGCCGACAGGGCCACGCCCTGGGCATGGTTGCCGGCCGAGGCGCAAATCACGCCGCGCTTGCGTTCCGCTTCGCTGAGCTTGGACATCTTGTTATAGGCGCCACGAATCTTGAAGCTGAACACGCTTTGCATGTCTTCGCGCTTGAAGTAAATCTGGTTGTTCAGGCGCTGCGACAGGGCAGGGGCCAGTTCCAGCGGCGTTTCGGTGGCAACGTCATAGACGCGGGCGGTCAGGATTTTCTTGAGGTAGTCGATGTTCATAGTCTGCAAGCAAGTGATTCTGGGCCAGAAAGGTACTGGAGCGTGTCGGTCGATAGCGGCTGCGCCGCGGCGGATAGCCAGGCGACAATTATGCTCTGTGGAACGAGGGGCCGGTGGGCCTTTGCCTGTTGGCGCGCTTTGTGCGGCGCGCAAGCTGCACTTCATTATAATGGAGAGCCTTACCGCATCGTGAAGTGTTCAATGATCGAATCCGCAATCGCCTGGTTGCTGCAATTGATCGCAGCGCCGGAAGTCGGGCTGACATCGGTCTTTCTGATCAGCTTTATTTCCGCCACCTTGTTGCCGCTGGGCTCGGAGCCGGCCGTCTTTGCCGTCATCAAGGCCAATCCCGCGCTGTTCTGGTCCGTCATCTTTGTCGCCACCCTGGGCAACACCTTGGGCGGCATGGTCGATTACTGGCTCGGCTACCGGGCCAAGCAGGCATTCGCCAAGGAGCGCGACACGCGCTGGTTCCGCTGGCTGGCCCGCTATGGCGCCAAGACCATGCTGCTGGCCTGGCTGCCCGTCGTGGGCGACCCGCTGTGTACCCTGGCTGGCTGGCTCAAGCTGCCGTTCTGGCCCAGCGTGGCCTACATGGCCGTCGGCAAGTGCGCGCGCTACCTGACCATGACGACCTTGCTGCTGTACGTGCCCGATGGCTTCTGGCACTGGGCCGGCCGGATGCTGGCTTGAATGGGGCTGCCTGCAACGCCTGTTTGCGCCACCTCGGGAAGCTTGATAGTTTGTGGCGCGGTCCGATTTTTGGCATTTTTGCGTAAAAAATCCACCTAAACTGATTTTTTATTCATGAAAAAGTTTGTTTTGCAATATTTGCTATGGCAGTGCATGCGCCGCTTAAACCTTAGGCTAGCTAAGGCTGTTAGAGCGTGGTGCGGCGCAATAAGATAAAATGGGTCTTTAGGGCCCAGTCCACATCGTCACCACACTCCATGAACGCTCCCGCACAAATCCAAGCTTTACTGGCAGAAACGCCGAATGGTCCCGCAGCAAGCCGCCTGCGCGAAATCCCGTATAACTACACGTCGTTTTCCGATCGAGAGATCGTCATACGCCTGTTGGGAGAAGACTCCTGGCGCTTGCTCGACGAGCTGCGCGGTGCCCGCCAGACGGGCCGTTCGGCGCGCATGCTGTACGAGGTGCTGGGCGATATCTGGGTCGTGCGCCGCAATCCCTACCTGCAGGATGACTTGCTCGACAATCCGAAGCGCCGCCAGGGCTTGATCGATGCCTTGCATCACCGCCTGGCCGAAGTCGACAAGCGCCGTTTGGGCATCGATGCCGCTGGCGGCGACGTTGCAGCCAGTGGCGAAGCGCCGGAAGTGGCGCAGGCACGCAGTGCCAATGTCGAGCTGCTGCTGAAGGCGGCCAGCAAGGCCGTGGCCGACTTTGGCGATGAATTCCGCAAGACCTACGACTTGCGCAAACGCACGGTCAAGGTGCTGGGCCGCTACACGGAAAAGCACAATGTGCGCTTCGACGGCATGACGCGCGTGTCGCACGTGACGGATGCCACCGACTGGCGCGTCGAGTATCCGTTCGTCGTGCTCACGCCCGACACGGAAGAGGAAATGGCCGGCCTGGTGAAGGGCTGTATCGAGCTGGGGCTGACCATCATCCCGCGCGGCGGCGGCACCGGCTACACGGGCGGCGCGATTCCGCTGACACCCATGTCGGCCGTCATCAACACGGAAAAACTGATCACCCTGGGCGACGTCGAAATGACGGTCTTGCCCGGCTTGACGCATGAGTACGCGACCATCAACTCGGGCGCCGGCGTGATCACGAACAAGGTCTCGGAAGCGGCGGAAAAGGCCGGCTTCGTGTTTGCCGTCGACCCGACCTCCGCGCATGCCTCGTGCATCGGCGGCAACGTCGCCATGAATGCGGGTGGCAAGAAAGCCGTCTTGTGGGGCACGGCGCTCGACAATCTGGCATCGTGGCGCATGGTCGACCCGAACGGCGACTGGCTCGACGTGACGCGCCTTGATCACAATTTGGGCAAGATCCACGATATCGCGCTGGCACGTTTCCAGCTGGAGTGGCGTCATCCGAGCACGCGCGACGCGACAAAACCGAACGCGCCATTCAAGACGGAAATCCTGGAAATTCCCGGCCGCACATTCCGCAAGGAAGGCCTGGGCAAGGATGTGACGGACAAATTCCTGGCCGGCTTGCCGGGCATCCAGAAAGAAGGCTGCGATGGCTTGATCACGTCGGCGCGCTGGATTTTGCACAAGATGCCGAAATTTGCCCGCACCGTCTGCCTGGAATTTTTCGGCCAGGCGCGCGATGCGATCCCGTCGATCGTGGAAATCAAGGATTACCTGGACGCCTTGCCGGCCAAGGGCGAGCAATACACGACCATCCGTCTGGCGGGCCTGGAGCATCTGGATGAGCGCTATCTGCGCGCCGTCGGCTACGCTACCAAGTCGAAACGGGGCGTGCTGCCGAAGATGGCCCTGTTTGGCGACATCGTCGGCGACGATGAAAATGCCGTCGCGCAAGCGGCATCGGAAGTGGTGCGCATCGCCAACACCCGCGTGGGTGAAGGGTTTGTCGCCGTCAGCGCGGAAGCGCGCAAGAAATTCTGGCTCGATCGCGCCCGCACGGCGGCCATTGCCAAGCACACCAACGCCTTCAAGATCAACGAAGACGTGGTCATTCCGCTCAATCGCATGGGCGAATACACGGACGGCATCGAACGCATCAATATCGAGCTGTCGATCAAGAATAAACTGCAACTGGCAGATGCCCTGAGTGCATTCTTTAACAAGGGTAATTTGCCAGTTGGCAAGAGCGACGATGCCTCGGACGAGCGCGTCGACGATGCGGAGATGCTGGGCGACCGCGCCGAGCAGGCGCAGCAGTTGCTGGCGCAAGTGACCAGCCGCTGGACGTACCTGCTGGCGCAGCTGGACCGTCCGCTGGCGGACGTGAAGGGTGAGTTGGCCGAACTGGGCATGGAGCGCTTGCTGCCCGTGTTCGATGCGCGCCTGGAAACGCAGCCGGACGCGACCCTGTTTGACGTGGTGCAGGACCGCACGGTGCGCATTACCTGGAAGCAAGAAATCCGCGCCCAGCTGCGCCAGATCTTCAACGGCGCCGCCTATAAACTGATACTCGACGAGGCGACGGCCATCCACGCGCGCATCCTGCGTAGCCGCGTCTTCGTCGCGCTGCACATGCATGCGGGCGATGGCAACGTGCACACCAACTTGCCCGTCAACTCGGACAATTACGAAATGCTGCAGGACGCCCACGCAGCCGTGGGCCGCATCATGATTTTGGCCCGCTCGCTGAACGGCGTGATTTCCGGCGAGCATGGTATCGGCATCACCAAGCTGGAATTTTTGACGGAAGAAGAGATCAGCGAGTTCCGCAGCTACAAGCAACGCATCGATCCGGAAGGCCGTTTCAATAAAGGCAAATTGCTGAACCTGCCTGGCCTAGGCGCCGACTTGCGCAATGCCTATACGCCATCGTTCGGCCTGATGGGGCATGAATCGTTGATCATGCAGCAAAGCGATATCGGCGCTATCGCCGACAGCGTCAAGGATTGCTTGCGCTGCGGCAAGTGCAAACCCGTGTGCTCGACGCACGTGCCGCGCGCCAACTTGCTGTATTCGCCACGCGACAAGATTTTGGCGACCTCCTCGCTGATCGAAGCCTTCCTGTACGAAGAACAGACGCGCCGCGGTATTTCCATCAAGCATTGGGAAGAGTTCGAAGACGTGGCCGATCACTGCACGGTGTGCCATAAATGCGTCACGCCTTGCCCTGTGGACATCGATTTCGGCGACGTGTCGATGAACATGCGCAACTTGCTGCGCAAGATGGACAAGAAGAGCTTTAATCCGGGCACCAAGGCCACGATGTTGTTCCTCAACGCCACCGATCCCGTGACCATCAACGCCACGCGCAAGGTCATGATCGGCTGGGGCTACAAGGCGCAGCGCTTGGGCCATGATTTGCTGAAGAAGTTTGCCAAGAAACAGACCAAGGCGCCGCCGCCATCGACGGGCAAGCCGCCCGTCAAGTCGCAAGTGATTCATTTCATTAACAAAAAGATGCCGGGCAACCTGCCGAAGAAAACCGCGCGCGCCTTGCTCGACATCGAAGACGACAAGGTGATCCCGATCATCCGCAATCCGAAGACGACCACGGCCGATACGGAAGCCGTGTTTTACTTCCCCGGTTGCGGTTCGGAACGTTTGTTCTCGCAAGTGGGCCTGGCCACGCAGGCGATGCTGTGGGAAGTGGGCGTGCAGACGGTCTTGCCACCGGGCTACTTGTGCTGCGGTTATCCGCAGCGGGGCGCGGGCGAGTTCGACAAGGCCGAAAAGATGATGACGGATAACCGCGTGCTGTTCCACCGCATGGCCAACACGCTCAATTATCTCGACATCAAGACGGTGCTGGTGTCGTGCGGCACCTGCTATGACCAGCTGGCGACGTACCAGTTTGAAAAGATTTTCCCCGGCTGCCGCATCATGGATATCCATGAGTACTTGCTGGAGAAAAACGTCACGCTGCAAGGCGTCAACGGCACGCGCTATATGTACCACGAGCCATGCCACAACCCGATGAAGCTGCAGGAATCGGGCAAGACCATCAATTCCCTGATCAGCACGGTAGATAACGTGAAGATCGAAAAGAATGATCGTTGCTGCGGCGAATCGGGTTCCCTGGCCGTCACGCGCCCTGACATTTCCACGCAAGTGCGTTTCCGCAAGGAAGAAGAGATGGTCAAGGGCGCCGACAAGCTGCGCGGCGATGGCTTCACGGGTGAGGTGAAGATCCTCACCAGCTGCCCGTCGTGCCTGCAAGGCTTGTCGCGCTACAATGACGATTCGGGCACGACGGCCGATTACATCGTTGTCGAGATCGCCAAACACTTGCTGGGAGAGAACTGGATGCCCGATTACGTGAAACGCGCCAATGACGGCGGCATCGAACGGGTGTTGGTGTGACCTGCGATTTATGTCAATTGCTCGATGGCTTCGCCGCCAAGCAGGGCGGTGACGCCTTGCTGTGGCGCAGCGAACGCCTGTCCGTGGTGGCCGTCGACGACCCTGCCTATCCTGGCTTTTGCCGCGTGATCTGGAACAAGCATGTGAAGGAAATGACGGATCTCACGCCCGGCGAGCGCAACTATGTGATGGAAGTCGTGTGGCAAGTCGAGCTGGCCGTGCGCGAAGTGATGCAGCCGGAAAAGGTGAACGTGGCCAGTTTCGGCAACATGACGCCGCACGTGCACTGGCACGTGATTCCCCGCTACCGCGACGACGCGCATTTCCCGAATCCGAGCTGGGCCGTGGTGCAGCGCGAGACGGCGCCCGAGGTGCTGGCCGCGCGCCGCGCCCTGCTGCCGGCGCTGTGTGCCGCCATTATTCAACGCTTATCCGCATAAAGTTACTCATGAATCAACAAACAACCCCACAACCGACCGGCTTGACCGTGCACAACCAGTCGCGCGTGCTCGACGTGGCCTTTGACGATGGCAGCACCTTTGCGCTGCCGTTCGAATATCTGCGCGTGTATTCACCGTCGGCCGAAGTGCAGGGCCATGGCAAGGGCCAGGAAACGTTGCAACTGGGCAAGCGCCTGGTGGGCATGACCAGCCTGGAGCCGGTCGGCAACTACGCCGTGCAACCGACCTTCAGCGATGGCCACAATTCTGGCCTGTACACCTGGGCCTACCTGTACAAGCTGGGCAGCGAGCAAGCTACCCTGTGGCAAGACTACCTGGGCCGACTGACGGCAGCCGGCTACCCGGGTGACAGCGGCCGCGACGCCAAGGCCGACATGACGGTCAAGCAATCTTCCGGCCATGTGCATGGACCCAGCTGCGGCCACAAACATTGAGGTGAAAAAATAATGCGGTAATCTGTCGGATAACCGCCGTCCCGTTCGTCGTATGAATGCCCGCGCTTGCGGGCATTCTTATTTCTGGAGACCCATAATGGAATACATGATCCTGATCTACGCCGACGAGGCGCGTTATGAAGCAATGGAAGAAGGGCCGATGGCCAGCCTGATGGCCGACTTTGCCAGTTACACGCAGGAACTGGAGGCGGCGGGCGTGCTGCGCGGCGGCGCCGAGCTGGCGCCCGTGCGCAGCGCCACTTGCGTGCGCCTGCACAACGGCAAGCCCGTCATCACGGATGGACCGTTCGCGGAGACCAAGGAGCAGCTGGGTGGCTATTATTTGCTGGCTTGCGCGCACCTGGATGAGGCTTTGACCTGGGCGGCGCGTTGTCCGGCGGCATCCTTGGGCACCATCGAAGTGCGGCCCGTTACAGCTTGAACATGGCTGGCGACGCCACTGTGGCCGTCGAACTGGTGTTTCGCCAGGAAGGGGGCAGGGTGCTGGCCGGCCTGATGCGGCGCTTTGGCGACTTGGGCCTGGCGGAAGACGTATTGCAGGAAGCGTGCCGCAAGGCACTCGAACTGTGGCCGCAGACGGGCGTGCCGGAGCATCCCGCCGCCTGGCTGGCGTCCGTGGCGCGCCATGCTGCCCTCGACCAGGTGCGCCGTGCGGGCAAGAGCGTGGCCGACGCGGACGCCGTGCTGTCCCGGCTGCCGGCGGCCATGCTTGCGGAAACACAAGCCATCGAGGATGACCGCTTGCGCCTGCTGTTCATCTGCTGCCATCCCGCGCTGGCGCCCGAGGCGCAGGTGGCGCTGGCCCTGCGCACCCTGTGTGGCCTGTCCACGGCCGAGATCGCACGCGCTTTCGGTTTGCCGGAAGCGACGCTGTCGCAGCGTGTGCTGCGCGCCAAGCGCAAGATCGCCGAAGCGCGTATTCCCTTCGAACTGCCACTGCAGCAAGAATGGCCGCAGCGCCTGGCGCAGGTGCTGCACGTGATTTACCTGGTCTTCAGCGAAGGTTATTGCGCCAGCGGGGGAGAGTCCCTGCTGCGCGCCGACCTGTGCGCCGAAGCGCTGCGCTTGGCGCGCCTGCTCGACAGCTTGCTGCCGGGCCAGCCGGAAGTGCAGGGCTTGCTGGCCCTGATGCTGTTGCAGGCGTCGCGCGGCGCGGCCAGGCTGTCGTCAGAAGGCGATCTGCTGACACTGGAAGAGCAGGATCGCCGCCTGTGGCATGGCGCCTTGATTGCTGAAGGGCTGGCGCTGCTGGAGCAGGCGCTGGCTGCGCGCACGCCGGGACCGTACCAATTGCAGGCCGCCATTGCCGCCTTGCACGCCAGGGCGGCCACGGCCAGCCAGACGGACTGGCGCCAGATCAGCGCCCTGTATGGAACTTTGCTGCGGCACAAACCGGAACCGTTGATCTTGCTCAATGCCGTGATTGCCTGCGCCATGGCGCATGGGGCCGGGCATGGACTGGCGTGGCTGGAGCGGCTCGAAGCGCTGCCCAGCCTGACGCAATCGCACTATCTGCACGCGGCCCGGGCCGACTTGCTGCGCCGCCAGGGCGACCGTGCAGCTGCGCTGGTCGCGTACACACAGGCCGCCGCACTGGCCTCGAATGGCGTCGAAAGGCAATACCTTCTGCGGCGTCAGGGGGAAATGCGCCTGCCGCTTGTATAATACATGCAAGTTCAAACAGACTGCCTACCATGACCAATACGACCCATTTCGGATACAAAACAGTTGCAGAAGACGACAAAGTGCGCGAAGTCGCCAAGGTGTTCCATTCCGTCGCTGCCAAATACGATGTGATGAACGACTTGATGTCGGGCGGGCTGCACCGTCTGTGGAAGACGTTTACGATTGCCAACGCGGGCGTGCGCCCCGGCTTCAAGGTGCTCGACATCGCTGGCGGCACGGGCGACCTGTCGAAGGCCTTTGCCAAGCAGGCAGGGCCCACGGGCGAAGTCTGGTTGACCGATATCAATGAGTCGATGTTGCGCGTAGGCCGCGACCGCCTCTTGAATCGCGGCCTGCTCACCCCCACCTTGTTATGTGATGCGGAGAAACTGCCGTTCCCGGATAACTATTTTGACCGGGTCAGCGTGGCCTTTGGCCTGCGCAACATGACGCACAAGGATGTGGCGCTGGCGGAAATGCGCCGCGTGCTGAAACCGGGCGGCAAGCTGCTGGTGCTGGAGTTTTCCAAGGTTGCCGCGCCGCTGCAAAAGCCGTACGACCTGTATTCGTTCTCGGTGCTGCCGTGGTTTGGACAGAAAATCGCCGGTGACGCGGAAAGCTATCGTTACCTGGCAGAATCGATCCGCATGCACCCGGACCAGGAAACCTTGAAGACCATGATGGAAACGGCGGGCCTTGAGCGCGTGCAGTACTACAATTTGACGGCAGGCATTGCCGCTTTGCATACCGGCATCAAGATGTAAATCAAAGATGTAACTTAACCGCTGCCGGTGAATTCAGGAGATGAAATGAAATTGAAGAAATTTATGGTCGGCATGATGCTGGCCGCGACCACGGGATCCATGCTGGGCGAGGCGCTGGCCCGTCCCATGGGGGGGGGCCGTTCGTTTGGCCGCCAGTCGCAAAACGTGGGCCGCCAGGCCCCGGCGCCGGCACCAACGCCCGCACCGAACGCGGCGCCACGCCAGGCGCAACCGGCGCCGGCCCCCGCACCCGCACCCGCGCCTGCCGCCAAGGCCCCTAGCCGCTGGAAGGGCTTGCTGGGCGGCGCCTTGCTGGGCCTGGGCCTGGGCGCGCTGCTGTCGCACTTTGGCCTGGGCGGCGCCCTGGCCAGCATGATCAGCACCCTGCTGATGGTGGCCCTGTTGGCGGGCGCGGCATTCTTCATCTACCGCATGGTGCGCGGCAAGCGCGCCGGCAATAGCATGGGCAACTCCGGCAACGCGCCGTTTGCGGGCTTTGGCGGTAATCAGCCTGCGCCTGCCGGCAATGTGCCCGATATCGGCGCGCGCATTCCACCGCTGCCACCGCTGCAGCCTGTCTCGTCCGGCGTGGGCCTGGACAAGGTAGCCCCTGTGGCCGCGCCATGGGGCGTGCCAGCCGACTTTGACAAGGAAGCCTTCCTGCGCCACGCGAAAAGCAATTTCATTCGCCTGCAAGCGGCCTGGGACAAGGCGGACGTCAACGACATCCGCGAATTTACCTCGCCGGAAGTGTTTGGGGAACTGCGCATGCAGATCCAGGAACGCGGCGCGCAGCCTGACTTTACCGACGTGGTCACCATCGACGCCGAATTGATGGGCATTGAAACGAGCGACAACGATTACCTGGCCAGCGTGAAATTCACGGGCCTGATCCGCTCGGCACCGGGCGCGCCGGCCGAGTCCTTCGCGGAAGTGTGGAATATGTCGAAACCCATCAGCGGCAATAGCGGCTGGGTATTGGCTGGCATTCAACAATTGGGTTAATGATAATAACTTCCTGAATAGCAGCTTAAGCCCATGGTCAATTCTTGGTGCTTAAGGGATATTTCCTGCTGAACTGGTAAGATCGAAACCGCCCGCGTTGTTGTACGGGCGGTTTTTTCTTTTTAAGGGCGCGCGCGGCGCGCAAGCACATGATGGCACCGATACCCGATATTTCCTTGATGGCTCCCGTCATCGCTACCATCAACCACCTGCTGGCACAGGAACCGTGGGCGCGCCAGCAATTGGCGGTGCACGCTGGCAAGATCGCCTGCATCGATACGGGCGCCGTGGCCTTGCGCATGCGCGTCGACAGTGCCGGCATGCTGGAAACGGCCCCCGGAACGGCTCCAGCCGACACGCCTGCCAACGTCACTATCCGTGTGAAACTGTTCGATGTGCCGCTGATACTGCAAAACCGCGAACGGGCGTTTTCCTATGTGAAAATCGAAGGCGATGCCGAATTTGCCAATGCGATTTCGCAATTGAGCAAGGGCTTGCGCTGGGAAGCGGAGCACGACCTGGAAAAGTTGCTCGGCCCCATCTTGGCCACGCGCCTGGTCGCCGGTGCCAGGGACGCTGTCGCTTTCGTGCGCACGGGCCAGCAAAAGCTGGCGGAAAACGTGGCCGAATACTTTCTCGACGAACAGCCGATGCTGATCCGTCCCAGCACCCTGCTGGAATATTCCACCGGCGTGACGCGCGTGCGCGATGACGTCGAACGCCTGGCCAAGCGCCTCGCCAGACTGGAAAAGGCGGCCGCCGCCCTCCAGATGCAGCCCTCCTCACCGGATTTGTCTACATGATATTGAAATTTTTGCGCCTGTTTAAAATCATCCGTGTTTCCATCAAGTACGGTCTGGATGAAATAGCAATTTCTGGTCTGCAAGTACCGCGCATTGCCAAGCTGATCGATACCCTGATTTTCTGGCGCGACCTGAGCTCGCCGCGCGGCATGCGCTTGCGCCTGGCGCTGGAAGAGCTGGGCCCGATCTTTGTCAAATTCGGCCAGGTGCTGTCCACCCGCCGCGATTTGATGCCGCTCGACATCGCCGAAGAACTTGCTCGTTTGCAAGATCGCGTGCCACCGTTCAGCTCCGACCTGGCCGTGGCGCAGATCACCAAGTCGCTGGGCGCGCATCCGGATCAATTGTTTGCCAGTTTCGAGCGCGAACCGGTAGCGTCTGCCTCGATTGCCCAGGTGCACTTCGCCACCTTGAAAGACGGCAAGGAAGTCGCCGTGAAGGTCTTGCGTCCCGGCATGAAAAAGCTGATCGACGAAGACGTGGCGCTGATGCATATCGCCGCCGGCTGGATCAGCCGCCTGTGGGCCGACAGCAAGCGCTTGAAACCGCGCGAAGTGGTGGGCGAGTTCGACAAATACCTGCACGACGAGCTGGACCTGATGCGCGAGGCGGCCAATGCCAGCCAGCTGCGCCGCAACTTCGCCAATTCGGACTTGCTGCTGGTGCCGGAAATGTACTGGGATTACTGCTCCAGCAGCGTGATCGTGATGGAGCGCATGGTGGGCATCCCCGTGTCGCAGATCGACCGCCTGGTGGCCGCTGGCGTGGATTTGCGCAAGCTGTCGAGCGATGGCGTGGAAATTTTCTTCACGCAAGTGTTCCGCGATGGCTTTTTCCATGCCGATATGCACCCGGGTAATATTCTCGTCTCCATCGCGCCCGAGTCGTTCGGCCGCTATATCGCGCTCGATTTCGGCATCGTGGGCACGCTGAACGATTACGACAAGGATTATCTGTCGCAAAATTTCCTCGCCTTCTTCCGCCGCGACTACAAGCGCGTGGCCGAGGCGCATATCGAATCGGGCTGGGCGCCGAAAGATACGCGCATCGACGAGCTGGAAGCGGCCGTGCGCGCCTGCTGCGAACCGATCTTCGACCGTCCGCTGAAGGATATTTCTTTTGGACAAGTTTTGCTGCGCTTGTTCCAGACCTCGCGCCGCTTCAATGTGGAAGTGCAGCCGCAGCTGGTGCTGCTGCAAAAGACCCTGCTCAATATCGAAGGCCTGGGCCGCCAGCTCGATCCGGAACTGGACCTGTGGCAAACGGCCAAGCCCTACCTGGAAAAGTGGATGAGCAACCAGGTGGGCCCGCAAGGCTTCATGGAACGCCTGCGCGCCGAGGCGCCCCGCTATGCGCACATCTTCCCGCAACTGCCGCGCCTGCTGCACCAGGCCTTGACGGTGGCCGGCGCGCCGCGAGAAAACGATGTGGAACTGATGAAAGTGTTGCTGGCGGAACAACGTCAGACGAACCGCTTGCTGAGCTTTATCGTGTATTTCGTGGGTGCCTTCGCACTCGGCGCGCTGGGCTTGCAAGTGTTCATGCGCTGGCATCAACTGCCGTTTTAATCGGCTCAGGGATAAGTGATGACTGACTTCCGCACCCGCGATCCGCTCTCGCCCGCCTTCTGGGACGAGCGTTTCGAGAAACAATTCACGCCCTGGGACCAGGGCGGCGTGCCGTCGCGCCTGGCCAGCTTTGTCCGCAGCAGCCCAGCGCCGCTGCGTTGTTTGATTCCCGGCTGCGGCTCGGCCTATGAGCTGGTTTTCATGCTGGACCATGGCTGGGATGCCACGGCCATCGATTTTTCACCCAACGCCGTGGCTGCCGCGCGCGCTGTCGTCGGCGAACGGGCAGGGCAAGTGGTGGAAGCCGATTTCTTTGCCTGGCGACCAGATGCGCCGCTGGACCTGATCTACGAACGGGCTTTTTTATGTGCCATGCCGCGCAGCATGTGGCCGCAAGTGGCGCAGCGCTGGGCCCAGCTGCTGGCGCCAGGTGCGATGCTGGCCGGCTACTTTTTCTTTGACGACAATGCCAAGGGGCCGCCGTTTGGTATTTCACGTGACCAATTAAACGCTTTGCTGGCGCCGCATTTCGATTGCCTGGACGACGAGGCCGTCAGCGATTCCATCGCGGTCTTCGCCGGCAAGGAGCGCTGGATGCGCTGGCGCCGCCGGGCAGGGTGAGGCGGGCAGGGCAATTTCAGCAGAGGCTGGCGGAAAAGCTTTATAATTCAGGGTTTTTGATGATTTTCTCGGAGTAGAGATGCCGATTTACGCTTACCGTTGTGACGAGTGTGGTTTTGCCAAGGATGTCTTGCAAAAGATCTCCGACCCAGTACTGACGGTGTGCCTGTCGTGCGGCAAGCCCAGTTTCAAGAAACAATTGACGGCCGCCGGTTTCCAATTGAAGGGCACTGGCTGGTACGCGACCGATTTCCGTGGCGGCACGGCGCCCAGCACGGCCATTCCGACTGGCCCGGCCGATAACGCCAAGCCAGGGCCTGCCACCGAGAGCGCGCCTGCCGCTGCTCCAGCGCCCGCGCCCGCCGCGGCAGCGCCGAAAGCGGACTGACACGGCGCTGTGCGCCGACCCCACCCATTACCGAGAAACCGATGCGTAAATACTTTATTACCGGATTGCTGATTTTAGTACCGCTGGCCATTACCGTCTGGGTCCTCAATCTGGTGATCGGCACGCTGGACCAATCCCTGCTGCTGGTGCCGCAACGTTTCCGCCCGAACTCGCTGTTCGGCTTTGACATTCCCGGCCTGGGCACGATACTGACGATACTCATCGTCTTTCTGACGGGCTTGTTGACGAATAACCTGGTCGGCAATTACGTGGTGAAACTGTGGGAAAAGTTGCTGCAACGCATACCCATCGTCAATTCCCTGTATTCGAGCGTCAAGCAAGTGTCGGATACTTTGTTTTCCTCGTCGGGCAATGCTTTCCGCAAGGCAGTGCTGGTGCCATATCCGCACCAGAATTCCTGGACCATCGCTTTCCTGACCGGCGTGCCGGGCGGCGATGCGGCGAACCACCTGGTGGGCGATTACGTCAGCGTGTATGTGCCGACGACGCCCAACCCGACATCGGGCTTTTTCCTGATGATGAAGCGCAGCGACGTGGTCGAACTCGACATGAGCGTTGATGCGGCGCTCAAGTACATCGTCTCGATGGGCGTGGTGGCGCCTGCGGAAGTTGTCGCTGTAACGGTCCCGGTCCCGGCCCCGGTCCCGGTATCGGCAGCCAAAGAATAAAGGCAGGCGTCCCAGCGGGGACGTGGCCGGATCGAACACTAATTTAACCTGGACTGAGAATTTTATGTCAATGCGTACTCAATATTGCGGCCTCGTCACTGAAGCCATGCTCGGCCAAACCGTCAGCCTGTGCGGCTGGGTACATCGCCGCCGCGACCACGGCAGCCTGATTTTCATCGACTTGCGCGACCGTGAAGGCCTGGTGCAAATCGTCTGCAATCCGGAACAAGCTGACATGTTCAAGGTCGCCGAAGCCGTGCGCAATGAATTCTGCCTGCGCGTGACAGGCGTGGTGACTGCGCGTACGGACGGCACCATCAACAACAACTTGAACTCGGGCAAGATCGAAGTCGTCTGCAGCGAGATGGAAGTGCTGAACGCCTCCGTGCCGGTGCCGTTCCAGCTGGACGACGACAACCTGTCGGAAACGACGCGTCTGACGCACCGCGTGCTGGACCTGCGCCGCCCGCAAATGCAAAACAACCTGCGCCTGCGCTACAAGGTGACGATGGAAGTGCGCAAGTACCTCGACGCGCTGGGCTTCATCGACATCGAAACGCCGATGCTGACCAAGTCGACGCCAGAAGGCGCGCGCGATTACCTGGTGCCATCGCGTGTGAACGCGGGCCATTTCTTCGCGCTGCCGCAATCGCCTCAGCTGTTCAAGCAGTTGCTGATGGTGGCCAACTTCGACCGCTACTACCAGATCGTCAAATGTTTCCGCGACGAAGACTTGCGCGCCGACCGCCAGCCGGAATTCACGCAGATCGATTGCGAAACCTCGTTCCTGACGGAACAGGAAATCCGCGACTTGTTCGAAGACATGATACGTGTCGTCTTCAAGAACACCCTGGACATCGAACTGCCCAACCCGTTCCCGGTGATGGATTACGCCACGGCGATGGGCCTGTACGGTTCCGACAAGCCGGACATGCGCGTCAAGCTGGCCTTCACGGACTTGACCGACGTCATGAAAGACGTCGATTTCAAGGTCTTCTCCGGTGCGGCCAACATGCCGAACGGCCGCGTTGTCGGCTTGCTGGTGCCCGGCGGCGGCGCCATGCCACGCTCGGAAATCGATGCATACACGCAATTTGTCGCCATTTATGGCGCCAAGGGCCTGGCCTATATCAAGGTCAATGAAAAAGCCAAGGGCCGTGACGGCTTGCAATCGCCGATCGTGAAGAACTTGCACGATGCAGCATTGGCGCAGATCATCGAACTGACCAACGCGCAAGACGGCGACCTGATCTTCTTCGGCGCCGACAAGGCAAAGGTCGTCAACGACGCCATCGGCGCGCTGCGCGTCAAAATTGGTCACAGCGATTTCGGCAAGAAAGCCGGCCTGTTCGACGACGTGTGGAAGCCACTGTGGGTGGTCGACTTCCCGATGTTCGAACACGACGAAGAAGCGGACCGCTGGACGGCCACCCACCATCCATTCACGGCGCCGAAAGACGGCCATGAAGACATGCTGGAAACCAATCCGGGCGCCTGCATCGCCAAGGCCTACGACATGGTCTTGAACGGCTGGGAACTGGGCGGTGGTTCGATCCGTATCCACCGCGCCGACGTGCAAAGCAAGGTCTTCCGCGCCCTGAAGATCGACGCCGAAGAAGCGCAGCTGAAGTTCGGCTTCCTGCTCGACGCCCTGCAATACGGCGCGCCTCCGCATGGCGGCCTGGCATTCGGCCTGGACCGTATCGTGACCATGATGACGGGTTCCGATTCGATCCGCGACGTCATCGCCTTCCCGAAAACCCAGCGCGCCCAGTGTCTGCTGACACAAGCGCCGTCGGAAGTGGACGAGAAGCAACTGCGCGAACTGCACATCCGTTTGCGCGGCGCCGAGCCAAAAGTAGCGTAATGCATCATGCGGCCGCTGCGGCGGCCGCTGTTTGATAATGCTATGCAAGAAGAGGCGCTTTTGAGGCGCCTTTTTCATTTTTGATATGACCCATAAAATTCCCATTTCCGTGCTGGTCGTCATTCATACGCCTGAACTCGACGTGTTGCTGATCGAGCGCGCGGGCCAGCCTGGTTTCTGGCAGTCGGTGACCGGTTCGCTCGATGCCGTTGACGAACCGCTGCTGCAGACGGCGGCGCGCGAACTGTTCGAGGAAACCGGTATCGTCGCCGATGGCGAACGCATCGTGCTGCGCGACTGGAACTTGTCGAATGTGTACGAGATTTACCCCGTCTGGCGCCACCGCTATGCGCCCGGCGTGACGCGCAACACGGAGCACGTGTTCAGCGTGCAAGTGCCGCGCGACATCGCCATCACCCTGAGTCCCCGCGAACACCTGCAATACACGTGGCTGCCATACTTGGCGGCGGCCGACCAATGTTTTTCCTCTTCCAACGCGGAAGCCATTTTGCAATTGCCGGCCATGACGGGCCTGGCATGGCGTACCTGACCTCTGATAAGAAAGCATTCCATGTTGAACTGGATTCATTTGACCGCACAGCAAAAACTGCTGGGCGTTGTCGGCATCATTTTATGCCTGTGCTTCATCCTGGCACTCTTCACCTCCACCGTGCCCGGCCGCACGCCGCCGATCGGCATGCCGCTGATGGCGATCGGCTGGCTGCTGCACCCTGGCGCGTTTGCCAAGGGCAAGCGCACCGTGGCCTGGCGCGGCGCACCGTTGCTGGTGAAGGTGGTGTGGGCCGCCGGCATTACGGCTTTGCTGGTGAGCGTGACGGCTGGCGTGAGCCGTATGCTGGCCTGATTGCGCTCGATGGCCGGGCGATTTTGATGGCGTAGGTGCACACGCGCACCTATGTTGGCGCCGCGTGGGCCGCGTCTGGGAGTAGAATCAATGCATGAAAATCCGCGTAGCAACTTATAATATACACAAGGGTGTTTCCTCCGTGCGGGGCTTGCCCAGGGTGCATGCTTTGAAGCAGGCGATTGCCCTTTTTCATGCAGAGGTTGTTTTTTTGCAAGAAGTGCAGGGCAAGCATGACCGCAATGCGGCCCGCTTTGGCGCCGAGAACAATGGCCAGAAGCATTGGCCGGAAGCGTCGCAGCATGAATTCTTTGCCGGCGCCGAGCATCATTCGGCGTATGGCATGAATGCCGTGTATGACCATGGCCACCATGGCAACGCCTTGCTGAGCAAGTTTCCCATCGCCTCGCAAACCAACCACGACGTATCAGACCATGCATACGAGCAACGCGGCATCCTGCATTGCGTGCTCAAGACGCCGCAGGCCGACGTGCATTGCTATGTGGTCCACCTGGGCTTGTTCGAGTCGGGACGGGGCCGCCAGACGCAGGCGCTGATCGATGCCGTCATGGCCTCGGCGCCGAATGGCGAGCCGGTCATCATCGCCGGCGATTTCAATGACTGGCGCAACACGCTCAGCGACAAGCTGCGCAATGCGCTGGGCGTGGTGGAAGTGTTCGACCAGCGCGCGTCGAATTCGGCCCTGGGCGACCTGGTGCGTACCCTGGCGCGGCGCCAGACGAAAACGCCGATCCCCGTGCCGGCACGCACCTTTCCCGCCGCCTTGCCGTGGTTCCGCCTGGACCGCATCTATGTGCGCGGTTTCCATGTGGAAGGCGCGCAGGTCATGCACGGCACCTTGTGGGCAAAATTGTCGGACCACGCGCCGATAGTTGCTGCTTTGAAACTCGCGTAGACTGCCAGCATGCGCACAGTCAATTTCATCGCCCACAACAACATCGAGCTGCTGTATTGCGGCACCGATTACTTTCCTGCGCTGGTTCAGGCCATCGACGGCGCGCGCGCGGAAGTCTATTTCGAAACCTATATCTTTGCCGATGACACCACGGGCACCCTGGTGCTCGACGCCCTGAAGCGCGCCGCTGCACGCGGGGTGATGGTGTGCATGATCACGGACTGGTTCGGCACTGGCAACCGCCGGGTCAATGCCATGCATGCAGAGCTGGAAGCGGCTGGCGTACACCATCGCATCTTCAATCCGTGGTTCCGAAGCGGCATTGCGCGCACGCACCGCAAGATCTGCGTCGCCGATGGCGAGGTCGCGCTGGTGGGCGGCATCAATATCAACGACGACATGTTTTGCGACTACGACCACAACATCAGCCTGGAAGCGCCGCGCTGGGACTTTGCCGTGCAGGTGAAGGGGCCGCTGGTAGACGCTATCCATGAAGAAGTGCAGGCGCAGTGGGCGAGATTAGGCAAGATGAACCTGGTGCGGCGTATCAAGCTGTACCGCAAGATGCGCGTCGTCAGCAAGGAGCTGGCGAAGAACCCTGTCGTGGCCGGCTTTGTCGTGCGCGACAACCTGCGCAACCGCCGCACCATCCAGCGCGCCTACCTGCAGGCGCTGGGCCAGGCGAGGAAAAGCGTGATGCTGGCCAACCCGTATTTTGCGCCCGGGCACAAGCTGCGCCGCGCGCTGGCCCAGGCGGCCCAGCGGGGCGTGGACGTGGTTTTGCTGATCGGCGTGGGCGAATTCCGCATACAAGATGCCGTGGCGCATTCCTTTTATCCGAAACTGCTGGCGGCCGGCGTCAAGATCGTCGAATACCGCAAGACGCAGCTGCATGCCAAGGTGGCCGTGGTCGACGATGATTGGGCCACGGTGGGTTCGAGCAATATCGACGCGCTGAGCCTGTTCCTGAACCAGGAAGCGAACGTGGTCATCAAGGACGTTGCGTTTGCGCAAAGCCTGCGCCAGCACATCGAGCAGGGCGTGGCGGACGGCATCGTCATCCACCCGGACGACTTCAAGCACATCGGCCGTTTCCGCCGCCTGGGCTATGAAGCGGCGTTCCTGGCGTACCGGCTGGTGATGCGCATTTTTTCAGTAGGCAAGTACGCATGAACGAGATGATAACAGTAAGGCTGGACAAATGGCTGTGGGCGGCGCGCTTTTTCAAGACGCGTTCGCTGGCCAGCGAGGCTGTCGACAATGGCAAGGTGAAAGTGGACGGCGAGCGTGTCAAACCGGCGCGCAGCCTGCGCGTGGGCGACGAACTGGCCGTCGACAATGGTGCGGAAACGTGGGAAGTGGCCGTGCTGGGCCTGTCCGACAAACGCGGTGCGGCAAGCGTGGCGCGCCTGCTGTATGCCGAGACGCCGGCCAGCATCGCCCGCCGCGAACACCTGGCGCAGGAACGCAAGCTGTTCCGCGAGCCGGGCACGACCATCAAAGGGCGGCCGACCAAGCGCGACCGCCGTCAACTGAGCAAGGCAGGCGACCTTTCCTGAGGCGCGTTTGTGTCCGTGCGGCAAGGGAGCGACGCGCTTTTGCCTGCCGGGAATCGCTGTAAATACGCGGCCAAAGAATGCTGCGTCGCACCAATAGAACGCTGGCTCTAAAGTTCCCGTTTGACTTTTATGTTGTAGTGGATAATAGTACGAGCGTTCGGATTTTTTCGCAGCGTGCTTTTTTTGCTCGCGTCCCAATCCGCCAAATCGGCAACATCACTTTTAGAACGGACCTCTTGAATACTTCAGTCAAATTCATGCGCAAGGGCGAACTGACCCGTGCCGCCATCCTCGACGTGGCGCTGGACCTGTCCAGCCGCGACGGCCTGGAAGGCCTGACCATTGGACTGCTTGCGGACAAAATGAACATGAGCAAGTCGGGCGTCTTTGCCCACTTTGGCTCGCGCGAAGACTTGCAGATGGAAGTGCTGAAGCTCTACCACTATCGTTTCGAGCAAGAAGTCTTTTTCCCCAGCATGAAAGAGCCACGCGGCATCGCTCGTCTGCAATCGATGTTTGCGCGCTGGGTCAAACGGGTCAGCGTGGAGATCGCTTCCGGCTGCATCTATATCAGCGGCGCCGTCGAGTATGACGACCGTCCGGGCCCGATCCGCGAGGCGCTCGTCGCCATGGTGCGGGCCTGGCAGGGCGCGCTGCTGCGCTGTGTCGAGCAAGCGATCGCCACGGGCGACCTGAAAGCGGATACCGATGCGCAGCAGCTGGTGTACGAGATGTATGGCCTGATCCTGGCCCTGCATCACGATGCGCGCTTTTTGCGCGTGCCGGGCAGCATCGAACGGGCGCAAGTGGGCTTTGTGCGCCTGCTGGCGTCGTACCAGAATTCTGTCACAAGCAAATAAGCCGTCAGGCAGCATCCGCAGCAACGCACACGCAATTACAAGTACAACACTTTAGCTAAACGCCTTCAGGAGAAAATTATGGGTCAATACGTCGCGCCAATCCGGGATATGCAATTCGTCCTGCATGAATTGCTGCAAGTGGAAGAAGAATTGAAGCAAATGCCGTCTTACGCCGAAGTCGACGCCGACATCATCAACCAGGTGCTGGAAGAGGGTGGAAAATTCACTTCTGAAGTATTGTTCCCACTGAACCACTCCGGCGACCGCGAAGGCTGCCACCACGACCCCGTCACGAAAAGCGTGACCACGCCAAAAGGCTTCAAGGAAGCCTACAAGCAATACGTCGAAGGCGGCTGGGCGGCATTGGCCTGCGATCCGGAATACGGCGGCCAGGGCTTGCCGGTGGTACTGAACAACTCGTTCTATGAAATGCTGAACTCGTCGAACCAGGCCTGGTCCATGTACCCCGGCCTGTCGCACGGCGCCTACGAGTGCCTGAAGGAACATGGCACCGACCATCAGAAACAAGTCTACCTGCCGAAACTGGTCTCGGGCGAATGGACGGGCACCATGTGCCTGACCGAACCGCACTGCGGCACCGACCTGGGCCTGCTGCGCTCGAAAGCGCTGCCTGAGGCGGACGGTTCCTGGACCATCACCGGCAACAAGATCTTCATCTCGGCCGGCGAGCACGACATGGCGGAAAATATCCTGCACCTGGTGCTGGCCCGCGTGCCGGACGCACCGGAAGGCTCGAAAGGCATCTCGCTGTTCCTGGTGCCGAAATTCCTGCCAAACGCCGATGGCACGGTCGGTGAGCGCAACCCGATTACCTGCGGCGCCATCGAAGAAAAAATGGGCATCCACGGCAATTCGACTTGCCAGATGAACCTGGACGGCGCGAAAGGCTGGATCATCGGTCAGCCGAACAAGGGCTTGAACGCCATGTTCGTCTTCATGAACGCGGCCCGCCTGGGCGTGGGCATGCAGTCGCTGGGCCTGACGGAGATCGCCTACCAGAACGCGCTGATCTACGCCAAGGACCGCACGCAAATGCGTTCGCTGTCCGGCATCAAGAACCCGGAACTGCCAGCTGACCGCATCATCGTGCACCCTGACGTGCGCCGCATGCTGCTGACCGGCAAAGCCTACGCCGAAGGCGCGCGCGCTTTCACGTCCTACGTGGCGCTGCAGATCGACCGAGAACTGCACCACCCAGACGCCGACGTGCGCAAGGAAGCCGCCGATGAAGTGGCGCTGCTGACGCCCGTCATCAAGGCCTTCATTACCGACAACGCCTGGATCGCCACCTCGGAAGCGATGCAAGTGTTCGGCGGCCACGGCTACATTGCGGAGTGGGGCATGGAACAGTATGTGCGCGACGCGCGCATCAACATGATTTACGAAGGCACCAACACGATTCAATCGCTGGACCTGCTGGGCCGCAAGATTTTGGGCGACAACGGCGCCAAGCTGCGCAAGTTCGGCGAAAAGATCAAGGCTTTTGTTGAAGACAACGGCACCGATGAAGCGATGAGCGAATTTGTCACCCCGTTGGGCGACCTGGGCGACAAAGTCACCAAGCTGACCATGGAAATCGGCATGAAGGCATTCCAGAATCCGGACGAAGTGGGCGCGGCATGCGTGCCTTACCTGCGCGTCGTCGGCCACATGATCTACAGCTACCTGTTCGCGCAGATGGCCAAGATCGCACTGGAAAAGAGTGGGGCCGCCGAGGCCCAAGGTGATAAGTTTTATGTAGCCAAACTGGCTACCGCACGTTTCTACTTCGCCCGCTTGCAGCCTGAAACGGCAACCCTGATCCGTCAGGCACGCTCCGGTTCGGCCAACTTGATGGCACTCGACGCAGACCTGTTCTAAGACTTGAGGAAAATATGACCAATTTCATCGTTAAAAAAGTAGCCGTCCTCGGCGCCGGCGTGATGGGTGCGCAGATCGCCGCCCATTGCATCAACGCGAAAGTGCCGGTCGTGCTGTTCGACCTGCCAGCCAAGGAAGGACCGAAGAATGGCATCGTGCTGCGCGCCATCGAGAATCTGAAGAAACTGTCGCCTGCGCCGCTGGGCAACAAGGACGATGCGTCCCTGATCCAGGTAGCCAACTACGAAGACAACCTGGACCTGCTGGCCGGTTGCGACCTGATCATCGAAGCCATCGCCGAACGCATGGACTGGAAACACGACCTGTACCAGAAGGTGGCGCCGCACATCGGCCCGAACGCGATCTTCGCGTCGAACACCTCGGGCCTGTCGATCACCAAGCTGGCAGAAGGCTTCGACGCCGACCTGAAATCGCGCTACTGCGGCGTGCACTTCTTCAACCCGCCGCGCTATATGCACCTGGTCGAGATCATCCCGACCGAGTTTACCAAGCCTGAAATTGCCGACCAGCTGGAAGGCTTTTTGACCACCACCCTGGGCAAGGGCGTGGTACGCGCCAAGGATACGCCGAACTTCATCGCCAACCGCGTTGGCGTGTTCGGCATCCTGGCCATCGTCCATGAAGCCGAGAAATTCGGCCTGTCCGTGGACGTCGTCGATGACCTGACCGGCTCCAAGCTGGGCCGCGCCAAGTCGGGCACCTTCCGCACGGCGGACGTGGTTGGCCTGGACACCATGGGCCATGTGATCAAGACCATGCAGGACTACCTGCCGAACGATCCTTTCGCTGCCGTCTACAAGACGCCGGCCGTGCTGGCGCAACTGGTGGAAAAAGGCGCGTTGGGCCAGAAGAGCGGCGCAGGCTTCTACAAGAAAGTAGGCAAGGATATCTTGCGCCTGGACTTCGCTACCGGTGAATACGTTGCCGGCGGCGCCAAGGCTGCCGACATCATCGCCCGCATCCTGAAAGAAAAGGATCCGGTCAAGAAGATGAAGGCGCTGCGCGAATCGACCAACCCGCAAGGCCAGTTCCTGTGGGCGATCTTCCGCGACGCTTTCCATTACATCGCCATCCATCTCGACACCGTGGCCGACAATGCGCGCGACATCGATTTCGCCATGCGCTGGGGCTTCGGCTGGAACGTCGGTCCGTTTGAAACGTGGCAGGCATCGAACTGGCTGCAAGTGGCCAACTGGGTCAAGGAAGACATCGACGCCGGCCATGCGCTGTGCACCGCGCCCTTGCCAGCCTGGGTCTTTGAAGGCCCGGTCGCTGAAAAAGGTGGCGTGCATACGCCGCAAGGTTCGTACTCCGCCGTGTCGAACAGTTTCGTGCCACGTTCGAGCCTGGCCGTGTATGACCGCCAGCCATTCCGTGCGCCAGTCTTGGGCAGCGGCGCCATCGATGGCAAGACGGCCGGCACCACCGTCTTCGAAGACGAATCGGTACGCGTCTGGCATACGGGCGACGATGTATTGATCATCTCGTTCAAGACCAAGATGCATGTGATTGGCGACGGCGTGATTAATGGACTCAAACTCGCGCTGGCTGAAGCGGAAAAGAATTTCAAGGGCCTGGTGATCTGGCACGCTGACGCCGCCGAAGGCGGTGCCTTCTCGGCCGGCGCGGACCTGCAATCGGCCCTGCCGGCGTTCATGCAGGGTGGCGTGAAAGCGGTCGACCCGATCATCGCCGCACTGCAGGACACCTTCATGTCGCTGAAATACGCGAACGTGCCAGTGATCGCTGCGGTGGCTGGCCTGGCGCTGGGCGGCGGTTGCGAACTGGCACTGCACGCGTCGAAGCGCGTCGCCTCGATCGAGTCCTATATCGGCCTGGTGGAAGTGGGCGTGGGCCTGATTCCAGCAGGCGGCGGCTTGAAGGAAGCGGCGCAGCGCGCCTACAAGGAAGCCAAGGGCAACGACATCCTGCAATTCCTGAAAACGGGCTTTACCAATGCAGCCACCGCCAACGTGTCGAAATCGGCGCTGGAAGCGAAGAAAATGGGCTACCTGAAGGAAGACGACGTGATCGTGTTCAACGCCTACGAGCTGCTGCACGTGGCCAAGGTCGAAGCGCGCGCCATGTTCGATGCGGGTTTCCGTCCGCAACTGCCTTCGCTGATCCAGGTCACGGGCCGTTACGGCTGGGGCACCATCAAGGCGCAACTGGTCAACATGCGCGACGGCGGCTTCATTTCGGCGCACGATTTCAAACTGGGTGAAATGATTGCCGAGATCGTATCCGGCGGCGACGTGGACCAGGGCAGTTTCGTCAGCGAACAGTGGCTGCTGGATATGGAACGCAAGGCATTCCTGGAGCTGTTGAACCATCCGAAAACCCAGGAACGGATCATGGGCATGATGCAAACCGGTAAGCCGGTACGCAACTAAGCACACCGTCGATGACGATCCTGTCCATCGTTTTTAAAGTATTACTGCGCGTGAGGCCAAGCATGGTGTATGACCGTATCAAACAACAGATGATGGACACCTTGCCCTTCGTGCGGCTGCTGGGGATCAGCATCGACGAGATCGGCGCCGGCACCTCCAAGGTGTCGATGCCGGAAGATCCCAAACTGAATAATCACCTGGGCACGCAGCATGCGGGCGCCTTGTTTACCCTGGCCGAAACGGCTTCCGGCGCGGCCATGGCTGGCGGCTTCGCCGAGCTGATACTGGGCTTGCGCCCGGTGGCCAAGGAATCGCGCATCGCTTACCAGAAGGTGGCCCGGGGCGCTACGCGCGCCGAAGGCCGCGTGCCGGGCGACCTGGCCGCGCTCAAGGCGCAGCTGGCGCAGGATGGCAAGGTGGCGTTTCCCGTGGCAGTCGACGTGTTCGACGCCGAAGGCACGCTGGCGGCACAGGTGACGGTGGACTGGTATTTGTCGCAGAAGCGCTAAGCGGCAACCTCGACCACCTCGGACATTCGACAGAACACGAACTTCGTTCAACATCTTTGAAAGAATAAAATGAGCAAACAACTTCAAGACGCCTATATCGTCTCTGCAACCCGCACCCCGATCGGCAAGGCGCCGCGCGGCATGTTCAGGAACACCCGCCCGGACGACCTGCTGGTGCGCGTGCTGCAATCGGCACTGGCGCAGGTGCCTGGCCTCGATCCAGCGCTGATCACCGACGCCATCATCGGCTGCTCGTTCCCGGAAGCGGAACAGGGCTTCAATATTGCGCGTAACTCGGTGCTGCTGGCCGGCTTGCCGAAAACCGTGGGTGGCGTCACCGTCAACCGCTACTGCGCTTCGGGCATCACGGCCATCGCCATGGCTGCTGACCGCATCCGCGTGGGCGAAGCCGACGTGATGATCGCCGGCGGCATCGAATCGATGTCGATGGTACCGATGATGGGCCACCACCCATCGATGAACCTGGACATGTTCAGCGACGAAAACATCGGCATGGCTTACGGTATGGGCCTGACGGCTGAAAAAGTGGCGCAGCAATGGAAAGTGTCGCGCGAACAGCAGGATGCGTTCTCCGTCGAATCGCACCGCCGTGCCATCGCCGCGCAGCAAGCCGGTTTCTTCAAGGCCGAAACGACGCCCGTCGAAATCATCACGCGCACGCCGAACCTGGCCACGGGCCAGGTGGACATATCGCGCCGCACTGTCGACACCGACGAAGGCGCGCGCGCCGATTCGTCAATGGAGTCGCTGGCAAAACTGAAGCCGGTGTTTGCAGCCAAGGGCACCGTGACGGCCGCCAACAGCTCGCAGATGTCCGACGGCGCCGGTGCGCTGCTGATCGTCAGCGAAAAAATCCTGCGCGAGCATAACCTGACCCCGCTGGCGAAATTCTCCTCGTTCGCCGTGCGCGGCGTGCCACCGGAAATCATGGGCATCGGTCCGAAATTCGCCATTCCAGCAGCGTGCGCCGCCGCCGGCATCACGCAAGACCAGCTGGACTGGATCGAACTGAATGAAGCATTTGCCGCACAGGCATTGGCTGTCATCGGCGACCTGGGCCTGGACCCGGCGAAAGTGAACCCGATGGGCGGCGCGATCGCCCTGGGCCACCCGCTGGGCGCAACGGGCGCCATCCGCGCCGCTACCGTGATCCACGCCCTGCAGCGCACCAAGCAGAAGTATGGCATGGTCACCATGTGCGTGGGCGCCGGCATGGGTGCCGCAGGTATTTTCGAACGCGTATAAGTTCGACAGACTAAAGCAATAAAACAGGGCGCTGCGGAACCTCCTCGGCGCCCTTTATCTTTTTGGAGACGACATGGATATTTTGTGCAGCAAGAGCGAGGGCATCCTCACCCTGGAATTCAACCGTTTGGAACGCAAGAACGCCATTACGGCCGCCATGTACCAGACCCTGACCGATGCGCTGGTGGCGGCTGAAACCGACGATGACGTGCGCGCCATCCTGATCTGCGGCAAGCGCGAGATTTTCACTGCCGGCAACGACCTCGATGATTTCATGAAGACGGCCCGCCCGGCCGACGGTTCGCTCGACGAGCAGCGCCCCGTGTTCCAGTTCATGCGCGCCCTGTACGGCAGCAGCAAGCCCGTGGTGGCGGCTGTCTCCGGCCCCGCCATCGGCATCGGCACCACCTTGCTGATGCACTGCGACCTGGTCTACGCGGCCGACAACGCCAGCTTCTCGATGCCGTTCACGCAGCTGGGCCTGTGCCCGGAATTTGGCTCCAGCCTGCTGCTGACGCAACTGGCCGGCTACCCGCGCGCGGCGGAAAAACTGATGCTGGGCGAATCATTCCCCGCGCAGGAAGCGCTGGAAATGGGCCTGGTATCGAAGGTCGTTCCCCTGTACGATTTGATCGCCTTCGCGCAAGGCCAGGCCGCCAAGCTGGTGGCCCTGCCTGCCGCCTCGATCCGCGCCACCAAGCGCCTGATGAAGCAAAGCCGCATGGAGCCAATGAAGGCTGCCATCGCCGAGGAAAACAAGCTGTTCAGCGCCATGCTGGGCGGCGCCGAAGCGAAGGAAGCGTTTACGGCGTTCTTTCAAAAGCGCAAGCCGGACTTCAAACAGTTCACGTAAGCGCCTCAAGGTCGACGGTGAAGCCTGGGTTGAAGCTTTCATTCTCCGGCGTACCGTCCGGCCGCTTGTAGCCGCAGGGGTTGCACACGACGCGGCAGCCCTGGATGCGGTAGTCGAGCGAAGCGTGCATATGGCCGTGCACCCACAGGTCGGCTTGTGCCACCAGCGCGTCCAGTTGCGAGGCGAAGGCGGGCGAACCGAGGTTGCTGGCGTACTGCTCTTCCACCGACAGCATCGACGGCGCCATGTGCGTGATGACCACGGTCTTGCCATCGAAGGGTTGCGCCAGTTGTTGCGTCAGCCAGGCCTTGTGCTGCGCATGCAGCTGCACCGTATCGCTGGCGCACAGCAGGCGCGGCGCAGCGCCGCCCGTGCTGATGCGCTTGTAGTCGGGCATGTAGCTTTGCGCCGCATTCAGGGCGTCTGCCTGGCGCTCTTCGCCAAACAGCAGGAAATCCGTCCACAGGGTGATGCCGAGGAAGCGCACGCCATTGAGCACGGCGGCGTCGCCATCGAGCAGGCGGATGTTGGCGCCCTGCGCATTGGCGCTGGCGCAGGCGTTGCGCACGGCATCCTGCATGGCGTCGAGCTGGTGGCCGTAGCCCTCGTGGTTGCCATGCACGTACAGCACGGGCAGGGTGCCAAAGGTGCGCGCGGCCCAGGCGATGGCATGGCTGCCCGTGTCGATGTCGCCGGCCAGGATCACCACGTCGGGGCGGCTGGTGGCGATATCGATGGCGGGCGCATCGTCGCGCCAGACTTCCAGGTGCAGGTCGGACAGGATCAGCAAACGCATGGCAGTGGGCGCGGCAAGGCGCACGAAAGTGGATGGGTCTCTATCGTAGCGCAAGTCGCCGCAATGGCATGCTTGACCGCGCGCGGCTGGCAACGGTACTCTGTCTCGCTTACCGCACACTCACTCCTGGAGCCGCATGCCGCCCTTCTTCCTTCGCAAGACCATCCTGGGCATCGCCTTGGCTACCATCGCGCTGCTGCCTGGCGCGCATGCCGCCACACCCGCCATCGATCCGCTGACGCAGCCCATCGCTTCACCCTATGCGCAGCAGTGGAACCGCCCGCAGCAGCCGGCGCGCATCCACGGCGACACGTATTACGTGGGCGTGGGCGGCCTGAGCGTGGTGCTGATCCACACGCGGGCGGGCCTGATCCTGATCGACGGCGCGCTGCCGCAATCGGTGGCGGCCATCAAGGAGCATATCCTCGAATTGGGCTTTCGCGTGGAAGACATCAAGTTCATCCTGAATACGGAAGCGCATTTTGACCATTCGGGCGGCATCGCCGCGCTGGCCCGTGACAGCGGTGCGCAAGTCATCGCCAGCCCGCTCGGGGCCCAGGCGCTGCGCGCGGGAGCGGTACTCGACACCGATCCGCAGGCGGGAGAAATAGAGTCCATGCCAGCCGTGGAAAACGTGCGCGAGATAGGCGACGGCGAGACCTTGCGGCTGGGGGACGTTGCCGTGACGGCGCGCTATACGCCTGGCCATACGCCGGGCAGCACCAGCTGGACCTGGCTGTCGTGCGAGGATGCGGAAGGCAAGGAGTGCCTGAGCGTGGTGTTCGGCGCCAGCCTCAGCGCGGTAGCGGCCGATGATTTCCACTATCTGGGCGATGCGCAGCATGCTGACCTGACGCCGGCCTTCCGCCGAGTCATCGGCGACTTCGCCGGCTTGCCGTGCGATATACTGATTTCGGCCCATCCCGACCATTCCGGCGCGGACCGCAAGCTCACGCAGCTGCTCGAAGGCGCTTCGCCGAATCCTTTCATCGATGCGCAAGCGTGCCGCAAGTATGCGGCCATCAATGAGGCCAAGCTCGATGCGCGCATCGCGAAGGAAAAAGCGGCTGGGGCAGCCGGCGCTGCGGCAGCGTCAAACGAGTAGCGTTGACATAGTTGGCCGTATTTGGCCGTATTTGGCATATGGTGCGCAATCGCCTACTCCTCGCCCAGCGCGGCAAATTGCTGTGCCAGGTGGTCGATCAGCATGCGCACGGCCGGCAGCAGGCCGCGCCGCGAGGGAAACACGGCGTGGATGATTTCGCGCTGCGGCCGCCATTGCTCCATCAGCGGCAGCAGGCTGCCATCGGCGACTTGTTCGACGATCAGCATGGTCGGCAGCTGCACCACGCCCACGCCGGCCACGGCGGCGTCGCGCAGGGTCAGCATGTCGCCCGTGACGAAGCGCGGCGTGTGGCGCAGCTGGGCACGCGCACCATTGGGCCCGCAAGTCCCATTGGTAGTGCTGCTGTGGCGCACCCAGGGCCAGGCTGGGCCAGTCGGCCAGGTCGGCTGGCACTGCCGGCCGCGCAGCATCGCCGAACAGCAGCGGGCTACCCACCATGCACTGGCCGCGCTCGGCCAGCACGCGCAATACCAGGTCGCTGTCGGGCAGCGGCGGCGGGCGCACTCTTATCGCCACGTCGAAGCCTTCGGCCACCAGGTCGACGCGGCGGTTGCTTGCTTCCAGCAGCAGCGTCACTTGCGGATGCGCGCGCATGAAACTGGCCAGCATGGGGCCGACCAGCGACTGCAGCAGCGCGATGGGGCAGGACAGGCGCACCGTGCCGCGCGGCGCGGCGCGCGTCAGCTCGATCGCTTCCTGCGCCGCTTCGGCTTCCACCAGCATGGCCTTGCAATGCTCGTAAAACGACAGTCCCACGTCGGTGACGGAAAAGTGCCGCGTCGTACGCTGCAGCAGGCGCACGCCCAGGCGTTCTTCGAGCAGCGCGATGCGCCGGCTCAGCTTGGATTTCGGCATGCCCAGCGCGCGTCCGGCCGGGGCGAAGCCGCCATGGTCGACCGCCTGCACAAAGTAATACAAGTCGTTCAAATCTTGCATCATGGCTCCCTGATTGTTCTATTTTTAGAACGCTGATGGCATATTTTACTGTCTACCGCAGTTATCGTCGCAAGAGTATTCTATCTCCATCGTAGTTAACACCCCTTACAAGGAGATCGAGATGAAAAAAATCACCGGTATCTATAGCGCACCCCGCCAGCACTGGGTCGGCGACGGTTTCCCCGTGCGCTCGATGTTTTCATATAACGGCCATGGCAAGCAGCTGAGCCCCTTCCTGCTGCTCGACTATGCCGGTCCTGCCGAGTTTGCGCCCGGCAGCCGTCCACCCGGCGTCGGCTCGCATCCGCACCGCGGCTTTGAAACGGTGACCATCGTCTACAAGGGCGAAGTGGCGCACCGCGATTCGACGGGCCAGGGCGGCGTGATCGGCCCCGGCGACGTGCAGTGGATGACGGCCGGCGCCGGCATCTTGCATGAAGAGTTTCACTCGCCAGCCTTCACGCAGTCGGGCGGCACCCTGGAAATGGTGCAGCTGTGGGTGAACCTGCCGGCCACGAACAAGATGGCGGCGCCCGGCTACCAGGCCATCACCAGCGACACCATTGCGACGGTGGCGCTGCCGGAAGACGCAGGCTCGGTGCGTGTGATCGCCGGCGAATTCGATGGCCAGCATGGCCCTGCCCGCACGTTTTCGCCGATGCAGGTGTGGGACATGCGCCTGGCGCAGGGCAAGCTGGCGCAGTTGCCCGTCACGCCAGGCTGGAGCACGGCCCTGATCGTCCTGCATGGCACGCTGATGGTGAACGGCGAGAGCGTCGTGCGCGAAGCGCAGATGGCGCTGTTCGAGCGCGATGGCGACAGCATCACCATCGAGGCGAACAACGACGCCGTGGTATTGCTGTTGAGCGGCGAGCCGATCGATGAGCCTATTGTCGGCCATGGTCCGTTCGTGATGAATACCGAAGCGGAGATCGTGCAGGCGTTCGAGGATTTCAACAGCGGCCGTTTCGCCCGCATCGCGCCATAAGGCCAGGCGGTAGCGCAAGCCTGCTACGGCGCCTCGTAGCGGGCGCGTATCGCCGCCAGCCTGCCGCGCTGTTCCAGGCGCGCGATGGCGGCGTCCAGGCGTGCCAGGTCAGCTGTGCTGGTGCTGCGCGCATTGAGCATCAGGTGCACGGGGGCGCGCAGGGCCAGGAAGGGCAGGGCGGTCAGTGCCACGCCCTGCTGGCGCGCTTCGTGGCGCACGGCCAGCACATCGCCCATCAGCAGGTCGGCGCGGCCCGCATCGAGCATGCGCACGCCTTGGTGGAAGCTGCCGAATGTATTCAGGCGACCGTCTTTTTCCAGTGCCGGACGGGCCGCCGCATAGTCTGCCCCGTACCAGCCGACCTTGGGCGCCAGCAGGGTGGCCGTGCCGCGCGCCAGCTGGCCAAAATTGCCGATATGGCGCTGCACTGCGGCGTCGCCAGCCTTGCCAAAGACGCCCACGGCCTCGTCGCGGTAGCTCACGCTGAAACGCGCATACGACTGGCGTTCCGAGGTGTCCGACGCGGCCAGCATCAGGTCCAGCCCGCCTTTCTGGAACAGCAACTGGCGCCGCGCCGTGGGCAGTTCCGGCAGGATGACCAGGGTGCAGCGCGCTTCCTTGAAGATGGCACGCAGCAATTCCAGGTCCAGCCCCGTATAACTGCCTTGCGCATCGCGGTATACATACGGCGGCCATTGCTCCAGCGCCATCGTCATGCGACAGGCCTGGGCGGGCATCGCGCATGCGCCGAACACTGCCGCAAACAGGAGATAGCGCAGGCGCATACCGGGGGAGACTTCCATAGAGTGTTAACTTGATACGCAATTTGCCAGAATGGCCGGAGAAGTCAAGGGGTGAGGCCAGCCTAAGGCCGCATTGCTTGCTATTCGTGGGTTTTTGCACGTTTTTCGCTGCCTGGCCAGCGGACACCGTGCCGTGTAAATGGGCTATAGTGGCGCCGTGCCTCCACTGCAAAGGACTACCGCTTGACTCCTCCGCTCGAGATCGCCGCCAACGTGCTGATGACTGTTTCCATCCTCCTCGCTGGCCGCAACAACATTCACTCCTGGTGGATCGGCATCGTCGGTTGCGTGCTGTTCGCCGTGCTGTTTTACCAGGTCAACCTGTACGCCGACGTATTGCTGCAACTGTTTTTCATCGTCACTTGCGTCATCGGCTGGCTGCAGTGGCGCCGCGGTGCCGGGGGCAAGCCATTGCCGATCACGCGCACGGGCTGGCGCAGCCTGGCGTGGGTGGTGCCGGCGGGCATCGTTGCCGTGGTGATCTACGGCATGTTGCTGCACCGCTTTACGAATGCGTACGCGCCCTTCATCGATTCGGCGGTGTTGGTATTTAGCATCATCGCGCAATTCTTGTTGATGAGCCGACGCATCGAGACCTGGGCTTTCTGGCTGCTGGTCAACACGGTGGCCGTGCCGCTCTACTACAGCCGCGGCCTGCACCTGACGGCCGTGCTGTATGCAGCCTACTGGTTCAATGCGCTGTTGTCCTGGTACTGGTGGCGCGTGCAGGCACGCCGAGCTGCCGTCGCGCCTGGCGCCCCGGCAGCGGCGATTGCCGACGCCTGAATATTGCCAAATACCAAGTCCTTAGATTTAAATCATATATACAATCAATTTTTAATTCGTTCACGCCTTAAAGACACCGCGATATAGTGGTCTTTCCCCGCTTACCGGTGTCTTTTATGTTGCGCTTTACTCTTTCTGCCTATTTTTACGCCACCCGGCCGCACCTGAGCATGTCCTGCATGCGCATGTGCATGCCGATGCGGGCGCGTCCGCGCATCGCGTAATTCGCTCATCACCCTGTCTGTTGTTTAGCCGCTGGCCCACCCGGCCCGCGTGCCCCCGCTCGGCCTTTTTTATCTGAAAAGGGCGGCAATCCCATCAAGAGGAAACCATGTTCAAACCACTCGCCATCAGTCTTGCCATCGCCGCCGCTTTCCCCTCTTTCGTCCACGCCGAGGAGGAAATGGCGCGCGTCAACGTCACCGGATCGAATATCCGCGTCAGCGAAAAGGAGGGCGCCAGCGCCGTGCAGGTCATCACCGCCAAGGAATTGAAGGCCAGCGGCAAGACCAGCGTGGCCGACGTACTGCGTTCCATCTCTGCCAACAGCGGCAACAGTTATAACGAGCAATATACGGGCAGTTTCTCGGCCGGCACCTCGGGCCTGTCGCTGCGCGGCATTGGCCAGAAAAATACCTTGATCCTGGTCAATGGCAAGCGCGTGGCAAGCTACGCCACGGCGCAAAACCTGCAGGAAACCTTTGTCGACCTGAACAGCTTGCCGATGGCAGCCGTGCAGCGCATCGAGGTGCTCAAGGATGGCGCCTCGTCCATCTACGGCTCCGACGCCGTGGCCGGCGTGGTCAACATCATCCTGTACAAGCAATTTACGGGCACGGACATCACGGCGCAATGGGGCGGCTCGACCGAAGGCACGGGCCAGCACGAAAAGAGCGCGGCGCTGCAGACGGGTTTTGGCAAGCTGGAGGAAGACGGCTACAGCCTGGTCTTCTCGATCGACGCGCAGCAGCGCGACAAGCTGCAGCAAAGCGACGTGGCCTGGATGCGCGATGCGGATTTCCGCAACCAGCAGCGCGGTAGCCTGGGCTGGGCCATCACCAATTACGCGGGCACCGATCCCACCAAGACCCTGGGCGGCGCGCGCGGACCGCTGCAACTGGTCAATTATGGCGACATCACGCCCGGCAAGACGGGCCAGGTGCTGGCCTACAATCCCTCGCCATACAAAACCTTGATTCCCGGCATCGAGCGCGTGCATACGGCCGCGCGCGCCACCATCAAGCTCAATGCGGACACGGAGGCGTATGTCGACTTGCTGCATAGCTATTCGCGCGCCGACCAGACCTTTAGCGCGCCGTTGACGGTCAACAATGCCACGCGCGTGTGGAACAATGCCACGCAGGCGCTCGACACGATACCCGTGGTGCTGCCCGTGGGCCATCCGAACAATCCGGGTGCGACGCCCTTGCCGTTTACGGCCACCCTGTTCGACCTGGGGCCGCGCATGAAGCAGGATAAAGTCACGTTTTACCGCGCGCTGGCGGGCGTGAAGGGTACGCTGGCGGGCTGGGACTGGGATGCGGCCGTGGGCCATTCCAGCAGCAAGCTGGAAGAAACCGTGCAGAACTTCGTCAACCGCTACGAATTTGAAAAGGTGCTGGCCGACGGCAGTTATAACTTCTTTGATCCAGCGCAAAACAGCGAGGCCGTGCGCAACCGCCTGCGCCTGTCGACCCTGCGCCCGGCCGAATCGACGCTCGACACGCTCGACTTCTCGGCGGCCAAGGATATCTGGCAATTGCCGGCCGGCCCGCTGGGCTTTGCGGCCGGCTTTCAATGGCGCCGCGAAAAGATGGATTCGCAAACCTCGACGGCGGTGCTGTCGGGGACGGAACTGCGCCCGGCCATCAACATCATCAACGGTTCGCGCAATGTGTCGGCCCTGTTTGCCGAATTCAATGTGCCGGTGGTGAAGGATGTGTCCGTCAACCTGGCGGGCCGCGCCGACCATTACAGCGATTTTGGCAATGCGTTCTCGCCGAAAGCCAGCGCGCGCTACCAGGCGGCGCCGTGGCTGTTGCTGCGCGGCACCGTGTCGCGGGGCTTCCGCGCGCCGTCGCTGCCGGAAATCACGCAAAGCACAGCCGTCAGCTATGTCAGCGTGCTCGATCCGCGCGACCCGATCACGCCGACGCAGACGCGCGGCGTGACGGCCATCACGATTGCCAATTCTGCCTTGCGCCCCGAGCGCTCGAACAACCTGAACCTGGGCGTGGTGGTCTCGCCGACCAGCAGTTCGAGCATCGGCCTCGATTACTACCGCATCCGGCAAGATGGCGTAATCGGCACGGAAAGCGCCACCACCACCATTGCCAATGAAGCGGCGGCGCCGCAAAAGATCACGCGCGATGCCGATGGCCGCATCACCACCCTGTACCGCCAGTACCGCAATCAGGGGCAGCGCGACGTGTCGGGCCTCGATCTCGACCTGCGCCAGCGCTTCGTCGACAAGGACTGGGGCAAGCTGACCCTGGCCGGCCAGCTGAGCCGCGTGCTGCGCTTTGCCGAGCCGCTGTCCGATGGCGCGCCGCTCACCGATGGCGCCGGCACCAATTATTTTGGTTCCATCCCGAAATGGCGCGGCGTGAGCTCGGCTACCTGGGAGCAGGGCAAATGGTCGTCGACCCTGACGTGGAATTACGTGGGCAGCTATGCGCAAAGCACGCATCTCGATGAATCGGTGGCTGCCTTCAGCACGTTTGACGTCACCACCAGCTGGCAAGTGACACCAAAGGCGAACCTCACCTTCATCGTGCAAAACCTGGCCAACAAGCGCGCGCCGTGGGATTACTCGGCCTCGGGCTTCGACTATACCCAGGCCGATCCGCGCGGGCGTTTCGCGTCGCTCAAGCTGAACTACAAGTTTTAGCGTGCGCCTGCCGTTTGCTGCTGTGCCGTCTGCTCCTGCAGGCGCTGGCGGTAGGCGCTGGGTGTGACGCCCATGCGTTCGCGGAAGGCCGTGGCGAAATTGCCCGCATTGTTAAAGCCGATCAGCAGGGCGATATCCTGCACGTCGATATCGGTCTGCTGCAGCAATTCCACGCCGCGCGCGATGCGCGCTTCGCGGATGAAGGCGAACACCGTCATGCCCGTCTGTTCGCGGAATATCAGGGTGAGTTTTTCGCGGTAAGTGCCCACGCTGCGGGCGATTTCAGACAGGTTCGGCAGGTTGTCCAGGTTGTCGAGGATCAACTGCTTGACGGCGTTGACATACACCAGGTCGGGATGCAGCGGCTTGTCGTTGATATGGATTGCGGCGGGCAGCGTAGTGTTGCTTTTACGCATCAGGCCAAGGTGGATATGGATGCGCGCGGCCAGTTCTTCCGGCGTATATGGCTTCGAGATGTAATCGACGGCGCCCACTTGCAAGCCCATGATGCGTTCCTTGGCGGCATCGGCGCCACTCAGAAAGATCACGGGAATCTGCTCGGTATCGGGATTCGCCTTGAGCAGGCGGCAGGCCGTGTAGCCATCCATTTCGGGCATGCGCACATCGAGCAGGATCAGGTCGGGACGCGTGGCCAGCGCCAGCTGGTAGCCCTGGTAGCCATTGAATGCGATGCTGAAACGGTACGGTTGCTCGCTGAGCAGCTCCATCAGCATGCGCTGCTCGAACGCGGAATCGTCCACGATCAGGATATTTTTTTTGATGGTTTCGCTGGTCAATGGCATGGCATGGATGACTTAACCAAAAAACAATTTGTGGCTTATTATGCCTCGCTTTTTCTTTTTTTTCTGCTTTTCTCGTGTTTCAAAAGTTGTTTCGCCGCCAGCAGAAGCGGCGATTTCCCAGATCGCTAATAATTCTCTTATGCATTGATTTTAAGCAATGTCGATTGCCAAAAAATATGTTTTGCAAATGCGGCAAAAATGCTGGAGTCCCCGGGTCCATGACTCTCAGCGCAAGTATATTGTTGTCCTGGTTTGCGTGCCCAAGAAAATGCCGCCAATACCGTGACTATCCTCGGAGCCCCTCAAGTTGATGGGCGCATTCATGATGTTCCATCATCAGGAGGTACTATGTTGCGAGCTACTTTTCCCCGCCTTGTCGCTGCCGCCAGCGTCGCCATCGCCAGCACGGCACTCTTGCCAGGCTTGGCCGATGCCGCCGTGTATTTGAACGGCAGCAACACCTCCTCCTTTGACGTCAATCTGAAAATCATCGCCAATTGCACCATTTCGGCGGCCAATCTCGAGTTTGGCCAAACTCAGGGCGTACTGGCTACTGCCGTTAACGTTAATACGACCGTGAGTGTCACCTGCACCAATACCACGCTCTACAACGTGGGCCTGACCGCAGGCAATGGGACGGGTTCAACCGGCACCACGCGCTATATGAGCGGCACGGGCGGCAACCTTGGCAAGGTGCAGTTCAACCTGTACCAGCTTGCTGGCGCCACCTTGTGGGGCGACACGCAGGGGACCGATACTGTGGGCGCAACCGGTAGCGGTTCGGCGGTGACTCACACCGTGTACGGTAACATTCCGCCACAGGCGACGCCGGCCCCCGATACCTACAAGTCGACCATTACTGCCACCGTTTACTTTTAAGCCGGGCCCCGCGTGAAGGTCCGCTTCGCTTCCTTGTCCCGGCCCTTGCTGGCGCTGCTGCTTTGTCTGTGCGGCGCTGCCGTCGTGCAGGCTGCCAACCTGCAGATCTCGCCGGTGACGATCAATTTCCGCGCCGAACAGAGTGCGGCAGGAATCAACCTGCAAAACCTCGGCGACCAGCCCATGTACGGGCAGGTGCGGGTGTTTGCCTGGGATCAGCGCAATGGCGAGGAAGTGCTGGCACCGACGCAGGAGCTGATGGCCAGTCCTCCCATTGTCGAGATCGCCGCCAACAGCCGCCAGACCATCCGCCTGGTGCGTGCCCAAGCCGGCCCCGCCGCGCAGGAAAAGACGTATCGCGTGCTCATCGATGAAGTCAGCCGAGAGGATGACACGGGCCGCGGCGGCGTCGATATCCGATTGCGCTATTCGGTGCCCGTCTTCGTGTTGCCGAGCGGCGCGCCAGGCAAGGAAATACTCGACTGGCAAGTGTTTCGCCAGGATGGGGAGTGGATGCTGCGCATCAGCAACAGCGGCACTTTCCATGCCCAGATCGGCGCGATGACGTTGACCAACCGGGGCGGCAAGGAGTTTGTCATCAGCAAGGGCCTGTTTGGCTATGTGCTGGCGCAGCGCATGCGCGTATGGCGCTTGCCCGTCGCCAGGGAGGCTGAACTGGATGGAGCGCTGAGTATGACGGTCAATGTGAATGCAAAGGCGCTCGTTGCCAAGAACTCGACACCTTAAAAATATTGCCGTCACCTTGCTGCTGCTGGCCATGGCGCCGCTGGCCAGGGCCGAGGGCACGGTGACGGGCGCCGACCCTGGCCCTGCCAGCCTGCCCAGCGACCCGGCGGCATCGAATGAATTGTATCTGGAGGTAAGCGTGAATGCTGAATCAACCGGGCTGATCTTGCGCTTTACCCAAGTGGGTAAACGCTTGCGCAGCAGTGTGGCGAACCTGCAGCAGCTTGGGCTGGACCCGGCACGCCTGGGCGCGCCCGGCCAGACTGAGGTCGCGCTCGATGCCATTGCCGGACTTCGCTACGACTATGACGCTGCGCGCCAGAGCGTGTCCCTGCAGGTGGCGGACGACTTGCGCGCGCCCTACAGCATCAGCGCGCGCACCACGGTGCAGACGCCACCGGCGCAGGTGACGCCTGGCGCCGTCCTCAATTACGAAGCGTATGCGGAACTGGGCCAGACGCGGCGTGCCGCCATCTTCAATGATGTGCGTTATTTCAATGACAGCGGTGTATTCAGCAATACCGGCACGCTGAACCTGGGCACGGATCAGCCCAGGTACATGCGTTTCGACACCTTCTGGAGCCATGCCAATCCCGCCACCCTGCAGACATGGCAAGTGGGCGACTTGATTTCTTCCTCGCTGAGCTGGAGCCGTGCCGTGCGCGTCGGTGGCGTGCAGTGGCGCAAGAATTTCCAGCTGCGCCCCGACCTGCTGACGTTTCCTGTCGCTTCCGTCGATGGCACGGCGCTGGTGCCATCGTCGCTGAGCCTGTACGTCAATGGCATACAGCAATATACGGCTAGCGTGCCCAGCGGTCCGTTTGTCTTGAATCAAGTGGCCGGCATCAATGGCGCCGGGCAAGCCACCATCATCACGCATGACGCGCTGGGACGCAGTGTGACGACCGTCTTGCCGCTGTATGTCGATACGCGCATGCTGGCCAGCGGCTTGAGCGACTACTCGCTCGAGGCGGGGGCCGTGCGGCGCGACTACGGTACCCGCCTGTTCGGCTATGAGCGGCAATTGGTGGCCAGCGCTTCGGGCCGCCACGGCCTCAGCGACAGCCTCACCGTCGAGGGCCATGCGGAGCTCGCTGCCGGGCTGTACCAGGCGGGCGCGGGCGCTTTGTGGCGGCTGGGCCAGGCCGGCGTCGTCAATGGCGCGCTGTCGGCCAGCACGGGCAAGAGCGGCGGCGCGCAGCTGAGCGCTGGCTATCAATACATGGGCCCGCGCTTCAGCGTCGATGCGCAAAGCGTGCGCGCCAGCAGCGGCTTTGGCGACCTGGCCTCGCGCGACGGCAGCCCCGTGGCGCACGCGGCAGACCGCCTCAGCGTCAGCTTGCCATTAGCAGCAGGCAATAGCATCAGCACCAGCTATATCAGTTACCGTACGCCCGGCGCACCGCCGTCGAAGCTTGTCACCGTGGGCTATTCCGCCAACCTGTTGCACGGCCTGTTCTTCAATGCCAGCCTGGTCCAGGACTTGCGGCAACGCGCGAAGCGGGGCTTTTACTTTGGCCTGAGCATGGCGTTCGACAACAATATCGCCGTCAGTCTGAACAGCTACCGGCAAAATGGCGAGAACGGCCGCAGCATCAGCGCGCAGCGCACGGCCGACTTTGGCGGCGGCTTTGGCTGGGGCCTGCAGGCTGGCATGGCAGGCAGCAACAGCTACCGCCAGGGGCAACTGGAATACCTGGGCAATGACGGCCGCGTGAGTGTGCGCACGCAAAGCGGTGACATGGGTAATGCTTCCTCGCTGAGCGCGTCCGGCGCGCTGGTGTTGATGGATGGCCACGTCGCGCCAGCGCGCCAGGTGGGCAACGGTTTTGCGCTGGTCTCCACGGGCGGCGTGGCAAATATTCCCGTGCTGCACGAAAATCGCCAGATCGGCACGACGGGCAGCAGCGGCTATCTGCTGGTGCCGAATTTGAACCCGTATGGCAATAACCAGATCGGCATCGCCACGGAGGCGCTCGACGTCGACGCGCGCGTGCCCGTGACCAACCTGATTGTGGTGCCGCAGCATCTGGCCGGCGTGCTGGCCGCCTTTCCCATTGAACGCTATAGCGCGGCCAGCGTCATCGTCCAGGGCGCGGACGGCAAGCCGCTGGCGCCGGGGCTGTCCGTGTTGCATGTGCAAAGCGGCAAGCGCACGGTGGTGGGCTTTGACGGTATTGCCTTCGTCGACGACCTGCTTGCGCAAAATCAACTGCAAATAGGCCAGGGCGACAGCCTGTGCACAGTGCGTTTTGCCTATGTGCGTCCGGCGGCGGGCGGTTTCCCTGTGATCGGCCCGCTGCGCTGCAGCACCAGTGTCGGCGCCGACGCAGGGGGAGGCCGCTGATGCGCCGCCTGCTGCTATGGCTGGCCGTGCTGCTGGGCTGCGCCTGGGGCAGTGCAGCGCAGGCGGACGATAGCTGCACGGTCAGCATGACCAATCTCGATTTTGGCAACGTCAGCCCGATTTCCGGCACCGATTATGTTGCACAGGCGACGGGCACGCTCAGTTGCCAGTTTTTCTCGCTGAATCTGGGCCAATTGCTCACGCCGAATGCGCAAGCGTGCATTTCGCTGGGACTGGGCACGAATTCCACCTCGGCCCTGCCGCGCAAGCTGGGCAACGGTGCCCAGCGCATGGAATACAACGTCTATGTGGACAGTTCGTATGCGGCGGCGAAGATCTGGGGTGGCACCGGCGTGGCGGGTGCGCCATCGAGCTTCACGATCTTCCTGTCGGCCGGCTTGCTGGCGCCGGCCGGCACCTATTCCACGACCTTTACCGTGTACGCGAAGATTCCCGCCGGCGCCAGCCTGGCGGGCGTGCCGACGGTGGCCAACGCGAATACGGTTTACACCTCGAGCTTTGCCGGCGCGGGCACGTTTACCTACACCACCTATGGCCCCATCAACCTGTTTGGCTGCTCGGTCAATAGCGGCAGCTTCGGCTTTACGGTCAATGCGACGGCCGTCAACGATTGCACCATCACGGCTAGCCCGATGGCGTTTGCCGACACCTCCATCCTGACGGGCAACCTGCGCAGCACCAGCACCCTGTCGGTGCGTTGCGTGAATAACAATGCGTATCAGATCGCCCTCAATGGCGGCAGCGTGGCGGCCAATGTGGCTGACCGGCAAATGAAAAATACGCTGACGACGGAGCGGGTCAGTTATCGCCTCTCGTCCACGCTCGATGGCCCGCTATGGGGCGATGGCACGGCGGGCACCAGCATGTTGACGGGCACGGGCACGGGCACGAGCGTGCCCGTGACGGTGTATGGCCGCGTGCCGGCGCAGGTGTCGCCCCGTCCCGGCGACTACAAGGACACGGTGACGGCGACGATTTACTTTTAGAAGCTGACGGTGACGAGGCTGGCGCCCGACGGCGTGGCTTGCCGCTGCAGCAGGTAGGGCGTGTTGTGGCGGCATTGCACCTCGGCCTGCGCGCGCTGCGTATGCACGCTGCAGGTTTCTTGGATGACGAAGCTGGCCTGGAACGATGCGGAACTGACGGTGCCGGCGGTGGTGGTCTGGCAGAGGGTGAGGGCAAGTAGGGCTGGCAATACGGCAAGCTTTAAAGGAGTCATCGTGCATTTATCGAGTGAAAAACGCCGCTTGGCAGTCGCGTGTACTGGGCTGACTGGCAACGTTTTCCGCACCGGGATGGGGGTGTTTGAACAAGGCATTATTGTACTAGGGCAATAAAAGTGTGAGTTTTTGTGTATTTTCAAGCCGCTGCCAAGGGCTGGGAGTGGCTTTTAAATGAATAGTAACTGAAGTCTGTACCTTGCAAATTGTGTTGATGGATTTTTCGATTGTTATGCTGGAATTTATGCGAGGAGATGCTCATGAAACATACTAATTTTAATAATTTGCCGTGCCCGATAGCCCGCAGCCTGGGCAAGGTGGGCGAATGGTGGAGCATCCTCATCCTGCGCGAAGCGTTTTATGGCAAGACGCGCTTCGACGAATTTGAAAAGAGCCTGAAGATCGCGCCCACCATCCTGACGCGCCGCCTGGCTGACCTGGTGGAGGGCGGCTTGATGACGCGCCGCCTGTATTGCGCCAAGCCGCCCCGTTATGACTACGTGCTGACCAAGTCCGGACGCGCCTTCAAGCCCGTCCTGCTGGCCTTTATTGCCTGGGGCAATGAGAACTTCGCCCCGGAAGGCGCCAGCCTCGTCATCGCCAGCCGCGACACGGGCCTCGCTGCCGATCCGGTGCTGGTCGACGCCATGACGGGCTTGCCCATCAATGACGAGTATTACGCGTTCGCGCCGGGGCCGGCCGCCAGCGACAGCATGCGCAACATCATCCTCGATGCGGAAAAAAGCAGCGGCATTGCGCCCAAGCCGAAGGCGCCGGCCGCCAACTGCGGCTGGGTGGCGGAAGGCCATCTGGCCTGAACGTGCTGGCAATCACGCTTCAAGTTTGGCGAAAAGCAAGGCCGGTGGCGCTGCATGCGTTTATTGTCGCTGTAGGCGCAAGACTTTTTTGCGCGAGACAAGTGCGGCGTACGCCCGGCTGAACGGGGCATGGCGCCATCCGTGATCCGAAGTTCGTTGAAGGAGTACTGCGATGAGCACACTGCAACAACACGTTCGCCGCGCCGCCACGGTGCTGGCGCTGGCCGCCCTGCTGGGCGCCTGTTCCCATGCACCGCATCCCCCCGGCGGCGATGACGCCACCCTGACGGGCGCGCAGGAAGTGCCGGCCAATACCAGCACGGCCAGCGGTAGCAGCACACTGCATGTGGCGCCGGACCGCAGCGTCAGTGGCACCGTGCGCTACACTGGCATGCAGGCCACCGTGGCGCATATCCATGAAGCGCCCGCCGGCGCCAACGGTCCTGTCATCGTGCCGCTGGTCAAGACCAGTGCAGACATGTTTGGCGTGCCGCCCAATACCATGCTGACGCCGCCCCAGTATGCCAGCTACCAGGCCGGCAAGCTGTACGTGAATGTGCATAGCGACAGCTATCCGGCCGGCGAAATCCGCACCCAGCTCAAGCCAAAGTAGGCATGCTGCGCCAACGCGCGCTAGGGTTTCTCCCCGAAACCTCCTTGGGGCCGCGCAAGCGGCCTCTTTTTTGTCTGCTCGCCCATGCCTGGCTCTGCGGCTACAATGGCGCTCCATGCTGACCATCCTTGCCATCACCTTTCCCTTCTTCGCCCTGGTGCTGTGTGGCTACCTGGCCGTGCGGCGCGCCTTGCTGCCGCTGGCCGCCATCGGCGGCTTGAACAGTTTTGTGCTGTACTTCGCGCTGCCGTGCATGCTGTACCGTTTCGGCGCCGCCACGCCCATCGCGCAGCTGCTCGATGGCAGCGTGTTCGGCGTCTATCTGCTGTGTGCCTTGATCATGGTGGGCGTCACCATGGCCATGACCCTCAGCCACCGCATCGACTGGAACAACGCCGCCTTCGGCTCGCTGGTGGCAGCGTTTCCGAATACGGGCTTCATGGGCGTGCCATTGCTGCTGACCTTGCTCGGCCCCCGCTCGTCCGGTCCCGTCATCGTCACCATCGTGGTCGACTTGCTCCTTACCAGCTCGCTGTGCATCGCCCTGTCGCGCATCGGCAGCGGCGGCGCGCATGGCGGCCGCGTGGCTGTCACGAATGCCTTGAAGGGCATGGCGGGCAACCCGATGCCGTGGGCGATTGTGCTGGGGGCCTTGTCGTCGTGGCTGGAACTGGCGCTGCCCAAGCCGTTGACGCAGACGGTGGGCTTGCTGGCCGACGCCGCTTCGCCCGTTGCCTTGTTTACCATCGGCGCCGTGCTGGCCCGTTCGCAAATGAGTACCAGCGACCCCGCGCCGCTGGGGGAGTATGTGCCGGTGGCGCTGAAAAAGCTGCTGCTGCACCCGCTGCTGGTGTGGGGCATCGGCCACGCAGCCATCGCGCTGGGCATGCCGCTCGACCCGTTCGCGCTGACCTGCATGGTGCTGGTGGCCTGCTTGCCCAGCGCCAGCAATGTCACCTTGCTGTCGGAGCGTTTCGGTGCAAACACGGCCCGCATCGCCCGCATCATCCTGGTCTCGACAGCGCTGTCGTTCCTGACCTTTTCGGCGGCGGTCAGCTGGCTGGCGTGAGCCTGGCGGCGATCATGACCGCCAGTGCCTGCGCGGCGCCGGGCTGGGTATCGGCGGCCAAGCCGTGCGCCATGCGCGACTGGTCTTCCAGCGTGCGGTTCTGCCCCAGCTTCCATTTTCCCGTGATGCGCGTGAGGGGAATCTCGATGCCGACGATGGCTTTCAAGAGTTTGCCGATATAGTCTGCCGGCGCATCGGCCACCTGCCACGGCGTGGCTTGAGCTGCCTCATGGCGCGTCGTCAGCCGTTCCAGCAAACCCAGTAGCCAAGCCGCATCGTCGATGGCACGCAAAGGGCCGTGGGCATGCACGACCGCATAATTGAAGGTAGGAACTTCCTTGCCGCTGCGCTGTTTTTCCGCATACCAGGCGGGCGTGATGTAGGCGTGCGGCCCCTGGAAGATCACCATGCATTCATCCTCGCTGGCGGCGGCGCGCCACAGGGGATTGGCGCGCGCCACGTGGGCGCGCAGGATGCCGAACGGCGCCTCTGGCGTGGGCGCGGCGATCTCGAACGGCAGGTGGTCGGCGCACAAACCGTCGGCATCCATGCGCACCAGCGCGCCCAGCGGATGGGCATGAACCAGGCCGTGCAGCACGTCGAGGCGCTCTTCGCGAAAGCTGGCGGGCGTGTACATTTAAAGGGCTTCCTCGACGACGATGTCGGCCGTCAGCGAATTGGCGATGTAGCAGCGCTCGTGCGCGTCGTGATGCAGGGCCGCCAAGGCGTCCGGCGTGGGCGCTGCACCGGCGAAGACGATGTGCGGACGCAGCACGATGCGCGTCATGGCCAGCCGCCCAGCACTATTTTTTCCCAGTTCACCGACAGCGTCGTCGCGGTAGTCGTCGATGACGAAACCGCGCTGCGCCGCCAGCGAGAGGAAGAACAGCATGTGGCAGCTGGACGTGGCGGCCACCAGCGCTTCTTCCGGATCGATATTTTCCGCCACCGACATGGGCAGCGGCACGGACAATGGCGAGGACGAGGCGGGTACGCTCAAGCCGCCGTCGAATTGCCATGCATGGCCACGGCTGTAGCGCTGGCTGGCGAAATCCTGGCCGGCGCGCTGCCAGGCCACGGTGGCGAAAAACTGCTGCATGGATGCTCCGCGAAAGTGGTAAGGAATACGCCATATTAGCGTGTATCTTGGCTATTTAGATGCCAGCCATGCACCTCAGGCAGGTCATCCCTGCCTTGCCGCTGGAGCGCGGCGCGCCCGAAGCGCTGTTTCGTCAAGCGTACGGCACCAAAGGCGGCTATCTTGCGCGGCCACTGATTTATACTGAGTACCTGCCTCCACGCGAAGAACATGATGATGACCACCACCACCCGCTGCTCCTGGGCCAACCCGGCCAACCCCCGTTATATTAAATACCACGATACGGAGTGGGGTGTGCCCTGCCACGACGAGCGGCGCCTGTTCGAGATGCTGAACCTGGAAGGCGCGCAGGCGGGCCTGAGCTGGGAAACCATCCTGAACAAACGCGAAACGTACCGCGCCGCGTTTGACGGCTGGGACGCGGAAAAAATCGCCGCGTATGGCCCGGAGAAGGTGGCACAGCTGCTACTAGATCCCGGCATCGTGCGCAACCGCCTGAAGGTGGCGGCGGCCATCACGAATGCGCAAGCCTATTTGCGCCTGCGCGCGCAAGGCCAGACCCTGGACAGCTTGCTGTGGGCGTATGTCGATGGCCAGCCCATCGTCAACAGCTGGCAGCCTGGCGACCTCCCGTCCAGGACGGCCTTGTCGGACCAACTGTCGAAAGATCTGCTCAAGCGGGGCTTCAAGTTTGTCGGCTCGACCATCATCTACGCCTACATGCAGGGCATCGGCATGGTCAACGACCACGCGCCTGCGTGTTTTTGCCGCGCGGGGCGCTGATGCGCCACGTACCGGTCGTGCTCGACACGGATTTCGACGGCGCGCGCTTTGGCGCCGCCTGTGCCGCCCATGGCGGGCGCCGCCTGCACTACATCGCGCTGGCGCCGCGGCCCGTTGATGCCCGCCATTTGCCGCACGAGTGGCGCACGCAATGGCCGCCCTGCGTGCCTGGCCAGCACCGCATGGTTTCGCGCGATGGCCTCGTCACGCTCGATGTGCTGATCGGCGAGCCCGATGCCTGCCTCGCGCAACTGTCGGCGCAGGTCGATGAAGCGTACCTGGCGTGGGTGCCCGCATCGGTGCCGGTGCTGGCGCGCCTGATGCGCGATGGCGCCCGCCTGCAAGCCGTGCACCTCGACGAGGCGCAGCGCGCGGCGCTGCAAAAGAACGGCTTTGTATTCGACGAAAACCGCCTGCGCGCCGTGTTTTATGCGCGGCGCGGCGAACACGTGCCCGCCGTGGCGCCCGAGCGGCACGCCATCGTCATCGGCGCGGGCGTGGCTGGCGCGGCCGTCTGCGAGCGGCTGGCCTCGCGTGGCTGGAAAGTGACCCTGATCGAGCGCCACGCGCAAGCGGCCAGCGAAGCGTCGGGCAACCTGGCCGGCATCTTCATGCCGTTGCCGTCGAAGGACGACAATATCGCCACGCGCCTGGTGCGCGCCGCGTATCTGTATGCGCTGCGCTACTGGAAACGCCTGGGCGGCATCGGCGCCGCCATCGAGGGCCAGCAATGCGGCGTGCTGCAACTGCCGCGTGATGGCGCGCATGCGCAGGTACAGCGCCACATCGCCGCCAGTGGCCTGTATCCGCCCGAGCTGGCGCGCTGGCTGGAAGTGGCGGAGGCGTCCGCCAAGCTGGGCGCCCCGGCGCCCGACGGCGCCTGGTGGTTTGCCGAAGGCGGCTGGGCGCGCCCGTCTTCCGTCTGCGCCGCCATGCTGGACGCCTGCGGCACCTTGCTGACGCGGCTCTTTTCCACCAGCGCCCTGCGCCTGGAACGCGGCGACGGTGAATGGCTGGTGCGCGATGCCGACGGCACGTTGCTCGCGGCCGCGCCCACCGTCATCCTGGCGGCCGGCACGGGCGCGCTTGATTTTGCGCAAGCAGCCAGCCTGCCGCTGGACGCCGTACGCGGCCAGGTCACGCACCTGCAGGAAGGTACGCTGCCCGGCGTGCCGTTTGTCGTCTGCCGCGAAGCCTACATGACGCCGGCGCACGACGGCATCGTCTGCGTGGGTGCCAGCTACGATGTGGACACCGACCGCAGCGTGCGCGCCTCCAGCCAGCAGGAGAATTTGCAGAAGATCGCATCCATCCTGCATATTCCCCCGTTCACTGCGCCGCTGGCGGGGCGCACGGGTTTTCGCTGCGTGGCGACGGACCGCCTGCCGCTGGCGGGCGCCTTGCCCGACCCCGGCGTGCCGGGGCGCTGCGAGAACCTGCGCGACGTGCCGCGCTGGCCTGGCCTGTATGGCTTACTCGGTTTTGCCTCGCGCGGCCTGATCTGGGCGCCGCTGGCGGCCGAACTGCTGGCTTGCCAGCTGGAAGGCGAGCCGCTGCCGCTGGAAATCCAATTGGCTGCGGCGCTCGATCCTGCCCGTTTTCTGTTGCGCGAACGCCGCCGCGCGTCATAAAAATACCCGCTCGCTGGCGTTGGCGCTGTCCGGTCCGATGGGTAGCGGCGCCGTGCACCGCTGCACGCATCTCGATGCAGACGAAAAGCCGCCCCGTGCGCAACATGGGTCGGCATTGTTGCGTCAGATCACAGACTTCTGCGCCATGCTGTAGCGCTCCCCGGTACGAACGGTATAATTTGCCTGTGGCAACATTCAAGCTGCGGCGCGGTGCCGCTGGCGCCCAAGGAGATATCCGGTGGAAGATCAACACAGCTCGCCCGAGCTTTTCCTGTTCCTGGCGTCGACCGTGCACGACATGAAAAACTCGATCAGTGTGGTCAGCGGCACGCTGGAATCCTTGCTGGCGGCCGAGCAGGCCAAGCCCGCGCCCCAGGCCGACCCGGCCTACCTGCAGATGGCGCAGATGCTGTACCAGACCAAGCGCCTGAACGATAACCTGATCCAGCTACTGGCCCTGTACAAGGAAGTGGGCAAGCCCGGCTACCCGTTCGACGTGCAGCCGCAGCTGGTGGGCCAGGTGGTCGACCAGGTGGTGGCCCAGGAAAAGATCCTGCTGACTTCGAAAGGCATACGCCTGGAGACAGAATGTCCGCCAGAGCTGATCTGGACCCTGGACGAAGACCTGGTCATCGGCGTGCTGGCGCATGCCATCAACAACGCCATTCGCTACACGAAAGACACGATCCGCCTGTCGGTGCGCCAGGTCGATGCCTTGCTGGAGCTGCGCGTGGAAGATAATGGCGATGGCTACTCGCAGGCGCTGCTCGACGCGGGCAGCGCGGCCATGGATGGCATGGCGGCCGGCGTGAACTTTGCCACCAACAGCACGGGCCTGGGCCTGTATTTTTCCAGCGAGGTGGCAAAGATGCACAAGCACCGGGGCCAGGGCGGCAGCATCGCCCTGGAAAATGGCGGCGCCCTGGGTGGCGGCTGTTTCATCTTGCGCCTGCCCTGAAAGAGGAATCCATGGCAACCGATAACCACGCCACCGCCGCAGAGGCGGGCAGCACCGACTGGGCCGACAAGCATTATCTGCTGGTCGACGACTTTATCGGCATCCGCATCCTGCTGCGCGAATCGTTGCGCAACCTGGGCGCGCGCCATATCGACCAGGCGGCCAGCGGCGCTGATGCCATGAAGCTGCTGGCCAAGACGCGCTACGACGTGGTGCTGTGCGATTACAACCTGGGCGAAGGCAAGAACGGCCAGCAAGTGCTGGAAGAGTCGCGCGTGCGCAACCTGACGGCGCCGTCCAGCGTGTGGCTGATGGTGTCGGCAGAGAAAAGCGTGGAATCGGTGATGGGCGCGGCCGAGCACCAGCCCGACGCCTACCTGATCAAGCCCATCACGGAAGGCGTGCTGCTGACGCGTTTGAACCGTGTGTGGCACAAGAAGCAGGTGTTTCGCGACATCGACCAGGCCTGCATGGAGAAGGATTATCTGCGCGCGGCCAAATTATGCGACGCGCAGATCGTGCTCAACAAGCTGCACGCGCTGGAATTGCTGCGCATGAAGGCGTCGCTGCTGCTGAAAAGCGGTGAACCGGAAAAGGCCCGCGCCGTGTATGAAAAAGTGCTGGCCGAGCGCGATTACAGCTGGGCCAAGGCGGGCCTGGGCAAGATCCGCATGAATAACGGCGAGCACGAGGCGGCGCGGCAAATCTTCCAGGGCGTGATCGTCGAGAACAAATACTACATCGATGCCTACGATCAGATGGCCGTGGCTTACCAGCTGATGGGCCAGCACGAGGAAGCGTGCGGCGTGCTGGAAAAGGCGGCGCGGCTGTCGCCCAATTCCGTGCCGCGCCAGCGTAACCTGGGTCTCGCGGCTTTAAAAATCGGCAATGTCAGCATGGCGGAAAAGGCCTTCCGTAAATGTATTTCCATCGGCGAGTTTTCCGTCATGAAGACGCCGGACGCCTACCTGGGCCTGGCGCGCGTGTGCGGCCTGAAGAAGGATGCCAAGGAAGCGCTGCAGTGGCTGCTGCTGGCGCAGCGCGAATTCCTGCCCGAGCAGATCGGCCTGCGCGCCAAGATTACGGAAGGCATGGTGCACCATGAAACGGGCGATTACCGGCGCGCGCGCAAGTGCGGCGATGAACTCGAAACCATGCTGGCCGAAGACCCGGTGCGCCCCGAGAAGAGCATCTGCATGGAGCTGGCGACCCTGCTGTTTGCCGTCGGCGTGAAGGATGCGCCGGCTGGCCTGCTGTGCTATGTGGTGAAGAACAACCACGACAACCAGGTGGTGCAGGACGAAGTGCAAAAGATTTTCGACAAGGCGAAGATGGGCGACGAAGGCACCAGCCTGATCATCGCCGCGCGCAAGGAAGCGTCGGACTTGATGAACAAGGGCGTGCTGCTGTGGAAGACGGATAAGCTCAACGAGGCCGTCAGCTGGATGCGCGCGGCGCGCGAGAAGCTGCCGAACAACCTGCGCATCCTGTTCAACTCGGTGCAAATCATCGTCTCGTTCCTGCAGCAGCGCGGTTATCAGGCGGAGCTGGCGGCCGAAGCCATGGAAGTGTTGTTGAATGTAGACAAAATTGCACCAGGGCAGCAACGCTTTGCCCAATTGATGGAGCAACTGGTGCAGCTGACGCCGCCGCCCGGGCCGGAAGAGGTGGTCGTGGCGCTGGAAAATGCGCCGCCGGCACCGGAAAAAGGGGGAAAAGCCGTACGTCAGCGCGCCGGATGATAAACTAGGGGCCAGCGTGGGTTCGCCTGCGCTTGAGTTGCTTTACAACAATAAGGAAGAAACTATGCGTGATGTGGTCAATGAAGTATACAAAAAAATGAAAGTCGGCAGCATTGCCTGGGTACGCCCGGTAGCCGCCAAGGGAGACACGCTCGATACATTCCAGTCTTCGTACGAGCACGCCAAGGCGCTGGCCGACGAAGGCCTGATCATGATCGGTGACGTAAAACGCCAGGCCGACAATCAAATCGAGGCGATCCGCATTCATCGTATCGCCTGATCATATCGTCGACTTAAGTTGCTAGGCCTTGCCCGGCGCTTTTGCCTTGGGCGCCGCGCGTTTCGCCGGCGCCTTGCGCAGTGGGGCCATGGCCTTGGCCGTGGCGCCAGCTTCGGCCGGCTTGGCGGACTTGTTCGCTGCTGGCGTGGCCATGTTGCCAAAGCTGGCCGCTGCCGCACTGGCAGAATCGGGCGACATGGCCGTCGACACCGCCTGTTTGAACTGATCTTGTAACACATTCCACCAGGCACTAGGATTGGCTAGCTGGGCTGCCGCCTGGCTGCTGGCGTCGCTGGGCGCCGCAGCTGCAGCAGCTGCCGGAGCGGGTGCAGGCTTGGGCGCCGGTTCAGGCGCTGGCGCCGCAGTTGTTGCTTGCTGGAAAAACGCGGAAGCATACGGCACGGTTTCAAACAGCGATTTCTCGCTGGCACCGGGCTGGGTAATGGCGGCCGCCAGCGAGGCACCCATCGATTTCAGGGTGGCGATGGTGCCGCGCTGCACTTCCAGCGCCTGGATACTGCCGCGCAGCATGCTCATATTCAGGTTCAGCCAGGCTTCCACGGCCTTCAAGTCGTTGATTTTCTTGTCCAGTTCTTCCACCGACATGGTGGGCGCCGTGATGCCGGGCACACCCATGCCAGGCATGCTCATGCTGCCCCACAGGTTTTTGACGAAGTCGAGCGTATCGGTCACAACTGCTGCGCCCGGCATTGGGGGCATTTGCGGGTTTGCCATGCGAAATCTCCTGGTAGATGGATAGTCCTAGCGTAGCAGATATCAGCTTGCAACTGACGCAAAGTCGCCAACATTTTCTTACATAAAACATCAAGAGTTGAGCGTGGGCAAGAAGCAGAAAGGCGGGCGAAAGCGTTACACTACGGCGTATGATGCCCGCTTCCTTCTTTTCGTCACCGCGCCGTCGCACCATTGTCTTTATTGCGGTGATCGGTGCGCTGCATTACCTGGTGCTGGAATGGCTCACGTCGCGTGCGAGCATGGTGCCGCTAGTGCAGGGCAAGGCGCAGGTGGCCAGCATGGCCTTGATCGCTGAGCCGCCCAAGCCCTTGCCAGTGATGCCGCCACCGCCGCCGCTACCCGTGCTCCCGCCAATGCCCAAGCCCAGGCTGCCGCCACCGCCGCCACCGACCGACCTGGCTTCGAGTGAAACAGCGCAAGCCACCGCGCCCGCCAGCGATGCGCCGGAAGGTCCGGCCATGCCTGCGCCGGCGATGATCGCGCCGGCCATCATGGCGCTGGCGCCAGCAGAAGTGGCGCCAGCGGCACCGGCACCGGCCAGCGCGCCACCGCCGGTGGAGCAGCAGGCGCGGCGCTACAAGGCGAATGCGCCCGCATCGGCCCAGTTCGACCTGCACGTGGACCGGCGCGATGCCGACGGCACCAAGTGGCAGGGCGTGGCAGCGATGGCGTGGCAAAACCGGGGCGACAACTACCAGCTGACCTTGGAAGTGGGCTTGAGCATGTTGATTACGCGCATCAACTTGCTGGTACTGACCAGCGAAGGCGTGATCGATGCCAGCGGCATCGTGCCCGTCACCGCCACCGAGAAGCGCAAGGGCCGCGCGCAAACGGCCACGCATTTCAACGGCGATGGCAAGGTCATCACCTTTTCGGCCACCACCGCCACGGCGCCATGGCAGGAAGGGGCGCAAGACAAGGCCAGCGTGCCGTTCCAGCTGGCCGCCATCGGCCGCGCCGACGTCAACCAGCTGGCGGGCAATATCGACATCCTCGTCGGCGAGGAAAAGGAAGCGACCGTGTTTCGCTTCCAGCTGGTGGGCGAGGAGGAACTGGACACGAAAATGGGCCGCCTGGTGACGTGGCATCTGCGCCGCCCGCCCAAGCCGGGCACGTATTCGTCGCAGCTCGATATCTGGCTGGCGCCGTCCCTGCAATGGTATCCGGTACAAATACGCAATACCGAAGCGAGCGGGGCGCTCACTACGCAAACCGTCACCAAGATCTCCGTAAATGATGCAACAGGAAAATAAATGACTACTTTGACTACCCTGAAACACTTGCTGGCCGCCAGCCTGCTGGCTGCCACCCTGTCTCCCGCCATGGCGGACGCGCCCGTGGAGCATCCCGTCATCAAGCGCCCGTACAAGCTGGCGCCATCGGCTGACCTTGTCTATTCGATCAAGGCCAGGCAGCGCGGCATCGGGCTGTCCGGCGAATCGGTCAGCAACTGGCGCGCCGGCGATGGCAAGTATTCGTTGCTGGCCGAAACGAAGGCGGCCCTGTTTGGCAAGATCCTGGAACAGCGCAGTGTCGGCACGGTGGACGACTACGGCCTGGCGCCATTTCAATTCGTGGAAAAGCGCTTCCGCAAGGATGCCGTCACGACCACCTTCAAGCGCGACAGCAAGACCATCGTCTTTGGCGAAGGCGACGAAAGCTATCCACTGAAAGGCGGCGAACAGGACCGCAACAGTGCCGTCTGGCAACTGACCAGCGTGGCGCGCGCCGCGCCCGAGAAGTTCGTCCCCGGCTCGGAATGGGCTTTCTTCGTGGCCGGCGCGCACGATGCCGAGCCGTGGATCTTCAAGGTCATCAAGGAAGAGACGGTGGCGACGGGCATGGGCGAAGTCGCTGCCATCCACCTGGTGAAGGCGCCGCCGCCCGACAAGAAGGGCCAGCAAGTCGACCTGTGGCTGGCGCCATCGCTGGAATGGTATCCCGTGAAGGTGACGTTTGCCGATGCAGACGGCGATTACGTCGAACAAACTTTGCAGAAGATCATTAAAAAGTAAGTGCTTACTGATGTCGTGGGCTCAGACGGGGACGCCGAGTCCCGGTGGGGGGATGCGCCCAATGGGCATATCCCGATTCCGAAGGAACTGACCCTGTTCACCGCCAAGAGCTTCGACAAGCCGGTGCCAGCGTTGCGCCGCGTCCGCACACCCCCATCCCATACGCTAAATTGCATGTCAGAACTGATATACTGACGCCCCCGCCCCGCAGCGCCGCAAGGGCCCGCTGCGCCGCCCGCTGAACACTCATCCGGAATAGAATGATTGATATAATGGCAAGTGCAGCCGTGGCTGCGGATGCAAATCAGACAGAGCAAGAGCATCACGATTCTTTGCAGGCGCATTTCCAGCCGAATATCTCGGCCGATGAAATCGAGCAAGTGTTTCATTTGAAGCGGGCGCAGCCCTTGCTGCAAGTGTTTACGGCCCTGTTTCACGGCGGTTTCGATGGCGTACTGGTGCGTCTCTTGGTGTTGCGCGAGCTGGCGGCCGATGCGGCCACCTCGGCCTACACGCGCGCCGATATCAACACCAAGCTGGCGTATCTGTTGCCGGAAAGCCTGGAAACGGTCTTGCTGCGCTTGCGCTCGAACCAGTTGCTGGCCTGGGACGCGCAGCAGGGCGTGTACCGCGTCACGCCCATGGCGCGCAACGTGCTGTCGGCCATCGACAGCTTGCTGGGCCTGGGCCAGACGGAAGACGAGGCTGAAATGGGCTTCCTGCTGTCGCAGGTGGCGGGTGCGCAAGCCGTCGGTGGCGTATCGGTGGAGCAACTCCAGCATCTGTTGGGCCGCCTGGTGGACTTGACGGAGGAATTCTCCGACGCCATCGCCTCCGGTTCCGAATTCCGTTTGCGCACGGCGCAATCGAAATGGAATATGGCTTGCGACTGGGTCGAGAAGGGCTCCGAGATTCTCGTGGCGATTACCTCCGATGAAAACGCGGACAGCGCCACGCACAGGGCGGCGCAGGCGATTGGCCGCGCACAAAGTAAATTGTTGAATATGCAAGGCATGTTTTCGCGCGCACTGAACCAGATCGAGCGCCAGCGCGTGCATCTGGGGCAGTCGGGCCTGTCGACGACCGATATCAAGCGCTGGCTGCTGCTGCATGAAGACCTGGCCAGCCTGGCCGAGGGCGCCATCGACCAGCCTGTCGTGCCGCTGTTTTCCACGCCGGCCGAGATGATCGACGTGGCCGAGACGGAATTGCTGTCCGAGCGGGCGCCTGGCGTGGCCAACACGGGCTTGCCCAGCGGCGAGGACGCGCCCACCACCATCAGCGACGGCCCCGCCATGCAACTGGAACTGGACGATCTGCTGGCGCGCCTGTCGAACTTCGCCAGCCTGGGCAATTTCCCCAGCATCGGCGAAGAAGGACCCAAAAGCGTGCCGGTGCAGGATTCATTGCTGCCGGCCAGCTTTGCCGTGGCCTCGTACCGCGCCTCCATGCTGCCGCTGCTGGGCGATGTATCCGAAGCGAGTTTGCAGGGTTCGACGGCCGAACTGGCCCGTTTGCCGATTACCTTTACACCGACCGACGAGATGGTCCTGTTGACCGACCCCCACGTGGCGGCCATGTCGATCGCCTCGCTTTCACTGAATGTCTCACTTGATTTAGATGGCGCCACCTTTGATGAATGACGATTCCCAAATCCTGATTGCGCGCCTGCTCACGCATCAAACCCTGCGCCGCGACGACAAGCTGGTCAAGCGCGTGCTGTCGGACGAGCTGTTCCGCGCCGAGATCGATGCCCGCCTGCTGGCCTGCGGCCTGAAACTGCTCGACAACGTGTATGCCGACCATGTGACCCTGGCCCTGACGCGCGCCATCGAGCCGAAGATCTTCGGCGCGCGCGACGTGTGGCAAAACAATAACTTTGGCCTGGCCCGCGATGGCGTGGCCCTGCTGGTGGTGCTGTGGGCGCAGATCATCCTGCCCAAGCGTGAACGCCAGGAAACGCACCAGCATGCGGATGATGATCAAAATGACATGTTCGGCACGGAAAAGCCGCTGCCGCGCGCGGAAGACGCATCGATCGGTATTTCCTACAAGGCGCTGCTGTCGGACTTCGGCGACAAGCTGGGCAAGAAGACGCGCATGGACATGAACCTGGGCACCCTGGCCAAGCTGGGCTTCATCGAGCGGCGCGGCGACTTTATCGTCGAAGGCCCCTTGCTCGACCTGATGATGGATACCGACGTCTTGAAAGAGCGCATCATCAACGGCGCCCTGGCCGACGTGTTCAAGCGCGCGCCGGCGCGTCTGGTGGCGGTCAGCGATGATCCACTGCTCGACGCCGACCTGTCCGTCGATATTGACGATCTGCCCGATGCCAGCGACGAGCCGTCGCCTGACCTTCCTCACTGAAAGCGCCCATGTTTCATATCAAATCACTTGAACTGGTGCACTGGGATTACTGGCAGCGCATCAAGAATATTCCGCTCGACGCGAAGATCATCACCATCGCGGGGCAGAACGGCTCGGGCAAGACCACCTTGCTCGACGCGCTGCGCACCCTGTTCGGCCTCGATTGCTCGATGGGGCGCACGTACAAGCACTATGCGCGCCACTCGGGCCAGCAGACGGCCTGGCTGCGCGCCGTGGTCGACAACAAGAATGTGGGCAAGCAACTGTCGAACCGCCCGTTCCGCAGTTCCGGCTTCTTCAGCGACGATGAAGTGACCTTGTTTTGCCAGATCCAGAAAAACGGCGGCGACTGGAAGCGCCAGTATCTGATGCGCCCAGGCAATGTGCAGATCGAGGACATCACCGACGCCAACGACTGGCTGGGTGTGGAGAATTACCGCAAGCGCCTGGCCAATGCGGGCCTGTCGCCGGCCATGTCGAAAGTGCTGGCGCTGGAGCAGGGCGAGACGGACAAATTGTGCGAATACGCGCCGCGCCAGCTGCTCGACCTGGTATTCCAGGTGTTTGGCGACAAGGAAGTGCTGGATGCCTACGATGAAGCCAAGCGCCACCAGCGCGATACGGAAGTGGAGCTGAAACGGTTTGAGACGGAACTGGAAGCGTCGAAAACCAATCTGGAAGGCTTGCGCCTGCGCGTGGCCAATTACCATCAGTGGGAAGGCTTGCACAAGGAACGCCGCAACCTGCTCGAAGAAGTGCTGCCCAGCTTGCAGTACCACGAGGCGCGCGAAAAAGCCGCCACCGCCAGCCGGCAATTGCGCGATGCGCGCAAACCGATGGCGCAGGCGGACCAGCAGCTGACCGATAAGCGCAATGCGCTGGCGGCGCAGGCGAAGGCCCTGTCCGACGCGCAGATGAACGAAACCTTGCTGGAGCAGGAATCGATAGTCTTGCAGAGCCGTTTGTCCCTGATCAATACCAAACTGAAACCGCTGGACAGCTTGCTGGAACAGAAAGAGCGCCTGCACAAGCTGGCGGCGGACTCGGGCAGCGACATCGCCGAAGTGGCGGCGCAGCTGGAACAGAAGGAAGCGGCCTTGCTGCAACAGCGCCAGCAGCGCGACGCGCTGTCGGCGCGCATCGCGGGCGAGCAGGCAACCATTGCCGCGCTGCAAGGCAAGACGGCCATGCCGGAACCGGACAATGTGCGCGGCATGCGCCGTGCGCTGCGCGACGCGGGGATTTCCCACGCCATGCTGTCCGATATCGTCGAAGTAACGGATAGCCGCTGGCAGGGCGCCGTCGAAGGCGTGCTGGGCGGCTACGCCTCGGTGGTCTTGCTCGATAAAGCCAAGGACGCGGCTGCCGCCTATCGTTTGGCCGAAAAAGAACGCTATCGCCACTTCATCGTGCCCGATTTGGTCACGGCTCCGACCGCGCAAGACGAAAGCCTGCTGGCGGTGGTGAAATTTTCCGCGCCCGTACCAAGCTGGCTGATCGAGCAGTTGTCGCGTATCGCGCGTGTCGATTCCGTCGAAGCGGGCTTTAAACTGGGCAACCACGAAGAGTGGATCACGCCCGAGGCGTATCACCGCGAACGCCGTGGCGGACGCTCGCTGTTCGTCGAAGCGTCGCGCTACCGCTTTGGCCAGGCTGGCCGCAGCGGCCGCCTGGAAGCGCTGCTGCGTTCCTTGCCGGGCCTGGAAGGCCAGGAAGACACCCTGACCCTGGCGATCTCGAAACTGGCGGCGGAAGTGGGCGCCCTGAAGGCGCGCATCGCCGGCGTCGACGCGGCCAAGGAACTGAGTGCGCGCCAGGAAGAATTTGCCGAAGCGCTGCGCAACTCGAAGCCCTTGAAGGAAGACCGGCTGGAAGTGGGCGGGCGTCTGGGCGAGCTGCAAAACCTGACCAAGAACGCCACCGTGGCGCGCACGCGCGCCGATACCGTGTGGCAAAACGCACGCCTGGCCTTGTCCGAAGCGGAAGCCGGTTCGCGCCTGGGCTACAAGAAGCAGATCGAGCAGCGCGCCGAGCACGCGCGCGCCATGCTGGCCTTGCGCCATGCGTGGCGCCACCTGCCGAAGAGCTGGCGCCGGCCAGCGCGCCGCACGGCCCTGGTGGCCGAGCACCAGAATGCGCACCAGGTCGACCTGCGCGTGGCCAGCCTGCAAAGCAGCCTGGCGCGCGACGACTGGGAACTCGACGCCACCGTCATCGACCAGCACCACCGCCTGTCGGACCAGCTACATGGCCGCCAGTCGGAAACGGACGAGCGCCGCTACCAGAATAACCGCGCCATCGAAGCGACGGGCAATGCCCGTGGCGCCTACATGGAACGCTTGCGCTACACCATCAAGACCTACAGCAAGAACATCAAGGAACTGGGCGAACTGGCCGGCATCGAAGTGCATGCCGACCCCGTGCGCCTGGAAAACGATGACGTGCAACTGTCGCAGGCGGGCCTGCACGTGCGCTTCAAGTTCGACGGCAAGGGCATCATCGGCATGAACGATGGCGAAGCGTCGGGCGGCCAGCAGGTGATGAAGTCACTGGTGTTGCTGATCGGCTTGTTGAAATCGGAAGATGGTTCCGGCGGCTTCGTCTTCATCGACGAACCGTTTGCCCACCTGGATATCCGCAACATCCAGCTGGTCGGCGAGTTCCTGAAAAACACGCAGGCGCAATACCTGATGACGACGCCGTTGACGCACAACACGGATGTCTACGATCCATCGGAGCTTACTTTGATCACCAGCAAAAAAAAGAAGGATACGCAATGGGCGCAGCCGATCTTCGTGCTGCAGCGGCGCGTGGAAGCCGCCAAAGTGGGGTGATGGCTTAGGCTTGCAAAGTCTTGTTGCGCTGGCGCCAGCGCAGCAGGCCCCAGGCGTACATGGCGTAGTAGCCGATGACCAGGCCGTAGGCGGCCATGGTTAGCGCGCTCTGGCCGAACGGCGGCGGCGGCACGGGCACGTCCAGGCGCGTGTTCAGGTAGATTTCCATGCCACGGTACAGCAGGCGGGCGATGAACAGCATCGTGATGGCCAGGCCCAGGTAGCGGTGCTGGGTAAAGAAAAATTCCTTGCCGACGTGCTCGAAGCGCGTCAGCTTCAAGCCCAGCACGCCCAGCCAGCCGCCCGCCAGCGCACCCGCGCCCAGGCTGGACAGGGGCAAGAGTTCGAATTTCGTCGTCGTCGCCAGAAACAGCAGCAGCACGGGAAACGCGATCGCCACCGTCCAGTGGCGCCACAGCTGCGACTTTTGCCGCGCCACCAGTTTCTTCAGGCGCGAATAGATGCGCCAGACCAGCAGCGGGACCAGGAACAGCAGGGCGAGGGTGGTGGTTTCCATGTATGCATTCGGGTACGGGTAAAACAGCGATTGTAAGCCAGAAGGGGAATCGGGCGAAGCTTGTCCAATGGTAAAAGTTGCTGGCGCGTCGATGCGCCCGCCACCCTGGTGTGGGCCGAAGCGCAGGATGGCTGCCAAATAAAGACAGGGCACAAGGGCAGCGGCGCGCATCTCGTGGTATGGTCTTCCTTTGTCTGCAGGGAGGCCAGCCATGTCAATGTTTGCCGTCGATGCCCACCGCGCGCCCGATCCGGCGCCTGCCGATGAACCGATGCCGGCGCCGGAGCACGAGCCGCAACAGGCGCCGGGCCACCACCCGGGGCCAGAGCACCCGGTGCAGCAGGACGATCCCGTGCCGCACCCGCACCCCAGTTAATCTCGTCAAGAAAGGCTGTTTCAGATGGCAATTGTCAAGGAAGTCTACACCCGCAAAGTCAGCGGTGACTCGTTCGACTATGAACTCGATTACACGCCCGGCAGCGACGTGGCCTGGATAGCGCGCGTGTACCACGATGGCGTGCTGAAAGGCTCGCCGCACGGCGCGCTGACGGCCAATGTGCTGTCCGGCCCGGCGCTGGAGCAATACCTGCGCGCCTATGTGGAAGGCATGATCGAGCGGGGCATCGACGTCGCCGAATAAGGTTTGCGGCAGATCAAACAGAAAGGGCGCCGAGGCGCCCTTTGTTGCTGCTGAGGTGTTATACCGTCAGTCAAACGCCCACGTGTACAGCACGTCCAGCGCATTATTCGTGCCCGTCTGGAACTGCAAGGTGATGCGGCGGTTCAGCTTGTAGCGCAGCTTGACCAGGCTCGTCGCCGTGCTGGTGCCTTGCTCGAACGTCAGGTAGGCGCGCGACGAGAGCCGCTTGCCGACGGTGACGACCGTGCTTTCCAGTCCTTGCGCCTGCGACAATCCCACTTCATCGAGGCCCAGCGAGCTGGCCAGCTTGCCTTGCAGGCCGCCACCGGAGCCGCCGAAGAGGGCGCCTGCAGCGGTCGTCAAGAGGGCCATTTCATCGCCGGCCGCCGATTCCGCGCCGTGGCCCAGGATCAGCCAGGCCAGCTTGTCGCTGTCCGAGACGCTCGGCGTGGAGACCAGCTTGGCCGTCGGCGCCTGGGCCGTGCCGCGTACTTCCACGCCCGCTTCCACATTCGTTTCCGACAGCGCTTCGCCTTCCGGGCGCTTGCGCACGGCCAGGATGTTCAGGGCCGGGTTGTCGTAGGCGCCCGTGAAGTTGATCAAGCCCCGCTCGATGGCCAGTTTTTGCCCATACGCCGCATACAGGCCGTTGACGACACGGATGCTGCCCGACACGCGCGGCGCGGTGCGGTTGATGACGCGCGCGCGCACATTGCCCGCCAGGTCGGCATCGAGCCCCATGCCGCGCAGGTGGAAGTTATTGCCCAGGTCAAATTCGAGGTCGATATTGAGGGGCAGCGACGGCGCTTCCTTGCTGCCTTTGACTTCCTTGCCCAGCACCACCACGTCATTGCTTTGCGTGGGCGTATCTTGCGGCGCCAGTTCGATCAGCGCGCGGTTGGCCTTGAACTTGCCTTCGAAGCTGAAACGCTTGTCGTTGCGCACCAGCGTGCTGTTACCTGACAGAATCAAGGTGCGGTCCGGGCGCGACAGCGCCTGCAGGCGGTCGGCCATCAATTTCAGCTCCAGGCTCGCTTCGCCATTCGCAAAGCGCACCCAGCCATCTGCCTGTACCTTGCCGTCGCCGCCGTCAAAGCTCAGGCGCTGCAATTGCAATTGATCGCCGGCCAGCCTGGCTTGCAGCACGCCATTGCGCAATTTCAAACCCTGGTCGGCCCAGTTCACCAGTAGCTTGCTGCCGTTGATGTCGCCATTCAATTGCGGCGCGCCGATGGTGCCGCTGCCGGCCAGCGCGATTTTCAGGGCGCCGCCCAGCTCCAGGCCCGGCTGGCCCGTCAGCGGCGCCAGCCACGCCAGCGAGTCGATGCTGGTGGTGCCCGTCAGGGAGAGGGCGCTGTCGTTGCTGATGCGCCCGCCCAACATTTGCACGGTGGCATTGATATCGCTTTGGCCCGCGCGCGCGCCGTCGAGTTTCACTTGCAGGCGCAGTTGCTGGTTGGCCACGTCGACGCGTGCGTCAAAGGTGCGCAGGCCCAGCGCCAGAGGCTGATCCACGCCCACCGTCACGTCGCCTTTTTCGCGGTAGATGTGCAGCATGCCAGCCAAAGAGGGCGCTTTGGGGTCTTTCTGTTTGGCTGTCGGCATTTGTATATCGAGCGACCATTGCGCGCCCAGCGTCAGGTCGCTGCGCGCATTGGCTTGCAGCGCGGGAATGACTTGCGCCAGGTAGGTCAGCGCCACGCCGGCCGCCTGGCCGGAACTGGTCCAGCGCGGGCCGTTCTTGGCCAGGCTTTGCATGCTGATGCTGCCTGCCGGCAATTTGATCACGGTATTGCCCACGCTGATCTGTTCAGGCTGGCCCAGGCCCGCCACGCCGCTGCCGGCCGGCCCCGCCACCTTGACGGGCACGGGCGCTTGCAGCACCAAAGCATAGCGGCCCTTGTTTTGCAGGCTGTCGATGCTGCCCGTCCAGCTGGCGCCGCTCTGGCTGCCTCTGACTTGCACGGTGGCATCGAAATCGTCATTGCGCGCCGCCAGGCTCAAAGTATGGCTGCCGCGCGTGCCCGTGGTGTTCAGGCGGGCGCTGGCCAGCTTGAAAGTGGGCGTGCTGTAGCCCGTGATTTCCAGGTTGCTGACCATGGGGTCGAGCGCGCCCTGTCCGGCGCCCACGCTGGCCGTGCCTTTGACGGCCTTCAATTGCTGGTCGCCAAAGAAAGTCAGGTCACGGCCATCGAGGCTCAGTTGTGCGGCCGGTGCTTCCATCTTGCCGCTCACGGAACCGGATGCATGCAGCACGCCGGCGTAGCCGGGGCCGAGAGTCGACAGTTGCGGTGCATCAAGTTTCCACGTCAGCGTGTCGGTGGCGCCGCCCAGCGCGCCTTTGGCCTGCAGGCTGTTCGGCCCCAGGCGCAGGTCCGCATCCACACTGTCGACCCGTTTCGCATTCGCCGACAGCTTGGCGTATCCGGCCAGCGGGGCGTTTTGCAGCGTCGATTCGCGCAAGGCCAGATTCAGCGCCACTTGCCAGTTGCTGGTCAGGCGGCCGTTGCCGTTGAAATCGGCGTTGACGTTACCGTTGGGCAATGCCGCGCCAAAGGCGGACGGGTTGATCTTTTGCAAGGAACCCGTCATCTTCAGTTCCGCTTCCTGCTTCGGCCCCGTCAAGCCCACTTCGCCGCTGGCGTGAATGGCGCTGTCCGGCGCGGGGCGCTTGCCGCTGGCAAGGCCCAATCCTTTCGCATCGGCGACAAATGTCGTGCGCGGCTGTTGCATGCTGCCTTGCACGACGCCGTTGGCCAGCACAGTGCCCAGCAAGTCGCTCTTCAGGGCCGAGAGTTGCCGCGCATCGACATTCCAGTGCAGCTTTTCGCCGGCGCCGCCAAAGTTGCCCTTGGCCGTCAGGTTATTCTTGCCCAGCGCCAACTGCACGTCGATTGCGCTGAAGTGCGCCGCATCGGCCGTCAGCTTGCCCTTGCCCGACAAGGGCTGGTCGAGCAGCTTGCTGGGGCGCACGGTGAAGTCTGCGTTGGCCAGCCATTGCGGCGCCTGGGGAGCATTCATGCGGCCGTTGGCGCGCACGTCGAGGTTCAGCTCGGCCACGGGGAAGGCGCCGAAGTCGGCCGGATTCAAACGGCTGGCATTGGCCACGGCCTTGAACTCTTGCGTGTCTTTCAGGCTGATCTGGCCCGTCGCGTTGAGATTGCTCTTGCCTGCTTGCAAAGTGGCCTTGCGCAGTTGCACGAGGGAATCTGCCAAGGTGGCTTCCACGTCCAGGCGCAGCTTGGCTTCGCCCAGTTTGGCGCGCAGGGTTTGCGTCTTGCCGTCGCTGTCGAGCACGATATCGCCGGCGATCTTCGTGCTGTTGATGCTGCTGACGATGTGCTGCAGGTCGATCTTGTCCGTATGCAAGGTGAGCTGCGCATTGCCGATGGGAGCGTCGGCGGCGTCGCGGTTCACCTTGCCACTACCAATGAATTTGCCCGCATTGCCAAAGTCGATGATGGCCGACTCCAGCGTGGTGGCCGTCAGGGTGCCGCCCAGGCGCGCCTCGAACTGGCGCAGCGGCAGTTTTTGCTGGTCGATGGGGCCAGGCGTGGCGTGGTTGAGTATCGCCAGCTTGCCCGACACCGTTTGCGTGCCTGGACGCGTATCGATGGCGACATCGAGCTCCAAGCTCAGCTCTGCCTGCGGCAGGGTGGCATCAAAACGGCCCGGATTGATGTTGCGGCCGCGGATGCTGGCCGAGCGCAGGATGATGACGGGATCGAACGGCGCCAGCGCCAGTTGCGCGTCCGCCGTGGCCGCGCCCGCGCTGCCCTTGGCAGTCAGGTTCAGCACATTCAGGTCGCCGCCCAGTTGCAGGCTCAAGGCGGCCGGTTTTTCGCCGGCGGCGGCATTGAGCTGCGTCAAGGCGGCCAAGCCTTTCAGCTTGAACGGCTGCGTGGCGGCAATCGTCGCGCTGGCCGTGGCCTGGCCGAACGGCGTCAGCGCCGAAGCGTCTGCCAGCTGCCATTGCGTCTTGTCGCCGGACAAGGTGAAGTGGATTTTTTCAAATACCGTGTTGCCGCCCGGGCTGATGAGCGTGACCTTGTCCAGCCGCGCGTCGCTAATGCCGATCTTGAACGGCGAGGCCAGGCTGGCCGGCATGGTGGACGGTTCCTCGGGCGGCGCCGTGTTTTCCACGGACAGGCTGGCCACGTGCAGTTCGCTGATCGCGATGCCTTCCGAGAAGAACTGGAATGGCGACCAGTTAATGTCGATGTTGTCGGCCGTGATGTGCTGCGTCTTGCTGCGGTAGCTGACGTGGCCCAGGTGCATGCGGTCGTACAGCGAGCCGGACACTCCCGTCACTTCGATTTCGCCGCCGCTGGCGCTGGAGATTTTTTGCACCAGCAGTTGCAATGTCGATTCGCGGCCCAGGAACCAGAAGGCGGCGCCCAGCAGCACGGCCAGGCTGGCGATGGCGATCAAGAGGTAGCGTACCCAGCGACGGGGTTTTTTTGCCGGTGGCGGGGGCGCGGCGTCTGGCGCCCCGGTAGTCATGTCGGACATCAGAAAGTGAATCCCAGAGAAAAGTGCAAACGGTAGGCTTGGACGGCGTGGCCATAGGCGACGTCGACATTGATGGGGCCGACGGGGCTCTTGTAGCGCCCGCCCAGGCCGTAGCCCGATTTTGGCGTCAGCGCCTTGACGGTGTCGGCTGCATTGCCGGCGTCATAGAAGGCGGCAATGGCCCATTTCGGCTTGAACCAGTACTGGTATTCGGCGCTGGCGGTGGCCATGTAGCGCCCGCCGATGGTGGCATCGCCTTCCTTCACGCCCAGTTCCTGGTAGGCATAGCCGCGCACCGACTGGTCGCCGCCCGCGCGGAACAGGTAGACGGCCGGTACGCCGCGCTTTTCTTTCGAACCCAGCGCACCCATTTCGCCGCGCAGGATCAGCTCGCCTTTTTCACCGAGCGGACGGTAATACACGGCCTTGCCGGCCACGCGCACGAAGCGCTCGTCCGTCAGCACGGGCAGCAGCGCGCCGCCCACCTGGGCGTTGATGACATAGCCCCGCGTGGGGAACAGCAGGCTGTCGAGGTTGCGCTTGGTGATGGCGTAGGTCAGCGGCAAGCTCTTGCTGCGCGTCTGCTCCAGGCCCACCACGGTCTTGTCTTCGCTGAGGAATTCGAACGTCAGGCTGCGCTCCAGGTTGGTGCCGCCCCAGTTGCGCTTGGCCGAGATGGTCGTCACGGCCGTGATTTCGTTGGAAATGTCGCTGCGCTCGAACGAGGCGCCTGCGCTGTCGTTGTAGCCGCGCTCGGTGGTGGGGAAATAGAAGTTGGCGCGCGCCGCCTGTTTCTTCGTTTCCATGGTGATGGCGCTCTTGAAGCGCGTGCCCCACACATTCAGGTTGTCATAGTTGAGCTGGGCACGATTGCCCGTATTCGTACTGAAACCCAGACCGGCGCTGACGTTTTGCTGCTTGTTTTCCGTCACGCGCACCACCAGCGGCAGCAGCGGCGCGGGGCCGCGCCTGGCTGGCCTGGCTTCGGGCGCCGCGCCGGAGGCCTCGGCTGCCTGCGTTTCCTGGCCCGCCTCGATCTGCTCGCTGAGGATGCTGCTCATGTCGGCGCTCACTTCCACGCTGGCAAAGTAGCCAGTGTCTTGCAGGCGCGCCTGGAACGATTGCAGCGCCGATTCACTGTAGTACTCGCCGGGGCGTATTTTATCGAGGTTGCGAATGATGCTCTCCGGATAACGTTTCAAGCCTTCGATGCGCAGCTCGCCAAAGCGCAGCTCGGGGCCGCTGTCGAGCACCACCAGCAAGGAAACCTTGTGCGTTTCCGGGTCGACCACGGCTTGCGTATCAACCAGCTGGGCACGCGGATAGCGCGTCTGCACCACGTCACGCAGCAAGGCGCGCTTGGCGGACTCCCACTCGGCCTGGCGAAACACGCTGCCCGTCTTCAACGGCCAGCTGCGCTTGAGCGCTTGCGTATCGTACGGCTCGGAAGCGGCCAGTGGCGGCGTAGCGTCGAAGCCGCGCAATTCCAGCTCGACCTTGCCGACGCTCACCGCTTGGCCGGGATCGACGTCGACGATGACGACGGACCTGGCGCCCGATGTATCGAGGCGCACCGTGACGACGGGCGTGTAGTAGCCGGCCGTGGCAACGAGGTTCTTGACTTGCTCAGGCGCATCGCGCACGAGGCGCTGCAATTGCTCGCGGTCCATGCGCGGGTTGCCGCGAAAGCGTTCCAGGTCAAGGTTCTTTTCAAGCAACTCATCGAGGTCGCCGGGTGCGTTCACCTTGACTTCGTATTGCAGCGGCGCCGGCGCCGGCGCCGCCTCCGCCTCTGTGGCGGCGCTCTCTGCAACGGCGTCTTGCGCGCGCGTTTCCGTGCGCGTTTCGGAGCTTTGCGCGCGGGCATGGGCGGCGGGACAGAGCAAGATGGCACTGCCGGCGGCGGCCAGTGTCAGTTGACCCATTACTTTTGTCACTACTTGTGCCAAAATTCGTGGTCGTAGTGCCTTGCCGGCGGCTGTGTGCCGTATAGGTCGTGCAGAAAACATGGTGCTCCAGATGAGTAAATGCTGTTTGCATGTTACCGGAATAGGTAAATTGATGGCGGACGAATAAGTATTTTTTGCGGCAGGAATCTGGTTTCCTCGCGCACTATTGCAACAGAATAAAACTGAAAGAAAGAAATTATGCTAGCAACTGACACAGCCCTGGTGCTCTTTAGCGGGGGGCAAGACTCTACCACCTGCCTGGCCTGGGCCTTGAAGCACTATGGCCGCGTGGAAACCATCGGCTTTGACTATGGCCAGCGCCACGCGATCGAGCTGACGGTGCGCCCTGGCTTGCTCGAACAGATGCGCCGGCAGTCGCCCGAGTGGGATAGCCGCCTCGGCCCTGATCACATGATAGACCTGTCCCTGATTTCTGCCATTTCCGATACGGCCATGACACAGAATGTCGAGATCGTCATGCAGGAAAATGGCTTGCCCAACACCTTCGTGCCGGGACGCAACTTGCTCTTCATGACGGTGGCCGCCACCGTGGCGTATCGCCGCGGCTTGACGGTGTTAGTGGGCGGCATGTGCGAGACGGATTTCTCCGGCTATCCAGATTGCCGCGACGACACGATGAAGGCGCTGCAAGTGGCCCTGAACCTGGGCATGAACACGCGTTTGAAGCTGGAAACGCCGCTGATGTGGCTGGACAAGGCGCAAAGCTGGGACCTGGCCGAAGACCTGGGCGGCTTGCCGCTGGTTGACCTGATCCGCAGCGGCACGCACACCTGCTACCTGGGCGAGCGGGGCGAACTGCATGACTGGGGCTATGGCTGCGGCACCTGCCCGGCCTGCGCACTGCGCGCCAACGGCTACCAGCAGTACGCTGCGCGCAAGGCGGGCAACTGATTTCGCCATCAGCGCCATCAGTTATTCGGGCAACGAGTTTGCTCTTGGAAAGTACAATTTCGGCCACGCAATGCGTGGTCTTTTTGACATAAAATACAGCATTGCCAGCCCGCTCTCTGTAACGTACTATCATTCTCAACGGCTACCGATGGTAGCCGTGCAGCCCGCTGCCAGCCTGCGGCCCTGAAGTGGTTTGATGCCCATTCAGTTTTCTGCCCGTCATGCATACACGCGCGTCTCCGTCGTGGTTTTCCAGGCCAGTGTCGCACTGGGTGGGGCCGCGCCTGTTTGCCGCGCTGGTGCTGGCCTTGTGCCTGGGCCTGACCTATGGCGCCTGGCGCAATGCCCACGATGCCAGCGAGCGGCAAGTGCAGGCCGATTTTGATTTTCGCGTGCGCGAACTGGTGGGCAGCATCGTCGGCCGCATGCAAAGCTATATCCAGGTGCTGCACGGGGTGCAGGGCCTGTATGCCAGCTCGCAAGACGTCACGCGCAACGAATTCCATGCCTATCTGGCGGCGCAGCAGGTCGACCGGCATTTTCCCGGCATCCACGGCATCGGCTACCTGCCGCTGCTGGCCGGCGCCGAGCGCGTGCGCCACGAGGCGCAGATGCGCGCGCAAGGCTATCCCGGCTATGCCATCGGCCCGCCCGGCCAGCGCCCTTGGCACGCACCCATTACCTATCTGGAACCGCTGAGCGATAGCAAGCTGCTGGCGTTGGGCTTTGATCTCTGGTCTGAACCGCTGCGCCGCGCGGCGCTGGAGCAGGCGCGCGATACGGGACAGGCCGCCATGACGGGCAAGATCGGCCTGCTGCAGGACGGTGGCAGCGGCGATGCCCATGGCTTCCTGGTCGTGCTGCCCGTGTATGAGAATGGCTTGCCGCGTGCCAGCGTGGAACAGCGCCGCGCCGCGCTGCGTGGCTGGGTCTTTGCGCCATTTCGCATGGGCGGCCTGATGGCCGGCGTGGGCGGCGAGGCGTCGCGCCAGCTGGACCTGGAAATCTATGCTGGCGCGCAGCTGGCCGAGACGGCCCTGATGTATGCCAGCGTGCCTGGCGCCCTTTCGGCGGGGGCGCCAGGCACGCTGGCATCGCAGCAAACGATCAGCATCGCCGGCCATGCCTGGACCTTGCGCGTGCGCGCCATGCCGGGCTTCGATGGCGAGACGCTGGCGCGGCCGCTGGCGCTGGCCTGGGCGGGCATGCTGGTCAGCCTGGCGCTGGCCTTGGCGGCATGGCTGCTGGCCGCCAGCGCCGCCCGCGCACAGGCGGCGCTGGCGCGCGCCAACGAACTGGCCGGCCAGATCGAGCAGGGGCAGGCGAGCGTGCTGGCGATGGCCGAGGCAGCGCAGCGCAGCCATGCCATGCTGCGCAGCATCCTCGATGCGACCCTCGATGGCATTCTGGTCGACAACATTGATGGCCGCATCTTTACTTCGAACCGGCGTTTTCGCGACCTGTGGCGGGTGCCCGATGTGCTCGACTGGCAAGCCGACGGCGCGGCGCTGGTGCGCCATGTGGAAAGCCAGCTGGAGCAGGCGGCGCCTTTCCTGGCGGCACGCGCGCGCGCCCCGCACGGCCACCGCGAACGGCGCGACGTGCTGCTCTTGCGCGATGGCCGGGTGATCGAGCAGTATGTGCGCAGCATGCAAATGGGCAATGAACAGGCGCGGCTGTGGACCTTCCGCGATATCAGCGAGCGCAGCCAGATGGAGCGGCGCGAACACACGCGGCGCCAGGTGCTGGAAATGCTGGCCACGGGTGCGCCGCTGGAGCGGGTGCTGGAAAGCGTGGTGCTGAGCGTGCAAGCCGATCATCCCGCCATGCTGTGTAGCATCTTGCTGCTCGACGAGCAGCGCCACCGCCTGGTGCTGGCCGCGGCGCCGGGCTTGCCCGCGTTTTTCAACCTGTCCAGCCATGGGCATGACCTCGATATCTTGCAAGGCGTGCATGGCATCGCCGCGCAAGCCCTGCGCGGCGGCCAGCGCGTGATCGTGGCCGACCTGCATGCCGATGCCCATGCCGATGTGCAAGCGATGATGGCGCCAGCGCAGCGGGCCGGGCTGCAATCATGCTGGGCCGAACCCGTGCGTGGCGGCTCGGGCAAGCTGCTCGGCGTGCTGATGGCGTATCACCGCCAGCCCGCGCTGCCCAGTGCGGCGCACCTGGCGCGCCTGAGCGAGGCGGTGCAGCTGGCCGGCATGGCCATCGAGCAGGCGCAGGTGGCGCTGGCGCTGCGCGCCGGCGAAGCGCGCTTCCGCAGCCTGTATGACCATGCGCCGGTGGCCCTGTGGGAACAGGACTGGTCGGCCGTGCGCGCCGCCCTCGCTGCCCTGGCGCAAGCGGGCGTGGGCGACCTGGCCGCCTGGCTGCAGGGCCATCCCGAGGAATTGCAAAAGCTGGCGCGGCTGGTGCGCATCATCGACATGAATGGCGCCGCGCTGGCGCAGGTGCGCGCCAACGAGGATGACCTGCGCCGTGGCGCCTTGAGCCTGTTGCAGAACTTCGACGACAGCGCCTTGCCCTGCTTTGGCGACGCCTTGCTGGCGCTGGCCGGCGGCGCCCACCTGTACGAATGCGAGAGCAGCTTCGTGCGCCTCGATGGTGCGGCGCGGCAGAATGAACTGAGCCTGCTGGTGATGCCCGGCCATGCCGACAGCCTGGACTTCATCATGGTCTCATCGCTCGATATCACCGAGCGCAAGCGCATGAATGCGGAACTGTTGCAACTGGCCACCACCGATTTCCTGACGGGTTTGCCGAACCGGCGCCAGTTCATGGCAGCGCTGGAAAATGAACATGCCCGGCTGCAACGCGAACTGGCCAGCTGCGCCAGCGTGCTGATGCTCGATATCGATCACTTCAAGGGCGTCAATGATGAGCATGGCCACGCCGTGGGCGATAGCGTGCTGCGCCACCTGGGTACGCTGATGTGCCAGGCGCTGCGCAAGGTCGACGTGCCGGGCCGCGTGGGCGGCGAGGAATTCGCCATCTTGCTGCCGGGCACTGATATGGCTGCTGCCGCCGTGTTTGCCGAGCGTCTGCGCCGCCGCGTGGCGGACAGTGCGCTGACCACCGATGGCGGCATTGTGATCAGCATCACGGTCAGCATCGGCATGGCTGCCATGGCCGGCACCGATGCCCATTGCGACGCCGTGCTGGCGCGCGCCGACGAAGCCCTGTACCGCGCCAAGCGGGGCGGGCGCAACCGCATCGAACAAAATGATGGCGGCGGCGACGGCCTGCTCAGCAAGTTCATGGCGCAGTGATTACAGGCTTTGCTGGTGCGTCTGCGTCCGCGCCTGCTTGCGGTTGCGGCTGACCAGCCACCAGACGATGGCGGCGGGGATCAGCAGCGGCAGCAGCACGGGCGTGCTGAGCGCCAGTGCCAGCAGCACGCAGAAGGCCACGACGGCGACCACCACCATGCCCACGCCAGCTAAGACCACGCCCGTGACGACGGCGGCAAAGACCAGTGCGATGGCGCCGATCAGCAAGCCGCCACCGGCAAATACCAGGCCGAACAGCCACTCCAGCGGACCGTCGATGTCGTCGCCGTTGAAATGCATGTGCATGTCTGTGGCGCCGATCTTGTCGAGGAACAGGCAGGCGAGCATGACGATGAGGATGAAGGTGAGCAATTTTTTCATGGTAGGCCTCTGTGGATGGGTGACTCGATGTTGCATGGTCACACTGTAGTGGGGCATCGGGGCCGTCGCCAGCGGCGTGCGACAGGCGGTCATTTTGATGGTATGGAAGGTCGTGGTTGAGAGAAACGCTGATCTGGAACAAGGTTTCTTTTCTTGTAATGCGCGCAAGCCGTCCTATACTGAATACCTCAGTCTCGCAAGGAGGGCAACATGCTTTTGTTTGCAGATACCGGGGATCAATCGTTATCCCCCCCTGACCATCGCATCATGCGCCAGCGTAGCGCCCAGCAGTCTTGTGCCGAGCCCGTCGGCGCGCCATCGGCGATACCGCCGATCATCATCAATCCCTTTCATTACCATGCGCCGCTGCCAGCCATCGACCCGCGCTGGGTACCGCCCGGTCCACCGTTGACTTGGCCCAACCGGCCCGCCATGTCCATGTGCTGATGGGCGGTGGCTGGCGCCACTGGCCGCGTCGCCGGCCAGTGGCGCCAGTTGTGTGCCTGACAGCGTGATCGCTGTGTGGTTGGAATAGGTTTATGTCATGCTGTTGTAGTCGTCTGGCGAACCCATGTAGAAGCCGAAATAGCGCAAGCCGCCACTGAAGCTGGCAATGCCCGGGGTGTCTGTCGCTGGCATAAAGCTACTAATTTACTACCTTGCCTTATTATCCAGATCGACTAAGGCGGGGTGCGCTTTACCTTGCGGCAAGACGGCACGGGTGGACGTTTTCGACTATCATGCTAGCCCCGACCTTCCACCACGAGCACCGCCATGAGTACCGATTTCTCCGCCTTTTCCGACGAACCAGACGAGCAAGACAGCGACGCCCCGATCCAGGAGCCGCGCCTGTGGGTGGGCAATGGCTGGACGGCGCGCGTGATGAAGAATGAGGAAGATGAAGGCTGGGCTGTGGCCATGATCAAGGATGGCGAACCGGAGCCGGCGCTGGTGGGGCCGTGGACCATGGGCCGCGACAAGAAAAACCCCAAGCCGCTCGACGTCAACGCTTTCAATACGCTGGTGAAAACGGCGTCGGAAGTGTTGCGCCGCCACGAGCAGCAACTGCATGCGCAATTGCACAAGAATTTGTTCGTCGCCACCGACGACGGCCAGGTCAAGGTGATGTTCGACATCGTGCCCGATGAAGACCACCCGTATGCCGAACTGAGCGCTTACGATGCGGACGGCGAACAGATTGCCAAGGTGCGTACCTCGGCCGCCTTCAAATTCAATGCCACCGCAGCGGCGAACTGGATCGCAGGCGGCTACCGCAAGCCAGGCTGAGTTGGCCTGCGGCAGTTTTCTCTATTTGCTCAACGCGTTTGCCGGGCCTGCGGTCGCGGCGGGCGTTACTGCCTCATCTTCCTTGCGGTACGCCAGCCGGTACAGGAGCGGCAGCACCAGCAGGGTCAAGGCCGTCGACGACAAGATGCCGCCTATCACCACGGTGGCCAGCGGGCGCTGCACTTCGGCGCCCGTGCCCGTGGCAATGGCCATCGGCACGAAGCCCAGCGAGGCTACCAGCGCTGTCATCAACACGGGCCGCAAGCGCGTCAGCGCGCCCACCCGTATCGCCTCCTGCAAGGGCATGCCCTGTTCGCGCAGCTGGCCGATGTAGGCGATCATCACCAGGCCGTTCAGCACGGCCACGCCGGACAGGGCGATGAAGCCCACCGCCGCCGAGATCGACATGGGAATGTCGCGCAGCCACAGGGCAATGATGCCGCCGGTCAAGGCGAACGGGATGCCGCTGAACACCAGCAAGCCATCCTTCACATTGCCGAACATGGCAAACAGCAAGACGAACACCAAGGCCAGGGCCACCGGCACCACCAGTTCCAACCGTTTCGTGGCCGACTGCAGCTGCTCGAACTGGCCGCCCCAGCTGGTCCAGTAGCCGGCCGGGATGGCTACCTGCGCCTGCAACTGCTGCGTGGCTTCGGCTACAAACGAGCCGATATCGCGCCCGCGCACATTCGCGCTGACGACGATGCGGCGCTTGCCGTCTTCGCGGCTGATCTGGTTCGGCCCCGGCGCCACCTGCAGGCTGGCCACTTCACCGAGCGGAATGAAGCGCGCGCGTCCTTCCGTGCCCGCACCCTGGGGCAGGGCGATGGGCAGGCGTTTCAATTGCTCCAGGTCGCTGCGCAGGCTGTCGGGCAGGCGCACGACGATGTCGAAACGGCGGTCGCCCTGGAACAGGGTGCCCGCCGCCTGGCCGCCGATGGCCGTGGCGATGGTCGATTGCACGTCGGCAATATTGAGGCCATAGCGGGCCGTCTGCTCGCGGTCGATCTGCACCGTCAGCATGGGCAGGCCCGTCGTCTGCTCGACTTTCACTTCCGTGGCGCCCGGGATCTTGCCCAGCACGCCAGCGATCTTCGCCGCCGTGCCGTCGAGCACGGCCATATCGTCGCCGAACAGTTTCACGGCCACATCGCTGCGCACGCCGGAAATGAGTTCATTGAAGCGCAGCTGGATGGGCTGTGAAAACTCGTAGTTGTTGCCAGGCAAGCTGGTGGCCGTCGCCTCGATTTCCGCCAGCAATTGCTGGCGCGATTTCTTTGGTTCTGGCCACTGCGCGCGCGGCTTGAGCATGATGTAGCCATCGGAAATATTCGGCGGCATGGGGTCGGAAGCGATCTCGGCCGTGCCCGTGCGGGCAAACACGCGTTCGATTTCCTTGTGGTTTTCCATCAGGCGTTTTTCCAGCTGCTGCTGCATGGCCAGCGATTGCGTCAGGCTGGTGCCGGGGATGCGCAGGGCCTGGATGGCGATATCGCCTTCGTTCAGGCTGGGCACGAACTCGCTGCCCATGCGCATGGCGAGCAGGCCCGACAGCACTACGGCCACCGCCGCAAACGCCAGCACGACGGGCGTGTTGCGCATCACCTTGTCCAGCATTGGTGCATACCAGCGCTTGGCGGCGCGCATGATGGCGTTTTCCTTTTCAGCCACCTTGTCGCCGATAAACAGCGCCACGGCGGCGGGGATGAAGGTGATCGATAGCAGCATGGCGCCCAAGAGGGCGATCACCACCGTCAGGGCCATCGGCGTAAACATGCGTCCTTCCACGCCCGTCAGCGCAAAGATGGGCAGGTACACCACCATGATGATCAGCTGGCCATACAGCAAGGGGCGGCGCGCCTCTTGCGATGCCGCAAACACTTCGTGAAAGCGCTCCTGCAAGCTCAAGGGACGCCCCAGTTTCTGTTGCGCATGGGCCAGGCGGCGCACGCAGTTTTCCACGATTACCACGGCGCCATCGATGATGATGCCGAAGTCCAGCGCCCCCAGGCTCATCAGGTTGGCGCTGACTTTGTACTGCAGCATGCCCGTAAAGGTAAACAGCATGGCCAGCGGAATCACCATGGCCGTGATGACGGCCGCGCGGATATTGCCCAGGAACAGGAACAGGATGGCGATCACCAGCACGGCGCCTTCCAGCAGGTTTTTCTTGACGGTATTGATCGCCTTGTCGACCAGAACCGTGCGGTCATACACGGTGACGGCGTGCACGCCCTTGGGCAGGCTGCGGTTGATTTCCAGCATCTTTTTATCGACCGCCTGCGACACGGCGCGGCTGTTTTGCCCGATCAGCATGAAGACCGTGCCCAGCACCACTTCACGGCCGTTTTCGGTGGCCGCGCCCGTGCGCAGTTCACGCCCGATCAGCACGTCTGCCACGTCGCGGATGCGGATCGCCACGCCCTGCACATTGGCCACGACGATGTTGCCGATATCGTCTTTCGATGCCACCTGGCCCGGCGCGCGTATCAGCAATTGCTCGCCCTGCTTTTCGATATAGCCGGCACCCACGTTGCCATTGTTGCGCTCCAGCGCCGTCACCACGTCTTGCAGGCTGATGCCATAGGCGGCCAGTTTTTCCGGAGTGGGCGCCACCTGGTACTGTTTGGCGTAGCCGCCAATGGCATTGATTTCCGTCACGCCCATGACATTGCGCAACTGCGGCTTGATGATCCAGTCCTGGATTTCGCGCAAGTCCGTCGGCGTGTACGGCGTGCCGTCCGCCTTTTTCGCGCCGGCTTCGGTTTCCACCGTCCACAGATAGATTTCGCCGAGGCCCGTGGAGACGGGCCCCATCTTCGGCGTGATGCCTGCTGGCAAGCTCTCCTTGGCTTCCTGCAGGCGCTCGTTGATCATCTGGCGGGCAAAATAAATGTCCGTGCCATCCTTGAAGATCACCGTCACCTGCGACAGGCCATAGCGCGACAGCGAGCGCGTCTGCTCCAGGTTGGGCAAGCCGGCCATGGCCGTCTCGATGGGGAAGGTGACTCGCTGTTCGGTTTCCAGCGGCGAATAGCCGGCGGACTGGGTATTGATTTGCACCTGCACGTTGGTGATGTCGGGCACGGCGTCAATGGGTAGCTTTTGATAGCTGGTGATGCCCAGGCCAGCCATGGCGGCCACGGCCAGCATCACCAGATGGCGCTGGTCGATGGCGAAGCGGATCAAGCGTTCAAACATGATGGTTTCCTTTGTTTTAACGTGATCAGTGTTCGTGGCCGGCAGCATCTTTGCCCAGCTCGGACTTCAGCACGAAGCTGCCTTGCGCCGCGTACGGTGTGCCGGCGGCCAGGCCTTGCTTGATCTGCGTCAACTTGCCGTCGCTGCGGCCCAGCACCACGGGAGTGGCCTGGTAGCCGTGCTTCACTTGCACGAAGACGACGGGCTTGTCTTCCACCGTCTGGATCGCTTGCGTCTGCACCGTGACGGGCGCATCGACTTCGCCGGAGACCACTTCCACACTGACGAACAGGCCCGGGCGCCAAGCCATGTCAGGGTTGGCCAGGCTGATGCGCGCCTTGGCCGTGCGCGTCTGCTCGCCCAGCAGCGCGCCCACATAGGTGATCGCGCCCTTCGCGCTGGCGTCAAACGCACTGGCTTTCACCTCCGCCTTGCCGCCTACGCGCACGGTGGCCAGGTCTTTTGCCGGCACGGCGATTTCCGCCCACACCGTCGACAGGTCGGAAATGACGAAGATATTCGCGTCTTCCTTGACCGCTTCGCCCAGCGCAATATGCTTTTCCAGCACCATGCCATCGAACGGCGCGCGGATTTCATAGCGGTTCAGCGGCCCCTTGCCTGTGCCGGTCGCACCCAGTGCGCTGAGCTTTTGCTGCGCGTTCTGCACGGCGATTTCCGCTTCGCGCCACGCTTGCTGGGCTTGCAGATAATCTTGCTCGGCTGAAATTTTCTCGCGCCACAGCTTTTCTTCCCGTTCATACGTGGAGCGGGCCAGCGCCAAACGCCGCTGCGCCGACAGCAATTCGCTGCGCTGTTCGGATAACTCCGTGCTGGCGATGACAGCCAGCACTTGCCCCTTCTTGACCAGTTGGCCCAGATCGGCCTGCACGGCTTCCACCACGCCGGACAGGCGCGGCACGACGTGCGCCGTGCGGTCTTCGTTAAAGCGGATTTCCCCGGGCAGGGCAACGGTGGTCTTGATGCGGCCAGGCGCAGCCGTGGCGATGACGACGCCGGCTGCGTGGTTTTGCGCGGCACTCAGTTCGAGCCGGCCTTCCACTTTTTCGGGGCCATGCTCTTCCACCTTGGGGGCGGCCGCTGGCGGGGTGCTGGACTTGCCGCTACCAAGGATGAGCACTGCCAGCACGATACCGGCGGCAGCGATGGCGGCGATGGCGATCGCCTGTTTCTTGTCGAGTTTGATATTCATCTAGGGTAGTCCTTACAGGGAAGCTGGTGTGCCCAGCAGGCGCTCGATTTCGGCGGCGGCCTGGTGCGCTTCGGTGAGGGTGCGCAGGTACTGGTTTTTGGCTTGCAGCAAGGTGCGCTGGGCGTCGAGCACGTCGAGGAAGGCGAACTTGCCAAATTCAAAGCCCTTGCTGGCCGCGTCGTAGGCGCTTTGCGCGCCGGGCAAGATGTCGCGGCGCAAGCTTTCCACGTCCAGCCTGGCCGTGGCCAGGCGTTCGCTGGCGGCGGCCACGGCCGTTTCCACGGCGATGCGGGCGGCGGCCAGCTCATCGCTGGCCTTGTCGCTGCGGCGCAGGGCGTCGAGCTTGTTGCCGGCATTGCGGTCGAACAGCGGTAGCGGCAGGGATAGGCCGATGATGGCCTGGTTGCGGCCCAGTTCTTCCGAACGCTTCATGCCGACGCTCACCGTCACGTCGGGCGTGGCGCGCCGCTGTTCCACGTCGAGCATGGCTTGCCGCTGCGCCAGCGCACTGTGCGCCTGGCGCACGGCGGGCGCTTGCAGCAAGCGCGCCGCCAGTTCGCTGCCGGGGGGCAGTTCTGGCAAGGTTTCCAGCCGGCCATCTGCGATGGTAAAACGGGGCGTGGCATTGCCCCACAGCGCAGCCAGGCGCTTGCGGGCGCTGGCCAGGGCGCTGCGCGCCAGGTTCAGTTCCAGCCTGACGCTGGCCTCGGCGACGCGGGCACGCGTTTCCTCGACGGGCGAGGCCTTGCCGGCCGTGACGCGGCGTGCCGTGATGTCGCTGGCGCGCGCGGCCAGGATTTGCGCGCTGTCGGCCAGGCGCAAGCCTTCCTGCGCCGCCAGCACCTCGATAAAGGCGCTGGTGATGGAGGCGCGCGTGTCGGCTTGCTGCAGGGCCAGGCTCGCTTGCGCCAGGTCCTCGCCGCGCTGGGCGACGGCCGTGCGCGCACCCCGCTTGCCGCCCAGTTCGATCAACTGGTTGAGCTGCACGGTGGTGCTGCGCGTGGCGCGGCGCGTGTCTTCCAGCAGCGTTTGCAGTTCCGGATTCGGCAGCGCGCGCGCCTGCTGCAGGGCGCCGCCCTGGGCCGCCAGCTCATGGCGGGCGGCCGACAGGGTGGCGTTGCCGCCTTCGGCGAGCAGCAGCGCGGCGGCCAAGGTCAGGGGAGCGGCAGGCTCCACAGGCGCTTGCGCATGGGAAAGATTGCCAGCCAGCAGGCCGGCAGACAGCAGTAAGACATAAAAAGATCGGTACATCGAATTCTCCAGGACATGGAAAAAGAATTCGACGGGACGCGCAGGCCTGCGCCCGGTTCTATCCAGGCGCGTTGCGCTAAGTAAACAAGGGGACGTCCCGTCGGCCTAGGCGGCCGAGGACCAGTCAGGACGCTTGGGCACGTCCGGGATGTGGGAAGCGTAAAAGAAGGGCGAGGTGTCGGCGTTCACGCAAGCCGTGTCGCCGGCGGGCAGGCTGGAGCCGGCAGGCAGCCACGCATGGCCGATGCCATGGCAGACGTTGCAGTCGCTGTGCGGCTGGCCTTTGGATTGTTTTTCAGTGTCGGCAACTGGTTTTTTCTCCGCATCCGCCTTGTGCTGGTGGTTGTGGTGGCCCAGGTGCTGCGCCGCCTTGCCTTCTTCGTGCAGGCAATACGCGCTCGCCGCTGCCCAGGACATCTGGAGCGGAAGCACGAACAGCAGCAGGAACAGGAAGAATCGTCGCATGGTGACGGTTATTGTACAGAAAGGCGGGCGAGCGCGCCCTGGCACGCCTTAGCGCGGCTGGGCGCGCCAGGCTTTCAGCTGGGCGGCGATGGCCTTGCCCTGGAATAGTTGTGGCTCGGAATGTTCTTCCTCGTCCATGCCGCCTTCGCGGAAGTCGGCCGCTTCACGCGCCTGTACCAGCACCCTGGCTTGCTCGAACGCCTCGGCAAAGCCGGCGCTTTGCGGCAGCGCTTGCTTGAAATACGCTTCGCTGAAGTAGGTGAAATCATTCTGGTCGTCGCAGCCGAACGAGGTGCGGTCGCTGCGCGCGGCCGTGATGATGAGGGTGTTGTCATCCTTCAAGGGCGCGATGAAGCCGCCCGCATAGCAGGCCGAGACGACGATGACTTTCCAGCGGATGCCGCTGTGCTTGAGCATGATTGCCAGTTCTTGCGCGGGCAGGCTGTGCAAGTCCATGCCGTTTTGCGCCAGCGCCAGTGCGTGCTCGGGCGAGCCATGGCTGGTGAGGAAGAGGAACAGGATGTCATTGCTCTTGTCCATCTTCGCGCCAAAGGATTCCAGGCTGGCGCGGATGCTGGTGCGCGTGGCCATCGGCTGCTGCGCCACCGTGTTGCGGCTATTGACGAGCATCAGGGAGCGGCCCACGGTGTCGTAATCGCGGTCGAACTGGCGCTGCACGAACGCCGTTTCGCGGTGAAATACTTCCTGCGCGCCATCGCCGGCCACGCCCAGCAGGTACAGATTGATCTTTTTCGCCGGATCGCGCGGTGCGATGCGCGCCAAGGCCCCGTCGAGCAGGGTGCGCTGGTTGTACAGGGCCAGTTCGAGGTTGTCGCGCGTGAGCTTGTCGGCGGCCGGGTCGTCAAGCTGGCCTTCGCTCCAGTTGCCGCTGTCTTCGCGCCGGCCATCGGCCTGTGCCACGGCGTAGCGCAGCACGCCGTGGCCCTCGAACTGGCCATTCTTGAAGCTGCCCCGGTATTCATCGCCCTCGGCCGTGCGCAAGACGCCTTCGCCCTCGAACTTCCAGTCTTTCAGTTCGCCTTCGTAGACGATGCCGTCGCTGGTGGTGACTTTCGCCTTGCCCAGCACTTGTCCTTGCACAAACTGGCCTGTAAAGACGCTGCCGTCGGTATCGGTCAGCTTGCCGGCGCCGTGCGGGCGCCAGTGCTTGAAGTGTCCTTCGAAGGTGGCGCCATCGGCGCCCTGGAAGCGGCCTTCCCCCTCGAAGCTGCCCTTGATGAAGCTGCCCGCATAGCGTTCGCCCTTGGGCGAAGTGTAGCGTCCCGGGCCATCGAAGGCGCCTTGGCGGAAGGCGCCAACGTATTCCACGCCCGAGGCCTGGCGCAGCTTGCCCTGGCCGGAAAACACGCCGCGCGCAAAGCCCCCTGCATAAAACGCGCCGCTCGCGTATTCGAGGCGGCCCTGGCCCTGCATCTTGCCCTCGACCAGTGGACCAAAGTAGCGCCCGCCATCGGCCGTCTCCGCCGCCGGCGCCTTTGCCGGCGCGGCGCACAGCGGCGGCATGCCCAGCGCGGCAAACGCCAGCAGGGCGGCGAGGGTGTAGGGACGAAGGGCGGCGCGGAGCGTGGCGGTCATGAGGACGGTCTGGTCTGTAGGGAGGGCCTAGTCTGCCACTGTATCGCTAGCGTGGCAAATGCTTGCGTGGCGTGCGTTGTCCTGCCTCAAGGCAATTTTCTCCGTTTATGCCGTGCCAAGGCTGGGCTGAACTGATAATATTGATTTTCAGAACATATATACAAAAGGCAAGCGTAAATACATGGAAAGCCGTCTCAGCCGCCTGGAAGCCGTCCAAACCGTGTTGCTGGAGATCGGCCAGCGCGCCAGTACCTGCAGCGATATCAGCGTATTCCTGCAAGCCGTGCACGCGGCGCTGGGGCGCATCATGTATGCGGCCAACTTCTACGTGGCGCTGAGCGACCGCGATGACGGCCTCGTGCATTTCCCGTATTTTGTCGACGAGTTCGACGCGGCGCCCGAGGCCGGGGTGGGCGTGCGCCTGGCCAGCGCCGCGCAGTCGCCCACGGCCTGGGTCATCGTCAACCGCAAGCAACTGGTGATGACGGCCGACGACGACGCCATGCGCGCCATCGGCGGTGGCGCCTGGGGCGGCGGCACGGCGGCCGAGCACTGGATCGGCTGCCCGCTGCTGGACCCGCAGCACCAGGTGCTGGGCGCCATCGTCATCCAGAGCTATGACGCGCAGCACCGTTTCAGCCTGGAAGACCAGGCCCTGTTCGCGCTGATCGCCACGCATGTGTCGAGCGCCCTGCAAGGCATGCAAAGCATGGACCGGCTGGAAAAGGCGGTGCAGGAGCGCACGGCCCTGCTGGCGCACGAGGTGGCCGAGCGGCGCCGCGCGGAAAACCTGCAGCATGCGCTGTATGAAATCGCCAACCTGTCGGCGCAGGCGGCCGATGCGACGACCCTGTATGCGCGCCTGCACGCCATCATCAGCGAGCTGGTGACGGCCAAGAATTTCCTCATCGCCCTGTATCACCCCGACAACAAGGACATCACGATCCCGTATTTTGTCGATGAAAAAGATGCGCAGGCGCCCGTGAAACGCTTTCATTACGGCATCGGCATGAGTTCCTACGTGCTGGCGCGCCGCCAGGCGTGCTTGCTCGATGCGGACGGCTATGCTGCACTGGTGGCCAGTGGCGAGATGGATGAGCCGCTGGGCAATGTCGGCATTGCCAGCTGGATGGGCGCGCCCATGCTGCTGGGCGAGCGCAAGTATGGCGTGATCATCGTGCAAAGCTACGACACGTCCGTCGTGTATGGACAGGCTGAACTGGACGTGCTGGCCTTCATGGCCAGCCACGTGGCCGTGGCGATGGCCCGCATCCAGGCCGACAGTGCCATGCGCCGCGCCAAGGAAGCGCTGGAAGAGCAGAACGCGGCGCTGAACAGCGCGCTGCACGCGCTGAAAGAGGCGCAGTCGGAGCTGGTACGCCAGGAAAAGCTCGCTTCGCTGGGGCGCCTGGTGGCCGGCGTGGCGCATGAAATCAATACGCCGCTGGGCATTTGCGTCACCGCCACCAGCCATCTGGTGCAGGAATTGAAACTGACGCGCGAAGACCTGGCGGGCGGCCAGCTCGATGAAGATGGCTTGCAGCAATTTTTCGACATCATCGACCAGACCCTGCGCATCATGACCACCAACACGCAGCGCGCCGCGGCGCTGGTGCGCAGCTTCAAGCAGGTGGCCGTGGACCAGTCCTCGGATGACATCCGCAGCTTTAATTTGCGCAAGTATCTCGATGAAATCGTGCTCTCCCTGCAGCCCAAGCTGAAGGGCAAGCCCATCAAGGTGGAAATCGATTGCGCAGGGGAAGTGCAGCTGCGCAGCTATCCGGGCGCCATATCGCAGATCGTCACGAACATGGTGGTCAATTCACTGGTACACGGTTTTGCCGAAGGCGAGCCGGGCAAGATCAAGGTCAGCGCCAGGACGGCGGGCGAGATGCTCGAACTCGACTACAGCGACGATGGCATGGGCATGGATAGCGCCACCCTGGGCCAGCTGTTCGATCCGTTTTTCACGACGAAACGGGGCTCGGGCGGCAGCGGCTTGGGCGCCCACATCCTGTACAACCTGGTGACGGGCCCGCTGGGCGGCACGGTGAAGGTGGTCAGCGCGCCGGGCATGGGACTACACTACAAGATCCGCTTTCCCCTGAAGCCGAAGAGCCCCTAGTCAGGGAAACGTTGATTAAGCGCAAGCGCCTCATCCAGGTTGGTAATCAGCAACTCCACATACTGCGGGTCGAGGTGGCTGCCGCTCACTTCGCGCAGGTAGCTGACCACGCGCGCCAATGGCCAGGCGTCTTTGTAGCAGCGCTTGTGCATCAGCGCGTCGAAGACGTCGGCGACGGCGGCGATGCGCGCGTACTTATGGATGTTTTCGCCCACCAGTCCTTGCGGATAGCCGCTGCCATCGTATTTTTCGTGGTGTTGGTGGGCGATCACGGCGGCGGCCTTCAGCAGCGGGCGCTGCGAGCCGTCGAGGATGGACATGCCCACCGTCGGATGCTGCTTCATGATTTCCCATTCGGCCGCATCGAGCTTGCCCGGTTTGAGCAGCACGGCGTCTGGGGTGGAAATCTTGCCGATGTCGTGCATGGGCGCCGCATGGCGCAGCACCATGGTTTCTTCCTCGGACATGCCGGACGCCTGCGCCAGCAACTGGCACACTTCGGCCATGCGGCGCACGTGGTTGCCGCCTTCGTGCGAGCGCGATTCGACGACGTCGCCCAGGCGCAGGATCAATTCGGCCTGGGTGTCGGTAATTTCCTGCGTCAGCAGGATGTTGTCGAAGGCGATGGCCACGCCAGAACAAAATACCTCCAGCAATTGCGCATCGAGCTCGGAAATTTCTTCCACGCCCTTCAAGACCAGCAAGGATGCCTTGCCGCTGCTGTTGGGAAAGTAGCCGACATAGGTGTCGCCATGCAGGCGCGAGATTTTATTGCTCTTGGCATCGTCCAGCTGTGACAGCAGGGAAGGGCTGAGGATGCCGTCGTCCGTGTCGCCGATTTGCGCGAGGATTTCATAATCCTGCTCGCCCGAGATGGCGCTGGCGCCGCGCAGGCGCAGCAGCATGCTCGTTTCCAGGCGCAGCAGGGCGACGACTTGCTGCAGCAGGCCGCTGGCGAAGTCGCGCAGGTTGCGCTGCTTGAAGATATGCGCCGAGGCGGCGATGACGCGTTCCAGGCCTTCGCGGTAATGCAGCTGGGCAAGACGGGCTTCCTCCACCTTCATGATGTCGCGGTAGGCGCGCAGGGCGGCAAAGGTGGTGGTAAACAGCTTGGTGCGGTCGAGTTCGGTCTTTTCCTTGTAGTCGTTGATGTCGTAATTGACGATCACGCGCTCTTCCGGCGCCTGGCCCGGCTGGCCCGTGCGCAGCACGATGCGCGTGAACTGGTTGCCCAGGTCTTCGCGCATCCAGCGCGCCACTTCCAGGCCGCTGTCTTCGCGTTCCATCACGACGTCCAGGAAGACCAGCGCGATGCCCGATTCGCGCGCCAGCACCTGCTTGGCTTCGGCGCCGCTGTAGGCATGCACGAAGCTCAGCGCGCGGCCTTCCAGGCGGAAACGGCTGAGTGTCAGCTTGGTGATGTCATGGATGTCGGGTTCATCGTCGACGAGCAGGACTTTCCAGGGGGGTAACTTGGGCGATGCTGAAGACAAAAATGACATAAGGGCGAGTTCCGCTAAAAGGCATAACTGACGCAATGCTAAGACGCCCGCGCCAGGAATTCCCGTGCGCCGCTACTGGCGTTGCGCGTTTTTCCGGCGCATTTTATCGATTGTAGACTGATGGCCAAGTATTGACAACAAGCAAGAATGTGACATAACTCATGCAACAGGCATGTCAAAAAAATACTTTAAATTTATTTAAATTGCACTACCTATACTTTATCGCTTAGGCAACTATATGTTCAAGACAATTCTTTGTTTTAATTAATATTGCTAATGAATCGCAAAAAACTCGCCGGGCACTCGGACGCCGATGCAGGCAACAATAAGGTAACAAGATATGAATTGCGCTATGAAACGGGATGGATGGCGCTATATTAGAAAGAAGTAAAAGAAGTGGCTCCCATGCCAGCAATATTTCTGAAAGGGTACATCATGCAAAAAACAACGACGCGCGCCCTGGTCGCCGGCCTGGCCTTGCTGGCCAGCAGCGCGGCCTGGGCAGCGACCGAAGTGCATTTCACGCAGCCGGAGCAATTTACGGATGTGCCGTTTGACACGCGCGAGCGTGAAGATGTGTTGAAGGAATTGACCAGGCATGTCGAGAAACTGGGCGAATTGCTGCCGTCTGGCCAGAATTTGAAAATCGATATTACTGACGTGGATCTGGCGGGACGTGAAATTCCCAACCTGCGTCTTGGCAATGATATCCGGGTCCTGAATGGCCAGGTCGACTGGCCACGCATCCGCCTGCACTATGTGCTGGAGCAGAATGGCAAAGTCATCAGCAGCGGCGATGCGGCCCTGTCCGACATGTCTTACCTGACCCGTAGCAATCGTTATTTCAGCAATGAAAAACTGCGCTATGAAAAATTGATGATCGACGACTGGTTCAGCAATACCTTCGGCGTCAAGACGAAGCGCCAAACGCGCAAATAGGCTGGCAAGCAAGCCGCCGGCACCATCCTGGGCGTAGGATGTCTATTGCGCTACAGAAATTCTCACTTGCCGCTATAGTCAAAACAGGCGCCGCAATGACTGGTATTGCGGCAACGTCTGTGGGTGTGACTTTCTGAAAGGGATGGATATGCGTATTTCCAAGGCGACGAAAACGTGGGTGGCTGCATTCGCACTGGTGGCCAGCAGCGGCGCCTGGGCCGGAGTGCAGGTGCACTTCGACAAGCCCGATCACTATTCCGATGTCCCGTTCAGCACGCGCGACCGCGAACAGGTGCTGGCCGGGCTGGCCAATCACTTTTTGTGGCTGGGCAAGAGTCTGCGGCCAGGCCAGGAACTCAAGATAGAGATTACCGACATCGACCTGGCTGGCAACGAAGATCCGGCGCGCCGTGGCGCCTTCGATGTGCGCGTGATGAATGGCCGCGCCGACTGGCCGCGCATGCGTCTGCGTTATACGCTGGAGCAAAATGGCAAGGTCATTGCCAGCGGCAACGCGTCGCTGTCCGATATGTCTTATCTACAGCGCATCAACCGTTACTCCAGGAACGATTCCCTGCGCTATGAAAAGAAGATGATCGACGACTGGTTCAAAAATACCTTTGGCGTCCTGCCGCAGGGCCGCAGCAGCCCCGTCATCTCGCTGCAGCCGCGCGAAGTGCGGGGCAGGCATTAATCAGGGAGCAGGACAGGCATTAAGCTTACGCAAATACGCCAGCTCGATCCGCGCCAGCTGGCTGTTCTGCCGCAGCCCGAGCAAGCAGTTAATCGATCCAGTTCACCTGCGGGAACTTGCTGCCGAAATCTTCCGGCATGGGCACCACCTGGCTGCGCTTGTAGTTGAAAAAGACAAAGCCGGACTTGGCCATCGCGATCAGGGCATTGTCGCGTGGACGCGTGATGCGGAAGGTGATGTCGCCGCCATACTTGTTGAAATCCATGACGCCCACTTCGAACAGCAACTGGTCGCGCGCATGCGCTTCTGCTCGGTAGGTGGTGGCCAGGTCGGTGACGATGATGCCGGTGCCGTCCGTTTCGATGTCGCGCACGCCAAATTCAAACAGGAAGCGTGCGCGCGCCTCGGAAATCATGGAAATCATGGAATCGTTGCCGAGATGGTTGCCGGCATTGATGTCCGTGGTGCGTACCGTCAGTTGCGAGGAATAGCAGTACTGGTCTTCAGGAAATTCAAGTTTCAAACGGGCCATGGTGTTCTCTTGAGCTGGGGCGCGGGGCGCGGCGGAAAAAACCAATTCTAGCCGGTTCCCCGCGCGCCGTCGAAAAAATCCTCGGCAGGCGTGCGCGGCAGGTCTTGCCTGGGCGCCTATTTGCACACTATTTGTGCACGATCCGGTATACCTTGCCCGTGCCGCTCAGCATGTACAGCGCGTTTTGCGCATCCTGGCCGAACGACACGATATTGCCCACGTTCGTGATGCCCCAGTCCGTCACGCCGGACGCCGCGCCATTGCTGTAGCTGAAACTTTTCAGCCAGCCGCTGCAGTAATCGGAATACAGGTACTGCCCCGCCAGTTCCGGCAAGGCCGTGCCGCGATACACATAGCCGCCCGTGATCGAGCAGCCGCCCGCGCTGTCGTGGCCGTACTCGATGGCGGGCAGGAGCAGGCCCGCCTGGTTGCAGCTGCCACTGCCGCTGTTGTAGCACTGCGTGCCTTCCATGATGTTCCAGCCATAGTTGTTGCCTGCCTGACCCACAGGGCGCACATTGACCTCTTCCAGCTTGGCTTGCCCCACATCGGCGATATACAGCAATTGGGCCGGCACGTCGAAGGCGTAGCGCCAGGGGTTGCGCAGACCGTATGCCCAGATTTCCGCGCGCCCGCCCGCCGTGCCGGCAAAGGGGTTGCTTGGCGGAATGGCGTAAGGCTGGGCCACGCTACTGGCGTTGACGTCCAGGCGCAGCAACTTACCCAGCAGCACCTGCGTATTTTGCGCATTGCCGGAAGGGTCGCCCGCGCTGCCGCCGTCGCCCGTGCCCGCATACAGGTAGCCGTCCGGGCCAAAGCTCAGCAGGCCCCCATAGTGGTTGCTGAACGTGGGGTGGGCAATGCTGAGGATGGTCAGCGCGGAGAGTGGATCGGCCAGGTTGGCGTTGCCGGCCGACACTTGCCGCCGCTCGATGACGATATCACCGGCCAGGTTGGTGTAATAGAGGAAGAAATAGCCATTGCTGGCGTATTGCGGGTGGAAGGCCAGCGACAGCAAGCCCCGCTCGCCGCTGGTGGTGGTGAGCGCGCTGATGTCGAGGAAGGGCGTGGCCAGCAAGCTGCCGTTTTGTACCACGCGGATGCGCCCGGCGCGCTCGAGAATGAACAAACGGCTGTCGCCGGGCGGCGCCGTCAGGAAGATGGGCGCATCCAGGCCCGTGGCCACTTCCTGCAGGGCCAGGGCCAGTGGCGCGCTGGCCGCATAGGTGACGCTGGCGCTGGCCGTCGCCCCGGCGCTGACCTGCACCTGCTGCGTCACGGGCGTGGGCGCCAGGCTGCCCGTGCCTGTCCCTTGTAGCACGCTGGCGGCGACTAGCGTGTAGGCGCCGGGCGCCAGGGCGTCGAGGGTGCTGGAAGCCGTCAGTGACTTGCTGTAGGACGCGGGGCCGCTCACCGTGACGGCAGCGGCCACGCCGGCCGGCAAGCCGCCGATGGTGATGTTCAGGCTGCCGCTGCTGGCGCCGGGTGGGCCGTTGTCGTCGTGGCCGCTGCCACAGGCGGCAAGCAGGGCCAGGCAGCATGCCAGCAGCAAGGCCGTCCAGGTGTGGGATAGTTGGCGTAGTGGATGGCGCATGTCAGTCTCCTGCACAAATGACGAAACGACGGCGGGGCGAGGCTATACGGTCGGTCTTGTGTTTGGCGTGCGCGTTTTTGTGCCGGCACAATTGAGCTGGCGCAAGCGAACATCACGCTGGCGCCAGCATACGCCCCTGGCGCGGGGCGCTTCCGTGCGCTGCTGCACGCTAGACGCCATCGGACAAATGCGCCGCGTTTTCAGACAAGCGCGCTTGCGCTTTCGCCGCAGCGCCCGCAGGCGCCCGATAATGGCGCATCTGAAACCGAGCAGGAAGAAAGCACATGAAAACCAAAGCCGCGATTGCATGGAAGGCGGGCGCCCCGTTGACGATCGAAGAAGTCGACTTGGCCGGCCCGCGCGAGGGTGAGGTATTGGTCGAGCTGAAAGCCACCGGCATTTGCCACACCGATTACTACACCCTCTCCGGCGCCGATCCGGAAGGCATCTTCCCCGCCATCCTCGGCCATGAAGGCGCCGGCATCGTCGTCGACGTGGGCCCGGGCGTGACGACCTTGAAAAAGGATGACCACGTCATCCCGCTGTACACGCCGGAATGCCGCCAGTGCAAGTTCTGCCTGTCGCAAAAGACCAATCTGTGCCAGGCCATCCGCTCGACGCAGGGCCGCGGCCTGATGCCGGATGCGACTTCGCGCTTTTCGCTCGATGGCCAGCCGCTATTCCACTACATGGGCACCTCCACGTTTTCCAACTATATCGTGGTGCCGGAAATTGCTCTCGCAAAGATCCGTGAAGATGCGCCGTTCGACAAGGTCTGCTACATCGGCTGCGGCGTGACGACGGGCGTGGGCGCCGTGCTGTTTTCGGCCAAGGTCGAGGCGGGCGCCAATGTGGTGGTGTTTGGCCTGGGCGGCATCGGCCTGAATGTGATCCAGGCAGCGAAGATGGTCGGTGCGGATAAAATCATCGGCGTCGACATCAACCCGGCGCGCCACGCCATCGCGCGCAAGTTCGGCATGACGCACTTCATCAACCCGAACGAAGTGGAAAACGTCGTCGATGCCATCGTGCAACTGACCGACGGCGGCGCCGATTACAGTTTTGAATGCGTCGGCAACACGACCCTGATGCGCCAGGCGCTCGAGTGCACGCATAAAGGCTGGGGCAAGTCCTTCATCATCGGCGTGGCGGCGGCCGGCCAGGAAATTTCCACGCGTCCGTTCCAGTTGGTGACAGGGCGCGAATGGCGCGGTTCGGCTTTCGGCGGCGCACGCGGACGCACGGACGTGCCGAAGATCGTCGACTGGTATATGGAAGGCAAGCTCAATATCGATGATTTGATCACGCATCGCCTGAAGCTCGATGATATCAATCAAGGTTTCGACCTGATGAAGAGCGGCGAATCGATCCGTTCCGTGGTTCTGTACTAGGCTCTGTCATGACGCTCTGTACTCATTGCGCAACACTTGGCGGGCAGGGCGATGCGTATGCTGTACTTCGGCTTGCACCCCTGCTAGTGTGAAGGTATCACTGCCTTGCCTTGGGAGCCGTCCATGTTTGCCACTGCCTATCTCGCCACCTTGCGCCGCATGCTGCCCGTTTTTATCGGAGGGGCCTTGTCATCCCTGCTGGCGCTGTGGTGGAGCAATGCCGCCATCCTGGCCGCACCTGTCATCTGGCTGGGGCTGCTGGCCACGTATTTGCTGTGCGCACTGATGTTTACGCCGCTGGCCTGGCAGCGCCAGCAACTGGCCACGCGCCACGCGCGCAGCAGCAAGTCGCGCTGATTCTCGCCGCGTGGCTCCTAGCGCGCGGTGCTGGAAAAGCGCTCGCGGTAGTCGCGTGGCGTGATGGCGAGTTTCTTCTGGAACAGACGGCGCAGCCTTTCCTCGCTATGCAAGCCCGCTTGCGCGGCAACTTGTTTCAGTGACGATACATTGTCTTCCAGCAAGCGGCGCGCCACTTCGAAGCGGGCCGTTTCGATGAATTCCGTGGGGCTGGAGCCCGTTTCGCGCTGGAAAACGCGCGTAAAATTGCGCTCGCTCATGGCCAGCCTGGCCGCCAGCAAGGGCACGCCCAGTTCGTCTCCCAGGTGTTCCATGATCCAGCCCTGCAACTGGCGTATCGTCGGATGCGTGGTCATCTGGCTCGACAGGTGCACGGAAAACTGCGACTGGCCGCCGGGCCGCTTCAGGTATACCACCAGGTCGCGCGCCACTTCCAGTGCAATATCGCGGCTGAAATCGTCTTCCACCAGCGCCAGCGCCAGGTCGATGCCGGCCGTCACGCCTGCCGAGGTCCAGAATTTTCCTTCCCGCACGAAAATCGCATCGGCATTGACGTGTATCAATGGGTAGCGCTGGCGCAGGCTGTCCACGGCGCTCCAGTGCGTGGCGGCGCTCTTGCCGTCGAGCACGCCCGCCTCGGCGAGGAAGAAGCAGCCCGTGCACAGGGCCGCCAGGGTATCGATGCGCGGCGCCGCCTCGGCCACCCAGGCAGCGAGGGCGGGGATGTCGTGCAAGACTTGCTCGACGTGGTGGCAGCCGACGATGACGGCCAGGTCGGGCAGCCTGCTGGCATCGAGCGCCTTGCTCGCGTGCAGCGACATCAGCGTGTCTGACTCGACCGGGCCGATGGCCGTCGAGGCGATGCGCACGTCGTAGCCGCCGGGCAGATTGCGCAGGCGCAAATGGGTGTTGGCGTAGTCAAACACTTTCATGGCGCCAATGGCTTCGAGCGCCTTGAAGCCCGGGTAGACGATGATGTCGACGGTGCGCAGGGGAAATTGTTTGGGGATTTGCTTGATCATGCGATGTGCGCGAGGGTGAAAAATACTGCCATAATGCAATAACAGCGAGTGTGTAGATTAGCATGGAATAATCCACGCGCCCGCTGGCATCCCACTCATCAGATTCCTGGACATCGTGCGCCCATACACTTTCCTTGCCGGTTTGTTCTTCTTGCTGTGGACCGGCCTGGCCCAGGCGGCCAACGTCAATTTCAATGGTGGCGACGTCACCGGCTGTTCCCGCGCGAACAACCTGTATACCTGTGCCGCCTTCAATTCGTCCGATGCCATTACCATTGCCAGTGGTTATGGCGTGACGGTCAACAGCAGTGTCACGCTGGACTACAACCAGTCATTTGCCATGAGTGGCATGGCGTCCCTGACGGTGAATGGCAATATTGACTTCAGCAATATCAATACGCCGAACCTGAAGGTCACGGGCGGCAGCATCATTTCCAAGGGTGGCAGCTTCAAGCTCGGTTCGCAGGGCGGCAGTGCCATCGTGGCCGATATTTCGGCCGCGTCCGTCACCCTGGGCGGCACGGCAGTCAAGATCACCGGCAATATCACGGCCACGGGCGGCATCGACATTTCCTCCGGCTCGACCTTGAACGGCGCCATCAGCGGCGCCACTGTGACGACCAACTCCAAGGTCACGATCACGGGCAGCATCAAGGCCGCCGATAGCGTGAGCATCGGTTCCAACTCGACCATCTCGGGCCCCATCAGTGGCGCCACTGTGACGACCAGTTCCAACGTGGCGATCACGGGCGACGTGACGGCCAGCAAATCGTTCAGCCTGGGCTCAAGCAGCAGCCTGAAGGGCAACACGACGGCGCCTATCGTCAGTATCGACCCCGCCAAGAGCGAGGTACAGGGCAACATCACGGCCAGCACCTCGCTCACCATCGGTTCCGGCAGCCAGGTGACGGGCAACCTGACGTCGCCCAGCATCGACCTGAAGGCCTCCGGCCTGCTCGTCACGGGCGATGTGAAGGCGTCGAAGACGCTGACCGTTTCGTCCGGGAATGGCATCGATGGCAACGTAGAGGGCGGCAATGTCACACTGGAGGCTGCCAACGCGTATATCACGGGCAACGCCCTGGTCGACCACATCACGCTGGGTTCCAAAGGCCGGGTGCAGCAGACCATTACCTGCAAGGCATACACGCCGTCGAACCCGTGCAGTTGTGTGACGAATAACAGCGGCTGGACCTTCAGCGAGCCGGAGGGACCAAAATGTGGCCCCAGCACGCAGGGTGGGGCGCACCACTTCCAGATCACGCATCCGCCCACGGCGCTGACGTGCGCGGCGGCACCCGTGACCGTCACGGCCTGTGCCGACGCCGCCTGCAGCAGCGTCTACACGGGCGCGGCGCAAGTGACCCTGACACCGGGCGGCGCGACGGCGCAAATGAACAGCGTCCAGCCGCCCACGGGCATGGTCGTGTCCAGCGTGGCGCAGACGACGGCCGCCAGCAATGTACTGCTGGGCTTGAGCAGCACGCCGGCCACCACGGGCGCGCTGGTGTGCAGAAGCAGCATCGACAACAGCCTCACCAATTGCCAGATGGCATTTGTGACCAGCGCGCTGCAGGTCAGCGGCGCGCCCCGCTATGCCGAAGAGGAGGGCAAGATATCGATCAGTGCCCTGCAGGCATCGCCATCGAATCCGCGCGCCTGCGTGCCCCTGTTTGCGGGGCTAAGCAAGACGCTGACCCTCAGATGCAGCTATGCCAACCCGAGCACTGGCACCTTGCCGGCGCGCATACAGGGGCAAAATGGCAGCTATGTGCCGCTGGCTGCGAATGCCGGCAGCGCCTGCAGTGCTGCCGGGGCCAATGTCCAGCTGGCCTTCGATGCGAATGGCCTGGCCACGCCGAACATGCAGTACGCCGATGCGGGTGCGCTGGGCTTGAGCGCCACCTATGCGTCGAGCAGCGGCAGCGACAATGGCTTGACGATGACGGGCAGCGGCAGCGTCATCGTGGGGCCAAAATATTTCACTTTCAGCGCCATCGCCACGCCGCAGCAGGCGGGCGTGGCCGTGGTGCCCCTGGCGCCGGCCACCAGCATCACTGTCACGGCCCTGGCTGCCGATAACAAAACGGTGACGCGCAACTTTGGCCGCGAATCGCCGCCGCCGACGCTGGTGCTGAGCCCCACGGTAGATGCGCCCACGTTTGCCGGCACCAGCAAACCGCCCGTGACGGGCAGTGTGACATTTGCCAATGGCGTTGGCACGGCGACGAACCTGAGCTGGCCGGAAGTGGGCATGCTCAGGTTTACGGCCAGCATCGCCACTTACCTGGGCGCCACATTGCCCGCCTTGCCGGCGACTGGTGACAGTGGCGCCGTGCAATACTTGCCGCACCATTACACGACGGAGATCATCGTCAAGAACGACAAGAACCTTGCCGCGCCGTGCCTGAAGGCAATGAATTGCGTCGTTGGCGTGGCGCCCGATGGCGTGTATGCATATTCCGGGCAGCCGTTCGGCTTGCGCGTGACGGCGCAGAACCTGAATGGCGGCACGACGCTCAATTTTGACGGCCGGGAGACGAGCTACATAGTGCCCGTGCAATTACAGGGCTGGGATGCGGCGCAGGGTACACAACTGTTTCCGCCCAAGGACCCGGCCGGTAGCCGCCTGACGGACGGCAGCAGCGCGCAAACCACGTTCACCAGTATTGATCCGAAGGCATTTGCGCTGGGCGTGGCCAGCGCCGCGATCGCTTACCGCTTTCCCGGTGCCAATGGCGTAGCGGTGCAGATAGCGCCCACCGACGTGCTGTTGCGCGCATCGAGCAGCTATCAAGGGATCAGCGCCACGTCGGCAGGGTTCGGCCAGGAAGGTAAGCTGACCGTGCTGGCGGGGCGATGGATGGTGCCGAACGACTATGGTTCGGAGCGCTATCCGGTGCGCTTGTCGGTGCAGGCGCAATACTGGAATGGCAAGGCCTGGGCCAGCAACCTGGCCGACAGCGTCAGCGCTTTCAGCAAGGCCGATGTGGTGTTGTCCAATTGCAAGAAAACACTGGTCTGTAGCGCGCTGGCAGTGGCCGATGGCACGTACACCGTTGTCAATGGCGTATTGTCGCAGAGCAATCGCCTGACTCTGCTGGCGCCCGGCGCCGGCAAGGCCGGCAGCGTCGACGTTTCCGTGGGTAAACATGCATACCTGCCCAGCACGGTCGGCACCGTCGTCTTTGGCGTGTTCAAGTCCGGCCCCGTGATTTACCTGCGCGAGATGTATTGATGTAGGGGTATTGAGGCAGGGTATTGAGGCAGGACGGAGCAGGGCGGGCACGGGAAGGGCGAAAAACCAGTAACATGCCTTGCTGTGGCATTCCCCGATTTCCCCCAACCTCAGACTGGAGTCTCTATGAGCACAACTTCGCAGTGGATCGATATCGCCGGCCCGGACGGCAGCTTCCAGGCTTACCTGGCCGTGCCGCATGTGGGCAAGGGCCCCGCCATCATCCTGTTGCAGGAAATTTTTGGCGTCAACGAGCACATCCGCGCCGTGGCCGACCAGTACGCGGCCGATGGCTATGTGGTGCTGGTGCCCGACCTGTTCTGGCGCGCCGGCGCGCACATCGAGCTGGGCTATGATGAGGCGGGCTGGAAGCGCGCCGTCGAGCTAATGCAGGCCACTGACAATGAACATGCATTGAGCGATATCAAGGCCACCGTCGCGGCCCTGCGCGCGCGCCCGGAAGTGACAGGCAAGCTGGCATCGGTAGGTTACTGCTTCGGCGGGCGTTTGTCGTATCAGGCGGCTGCGGCCGGCCTGGTCGACGCGGCGATTGCCTATTACGGCGGGGGCATCCAGAACAAGCTGGACCTGGCCGAGCAGATCAAGGTGCCGCTGCTGATGCATTTCGGCAGCCAGGACAGCCATATCCCGCTGGACGCCGTGCAAAAGATCGCCACGCGTTTCGAGGACACGCAAGATGTGGAAATCCATGTGTACCCGGACGCCGAGCACGGTTTCAACTGCACCCACCGCGACAGCTACCAGCAGCGCGCCGCCGCCCTGGCGCATGGCAATTCCTTGATTTTCCTGGCGGAAAATTTGTAAGAACTCCCCGCCAGGCAGGATCGCCGCCGATGTCCATGCCGATGCCCGCCCAGCAGCAAAGCCGCATGGGCGCTAAAATAGCGGCTGTGCCGGGCAACTCCGGCCGGCCGGGCGCGATGCCCGGCAAACCTGGATGAGGAACCGAGTAAAAGATGGCCCAAGTAATTGTTTCTGTAACATTGGCGGCAAGCGCCGAACGCGTGTGGGATTTTATCGGCGGCTTCCAGTCGCTGGCAGAATGGTCGAGTTCGATCAAGACCAGCCTGTCCGAACATGGCGGCCGCGTGCGCCGCCTGAAAACCACGGACGGCGCCATCATCGCCGAACGCCTGCAAAGCTACAGCGAGGCGGACAAGAGCTACAGCTACACCATCGTCTCGGGCCAGATCCCCGTCAAGAATTACCGCTCCACCCTGCGCGTCACGGGCGAACCGGGCGCCGCCTCGTGCGTGGCCGAATGGTCGAGCGAATTCGATGCGGCCGAAGGCGTGGAAGAGGTCATGATTGGTGCTTTCCAGCACTTGTACGAAACGGCGTTTGTCGACCTCAAGCGCATCATGGCGATTTAAATGCATACACCGGCCAAGGCCGGTGTTTTTGATGGTGCTTAGCGCTTTACCTTGCCAAACGCCTCGCCCTTGTTCCACGTAGGCAAGTTCTTGTCGTTCGCCACTGCATAGCCCAGGTTGAGGGTGAACTGTGCCTGCTGCACCATGCCTGACAAGTCCCACGATGGCTTGTACTCGTCGGTGATCTGGTGGTAGTCCTTCTTGAAGGCCACCATGCGCTCGCCCGATGCCTTGGGATCGGTGACGAAGTCAAACGAGCCATCGCCGGAAAACACGGCCGAGCCCACGTTGAAGGCGGGTACGCCGGCCTTGGCGAAGGCGAAGTGGTCGGCCCGGTAAAAGGCGCCGGACAGATCGGCAATGGTGGGCGCCAAACGCAGGCCCATGCGCTTGGCCACCTTGCCGGCGCTGGCGTACAGGCTGCTGCGCTCGGCGCCGGCTACGCCAATATCGTGCGTCTTGCCAACGAAGTTCATGCTGTCGAGGTTCAGGTCGGCGGCCGTCTTGGCCAGCGGCCATAATGGATTGCGCGTGTAGGCCGTGCTGCCCAGCATGCCCGTTTCCTCGCCGGCCGGCCACAGGAAGATCTGCGTGCGGCGCGCAGGTTGTTTGACAGCAACTTGCGCCATCGCCAGCAGGGCCGCTGCGCCCGAAGCGTTGTCGATGGCGCCGTTGTAGATGTGGTCGCTCTGGCCCTGTTTGACACCTTGGGCGCTACCCTCGTCATCCTTGCCCAGGTGGTCCCAGTGCGCCGAGTAAATCACGGCTTCGTCCTTCAGCTTGGGGTCGGTGCCCGGCACGATGCCGGCCACGTTGAATTGCTCGATGCTGCGGATCTGGCTGTTCAGCACGACTTTAACGGTAGCGTCCAGCGCCACGGGGCGGAAGTCGCGCGTTTCGGCTTGCGCGCGCAGGGCGTCCAGGTCTTGCCCGGCCGCCTGGAACAGGGCGCGCGCCGCCTCTTCCTGCAGCCAGCCTTCCATGGCGTTGCCCGCGCCAGCCAGGCTGAAGCGTTCATGGCCGAAACCGTTAGCCGGCACCGACCACGGATACGAGGCCGATTCCGTCGTGTGGATCAGCAAGACCCCGGCGGCGCCCTGGCGCAGCGCTTCCTCGTATTTGTAGACCCAGCGGCCGTAATACGTCAGCGACTTGCCGGCAAAGCGCTTCGGTTGGGCAGCAGTGGGCTGCGGGTCGTTGACCATCATGATCACCAGCTTGCCTTTTACATCAACGCCCTTGAAATCGTCCCAGTTTTCTTCTGGCGCGCGGATGCCGTAGCCGGCAAACACCACGGGCGCGTCGAACGCCACTTTTTCCTTGCCGTTGGCCGCGCCAAAGACGATGTCCTTGCCGAAGGCGGGCGCGAGCGTCTTGCCGCCCGCGCTGAAGCTCACGCTGCTCGATGGCAAGGCCTTGCTGCCGACGATGGTCAGCGCCTGGCGGTAGCTGCCATCCTTCAGGGGCTGCAAGCCCAGCACGGCCGCCTGGGTTTCCAGGTAGCGCACGGCCAGGTCGCCGCCGCGCTGGCCCGTGCCGCGCCCTTCGAGCAAGTCATCGGCCAGGAATGACAAATGGGCGCGCAGCGGCACTTCGGCGACGATGGGTTGGGCGAGGGCGGCCGTGCCGAGCAGGCTGGCGGCGAGAACGAAGGTAGGACGCATGGCGACTCCAAAAGTGAATACGGGAAAGCAAAGCAGCGGCAATCTTACTCTACCGCAAGACTTGAACGTAGCGTGCGGCGCGCGAACGGCGAATGCGGCCACAATGGCTGCTGGCCCACCGACCAGGAGCAATTCATGACTGCCACCGACAACAGCTTGCAATCGAGTCATACCCTGCGTACCGCAGACGGAACCTTGATTTACTACAAGGACTGGGGCAGCGGGCCAGCCGTCGTCTTCAGCCATGGCTGGCCGCTGTCGTCTGACGCCTGGGAAGACCAGATGTTTTTCCTCGCCTCGCACGGCTACCGCGTCATCGCGCACGACCGGCGCGGCCATGGCCGCTCAAGCCAGCCCTTCGGCGGCAACGACATGGATACCTATGCCGACGACTTGGCCGCGCTGATCACGGCGCTCGACTTGACGGATGCCACCCTGGTCGGCCACTCGACGGGCGGCGGCGAAGTGGCGCGCTACATTGGCCGCCATGGCACGGACCGCCTGGCCGGCGCCGTGCTGGTGGGTGCCGTGCCGCCGCTGATGCTGCAAACGCCAGACAATCCGCTGGGCTTGCCCAAGTCCACCTTTGATGGCATCCGCGCCGGCGTGCAGGCCGACCGCAGCCAGTTCTTTTCCGACTTGAGCGTGGCCTTCTATGGCTACAACCGGCCCGATGCGACACCCTCGCAGGGCGTGCGCGACAGCTTCTGGCGCCAGGGCATGCAGGCGGGCATGCCGGCATCCTACCTGTGCATCGAGCAATTTTCGGAAACGGATTTCACCGCTGACCTGGGTAAATTCGACGTGCCGACGCTGGTGATCCACGGCGACGATGACCAGATCGTGCCGATTGCCGCCTCGGCGCGGCGCACCGCCGAACTCATCATCGGCAGCAAGCTGCTCGTGTATGCGGGCGCGCCGCACGGCCTGGCGACGACGCACAAGGATCGCCTGAACGATGACTTGCTGGAGTTCCTGCGCACCTGATCGTAGCGACAAACCGTGCCCGGCATGGCTATTGCTGCCTGGAATTTGAGCAGTGCCAGCATTGTTATGTATCATTCAATATTGGCGAAAGCACGCGGCAATTGCGTGCGGATCGCCGATGTTTCTGGGGTTTTTCGGTCGATATGCCGCAAAAAACGGCGTTCTGCGGCTTGCAGCCACCCGGTAAGGGCCAGTAAAGAGTAAACTAGCGGCTACACTCTTTCGCATTGGGCGATTCGAGCGAACTTGTGAGTGATTTCATGTCTGATACACCAATTTCTTTATTTTCCGACCTTAACCTGAGCGAGCCGCTGATTCGCGCGCTCAAGGATGTCGGTTACGAAACACCGTCGCCTATTCAGGCGGCCACGATTCCATTGTTGCTCGCTAACCGCGACGTGCTGGGCCAGGCGCAAACGGGCACGGGTAAAACCGCCGCCTTCGCCTTGCCGATCCTGTCGCGCATTGATCTGAAACAAAGCTCACCCCAAGCCCTGGTCCTGGCACCGACGCGCGAACTGGCCATCCAGGTCGCCGAAGCATTCCAGGTGTATGCCGCCCACATTCCCGGCTTCCACGTGCTGCCGATCTACGGCGGCCAAAGCTACGGCCCGCAACTGTCGGCCCTGCGCCGCGGCGTGCACGTCATCGTCGGCACCCCTGGCCGCGTCATCGATCACCTGGACAAGGGTTCGCTCGACCTGTCCAAGCTGAAGACGCTGGTGCTCGATGAAGCCGATGAAATGCTGCGCATGGGCTTTATCGACGATGTCGAACGCATCTTGAAAGAAACGCCGGAAGGCCATCAAACGGCCCTGTTCTCGGCCACCATGCCTTCCGTCATCAAGCGCATCGCCACCACCTACCTGATGAACCCGGCCGAAGTGACGGTCGCCGCCAAGACCGGTACGGCCGATAACATCCGCCAGCGCTACTGGCTGGTGTCGGGCATGCACAAGCTCGACGCACTGACACGCATCCTGGAAGCGGAAGCGTTTGACGGCATGATCATCTTCGCCCGCACCAAGCTGGGCACGGAAGAGCTGGCCGGCAAGTTGCAAGCGCGTGGCTTCTCGGCTGCCGCCATCAATGGCGACATCCAGCAAGCGCAGCGCGAGCGCACGATCCAGCAGTTGAAAGACGGCAAGATCGACATCCTCGTGGCAACCGACGTGGCCGCCCGCGGCCTGGACGTCGAGCGCATCAGCCACGTCATCAACTACGACGTGCCGCACGATCCGGAAAGCTATACCCACCGTATCGGCCGTACGGGCCGCGCCGGCCGCAGCGGCGAAGCGATTTTGTTCATCACGCCGCGTGAAAAGAACTTGTTGAAAGCCATCGAACGTTCGACGCGCCAGCCGATCGGCATGCTGGAACTGCCTTCGATCCAGGCCGTCAACGACGTGCGCATCGCCAAGTTCAAGGAACAGATCAGCGAAACCCTGGCCCTGGGCGAACTGGAGCAGTTCCAGTCGCTGATCGAAGATTTCGAGCGCGAACAGAACATTCCTGCCATCGAAATCGCCGCCGCCCTGGCGAAGATGGCCCGTGGCAATGTGCCTTTGCTGCTGGACAAGAACAAGCAGCGCGAGCAAGCCACCTGGCAAGATGACCGTCCGGCACGCCAGGACCGCTTTGAACGTAACGACCGTCCGGAACGGGGCGACCGTTTCGAGCGCAATGAGCGTAGTGAGCGTGGCGAGCGCAGCGAACGTTCGGCCTTCCCGAAAAAGGAACGCATCTCCCGTCCAGCAGACGCCGGCATGCAGACTTTCCGCATTGAAGTGGGTCATCAGCATGGCGTGAAGCCGGGCAATATCGTCGGCGCCATTGCTAACGAAGCGGGCATCGATTCGAAAAACATCGGCCGCATCGAAATCTATGACGACTATAGCGTCCTGGACTTGCCAGACAGCATGCCGAAGGAATTGCTGGAGCAGCTGAAAACCGTCTGGGTTGCTGGCCAGCAATTGCGTATCAGCCGCGATGGCGATGCACCGGACCTGGCACCGCCAGCCGCACCGCGCAAGCCGTTCGCCGCCAAAACGGCACCGGCATTCAAGGATGCGCCAGCCGATGTTGCCAGCGACGCGCCAGCACGCGCACCGAAGAAGGAACGTCCACGTCCAGGCGTGACGGCCTACCGTATCGAAGTGGGCCGTGAGCACGCAGTCACGCCAAGCAATATCGTCGGCGCCATCGCCAACGAAGCGAACCTGGAAGCCAAGCATATCGGTCGTATTGATATCTTTGACAACTACAGCGTGCTGGACTTGCCGGAAGGCATGCCACCGGAAATCCTCGACCACCTGAAATCGGTCGTGGTCTCGGGCCAGAAACTGCGCATCAGCCTGGATGACGGCACCACGGAACGCAAGCCTGCGGCACCGCGTCCGAAGTCGCCACCGCGCAAGACCTTTAAGTAAGCAATCTCCTCACGGGCGCCTCCCCGGCGCCTGTGTCGCGGATTGGAGACACATCCCTGACTGGCGCGCTCGCGCCAGTTTTTATTTTCCCCAAAGAAACGAACCTTATCGCTGCGTTAAGCATGCCGATGATTGTTGTTATGCATTTGATATATAAATGTGCATGCGCCATCTTTTAGCCAGCGCATGTGCCTTGTTTATCGCGCCCAACAACAATAAATAATATTTAATTAATTATTTGTCGCGCAATCAATTAAAGTTTCACATTTCAATAAATGCAACTAAGTTGTGTGAAAATAAATTCTAAAATATAAAAATATTGATTTTTATTATATTGTTTGATCAGCGTCGCAGTCATCGCGGCGATATCTCGCGGAGGCTTGATGTGGTATATTGTTTTTATGTTTTTGTTATGCTAAATGAAAAAAATAGAGGAGCGACGGATGCGGGTCAATACGCCTATCACGCAAAATGAATACGTATTAAATGAAGGCATGACGATTGTTTCCACGACGGATTTACAGGGAAACATCAATTACGCGAATCAGTATTTCATTGAAGTCAGCGGTTTTTCAGAAATGGAACTGCTGGGTGCACCACAGAATATTTTGCGTCATCCCGATATGCCGGTCGAAGCGTTTGCCGACCTGTGGGCGACGATCAAGAGCGGCATGCCGTGGACCGGCATGGTCAAGAACCGCTGCAAGAATGGCGATTTCTATTGGGTCTTCGCGAATATCACGCCGGTGATTGAAAACGGCCGCCCGATCGGCTATATGTCCGTGCGCACCAAGCCCACGCGCGAGCAGGTGGGCGAGGCGTCGGCCCTGTATAAAAGCTTCAAGGATGGCAATGTTGCCAACTTGGCGATACGCAATGGCCGCGTCGTCACGCAGGGCTGGGACGCCAAGCTGGCCGAATGGTGCAAGCTGAGCCTGTCGCAGGATCTCGCGCTGCATTGCGTCATCTTTGGCGTGGTGCTGGCGATGCTCGGCTGCGCCGTGTGGAATATCGATGGCGACACCAGCACGGCCACGCGCGGCTGGCTCAGCGGTGCTGCTGCCGCTGCCGTGGCGCTGATGCTGTATTTCTGGGCCCACTTGCATAATTCTCTGGTCACGCCGCTGGGCGACGCCATCACGGTGGCGCGCAAGATGGCCGGCGGCGACCTGACGGGCGTCATCGACAAGGTGCGCGATGATGACATGGGGCAATTGATGGCGGCCTTGCGCCAAACCAATATCAATCTGCACAGCATCATCGGCGACGTGCGCGCCAACTTCGAGGATATCCGCATCACCACGGCTGAAATTGCCACGGGCAATATGGACCTCTCCAGCCGCACCGAATCGCAGGCTTCCAGCCTGGAACAGACGGCGGCCAGCATGGAGCAGCTGACGTCGACGGTGCAAAACAGCGCCGACCACGTGGCCACGGCCAACGACCTGGCGGCGCAGGCGTCGACCATCGCCGCCAAGGGCGGCACCATCGTCAGCGAAGTGGTCACCACGATGGATGAGATCAGCACCTCGTCGCGCAAGATTCTCGACATCATCGGCTTGATCGACGGCATTGCCTTCCAGACGAATATCCTGGCCTTGAACGCGGCCGTGGAAGCGGCCCGCGCAGGCGAGCATGGCCGTGGCTTCGCTGTCGTGGCGGGCGAAGTGCGCAGCCTGGCGCAGCGCTCGGCCACAGCGGCCAAGGAAGTGAAGAACCTGATCGACCATTCGATCGCCACGGTGAACGCGGGCAGCGTGCTGACCAGCAATGCGGGCGCCACCATGACGGAAGTGATCGCCTCGGTGGCCCGCGTGACGGAAGTGATGGACGAAATTTCTTCGACCACGCGCGAACAGAACCAGGGCATCGGCCAGGTCAACCAGGCCGTCATCCACATGGATGGCATCACGCAGCAGAATGCCGCCCTGGTGGAAGAAGCGGCGGCAGCGGCGGCCAACCTGGCGCAGCGCACCAACAGCGTGGCCCAGTCGATCGGCATTTTTAAATTGAAAACCTCGCCCAAGCGCAAGGCCACCGGCGTAGGCCGCAGCGTGGGCGCTGGCATGGCGTCGCGCGCGCTGTTGAAGGCACGGTAAGAAATTACCCCGTCAGCTCTGCGCTGGCGGGGTCATCAAACGTTGTTACTTCTTCAGCCAGTACACTTCCCCGCTGCGCACCTTCTGCACCACCCCATCGGCACTAAACAAGATCACGAACTCCCCCTGCGTCCCCGTCGCTGCCGGGTAGGTGTACATCCATACTTCATTGCCGCTGTCGAAGCGGATGGACGTGCTCTCGCCCAGCGCGGCGCGCACCTGCTCGCGCGTGCTGCTGCCCACCCGCACCGTCTGCTCCAGGGTAGCGTACGGCACATTCTTGCTTGCCTGCAAGGCGCGCGTGCCGGAGCAGGCGGCCAGGAATGCCAGCGCCAAAACAGCCAGCCATTTCACGGCACCACCTCGTCCATGTAGTTAAATTCCAGCAAGGTATCGTCGGGCCAGCTGCTATCCCACAGCGGCGCGTAATACGTGCGGTCGAGCAACACCTGGCAATCGCAGTAGGGCAGCGAGGCGGTGGTCTGTTCGCCGCCCGCGTACAGCATCTTGAACGGCAGCGTCACCCTGCGTTCGCCATGCACGAGGGTCACGCCGAACAGGGGGCGTTCTGCGAAGAACAGGTAATTGCCATCGGGCTGCGAGCAGACCTTGTCCGTGCTGTAGAGCATGCTGGACAGCCATGAAATGATTTCCGGGTCGTTCGAAATCAGGCCCGAATCCATGCCGGCGCGGCATTCCAGGCGCAAGTCGCCCAGGCGCCGCGTGCCGGACGGCAAGCCGGAAGTAATCACCTGTGCGCGCCAGCTCATGGTCGTGGCCTTGCGGTTGGCGATCAGCACGGCGTTTTCGCGCAGCGCTTGCTCGTTGCGCACGGGGGCAAAGCTGTTGTCGGCGGCCAGGGGCAGGGCAATGCTGAGCGTGTCGCCAGCGATGCGCAGCTGCACGCCCGTCATGTCCACGCCGGGCTGGCGCGGCAGCAAACGAAAGCGCAAGGTCGATTGCGGCGCCAGCGCATGATCGCGCTCGAAGCGCTCCACGCCCTGCAGCATCTTGCGGTAGGATTTATCCACGGGGTCGCGCGTGGCGTCCACTTTCACCTGCGGCAGGGGCGCAGTTTGCGCCAGCGCAATAGTGTCGGTGAGCAAGCAAACGAGCAACAATGATGAATGGATGCGCATGGCCCGATGCTACGCTTTTTTGCGCGGCAGCCACGCACGGGTGAGGGCGTCAGTACTCGGCCTCAGTACTCGCTGTATTTGCGCGCATCGCCGCGCACTTGCTGCGCCGGGTATTTCAGCGCGTTCAGTTCCATCTTTTCCAGTACGGCCGCGTGCAGGTCGACGCCGCTCTTGTCGGCCAGGCGCACCAGGTACATCAGCACGTCGGCCAGTTCATGGCGGATGCCCGTGCGCTTCGCCTCGTCCAGTTCGCCGTCCGCGCCCGTGGGCAGCCACTGGTAGTGTTCCACCAGTTCGGCCACTTCCACGGACAGGGCCATGGCCAGGTTTTTTGGCGTGTGGAACTGCTCCCAGTCGCGTTCACTGGTAAAGGCGCGCAGGCGCGCGCGGATGTCAAGCAGGCTGTCGGTGGGTGAGGTCATGCTGCGGCCTGCAGTGGTTTTTCCATGAAGACACTAAATGGGTCGTCCGGATAGTCGCCGTATGGCCCCCGCTTTTGATAGCCGTGGCGCGCGTACAGGGCGATCGCCTCGGGCTGGTGGATGCCCGTTTCCAAGGTCAGCAAACGGCAGCCGCGCGCCAGCGCCTGTTCTTCCAGCAAGGCCAGCAGACGCTTGGCCAGGCCCAGGCCACGGCAGTCCGGATGCACGTACATGCGCTTGATCTCGCCAAAGGCGGGTGTGACGACGATGGCGCCGCAGGCGCGCGCCATTCCCGCTGCGTCGCGGGCGACGGCGAACAGTAAGGTGTCCGGCGGCAAGGATGCCAGGTCCAGCGAATACACGCATTCGGCCGGATACAGGGTTTGTTGATACGCATCAAGCTCGGCGATCAGGGCCTGCACATCGGCTTGCTGCGGCGATTCCAGTCGGATTGTCATGGGGAAAGGTCGAGTGAACGAGATGCCTCCATGGTATCACTGGGGCCGCTCCAAACGCAGCGACAGGCCGATGGGCGACATCACAAAGCCCATCAGTTCCTGCGCCTCGCCACCATCGGGCGTGTCGACGCCCGCGATGTCGAAGCTGCCCAGCAGCATGGCCATGGCGATCTTGATTTCCAGCAAGGCCAGGTAGCGTCCGGGACAGGTGCGCAAGCCGGCGCCGAAGGGCATGGCGGCGCGCTTGTTGTTTGCCTCGCCGCACTCGGCCAACCAGCGCTCGGGCACGAATGCCTGCGCCTGGGGAAAGTGCGCGTCGGAAACGGTATCGTGGCGCATCACGCACCACACCAGGCTGCCGGCCGGCACGGCAATGTCGGCGATGACCGTGTCGCGCAACGCTTCGACGGGCAGGAAGGGCGCCACCGGTTTCAGGCGCATGGCTTCGCTGGCGCAGGCGCCAAGGTAATCGAGGCTGTCCATCTGCTCGATGGTGAAGCTGGCGGTATCGGGCGCCAGGCGCCGCACTTCCTCGCGCGCCCGTGCCAAACAGTGTGGATTGGATTTCAGTAAGTAAATCATCCAGGAAATCGTATTGGCCGTCGTGTCTTCGCCGGCCAGCAGCATGGTCAGCACATTGCCGGCCACATTGCGGTCGGTTACGCCGCTGCCTTCCAGGTCGGCGGCGGCGATCATGGCCTCTAACAGGTTGGGCGGACGCTCGCGGCGCGCCGGGTCGTGCGCCATGCGCGTGCGCGCCTGCTGCACCAGGCCGGCCACGGCCGCGCCCAGCGCCGCCACGTCGCGGTCCAGGCGCCGGTCGGCGGGCAGCTTGAAGTAGCGCCAGTACGGCAGCATCGACAGGCTGCGCCGCGCCACGGCGGGCAGGATGTCGTCCATGTGGCGCTGGATCACGTCTTCGCCCGATTCGAGCGTATTGACTTCGGTGCCAAAGGCCAAGCCGGCGATGATGTCGACCGTGTAGCGTTTCAGGTCGCCATCGAGGCTGATCGCCTGGCCACCCAGTGCCGCCGCCTGCCAGCGCCGCTGCAAGCGCTGCGCCACCGTCACCAGCGCGGGGAAATATGCCTTGATCGCGCCCGGCGCCATGCCGGCCATGACCATGCGGCGCTGGTTGCGCCACTCTGTGCCCTCGGCCAGGAACAGGCCGGGGATGCCGCCCATCTCTTCCGAGACGATGGAACTGCTGAGTGGACGGCGAAAACCGTCGGGCCGGTCGCGCAGCACGGCCGAGACGGCCTCGCTGTCGGCCACCACCAGCACCAGGGTGCGGCCAAACCAGGCGCGCAGGTAGGGGCCGTAGCGCCGTACCCATTGCTCCACGTCAACGTGGATACGCGTCAGTTTCAATTGCAAACTATTGCCGACGATGGGCAGGGCGAAGGGGCCTGGCAACTGGCGGATCTGGCGCAAGGCGGTGGCGGTCGCTGGCGCGGCGGCGTGGTCGAGTGGCGGCATGGCGTACTCCTGGTCGATGGCGACAATGGCATGACTGTAGCGCGTGGACGGGGCAATGTATAGAACGTTTACGACATCATCGCTCGCCGATGAATCCCGCTACAATGGCCGACATGTCCACCGCCACTGCTCCCGTCACGCGCCTGATTGCGCCGCGCGCCGCGCTCGCTTCCTGCGTGCGCGCCTTTCTCGTGCGCGATACGACGCGCTGCGCGCCGCTGCCGCCGGCGCAGCGCTTGAACCGCTTTCCCGCCACGCCCATGTGCAGCATCAGCTGGACCATTGCCGGCGAACTGGAGGCGGCCGCGCCGGGCCTGTCGCTGGCGGATGTGCGCATGCCACCGGCGCTGTTCGGCGGCCCCCTGTCGACGCCGCTGGTCAGCTACAACCCTGGCCCCGTGCATGCGTTCATGGTGATGTTTTATCCTGCCGCCCTGCATGCATTGACGGGCGTGGCCATGGCACCCATGCTCGACCAGTTCCGGCCTTTCGATGAGGTGTTCGATACCGACTGGCAAGCCTTGTCGCGCGCCGTGCTGGCCGCCAGCGACGATGATGCCCGCGTGGCGCTGGTGGAGGCATTCCTTGCGCCGCGCTGGCAGACGGCGCGCAAAAGCGGCGACCATCCGGCCGGCGCCATCGCCGACTGGGTCCGCCGCTTGGGCGTGCAGGCCGCCTCGTCGGGATTGGCCAGCGGCGCGCGCAATGTCGAGCGCCGCATCAAGGCCTGGGCCGGTCAGCCCATGCGCACCCTGCGCCGCATGCGTCGCGCGGAACAGTCATTTCTCGATGCGCGCGAGGTCATGCTGCAGGGCAAGGCCTCGTGGAGCGATATCGCCGCCCAGGGCGGCTACGCCGACCAGGCCCATCTGTGCCGCGAGGTGCGTGAAATCACCGGCCTGACGCCCACCGAACTGGCGCGCGCCAGCCGCGATGATGAAAGTTATTGGGTCTACAGAATCTGGAGCTGAGGGCGCCTTTACTCTGCGTAGACCACTCCCTTGGCTAGCGTCATTTCATGCTGCCCGGCGCCGGGCGCCAGCATGGGGAAGCAGTTTTCCTCGCCATGCACGCGCACGTCGAGGAAATACGGGCCATCCGCCGCCAGGCAGGTGGCCAGCGCCGCATCGAGCTCGTCTCGCCGGCTGACGCTGTGCGCCTGCCAGCCGAAGGCGCGCGCCAGGGCGACGAAGTCGGGCTGCGCTTGCGTATCGCTGTGGCTGTAGCGCCCGCCATGGATCAGCTCCTGCCACTGGCGCACCATGCCCATGTAACCATTGTTCGACAGCACCACTTTCACAGGCAGGCGGTGCTGCATGGCGGTGGCCAGTTCCTGGATATTCATCAATATCGAGGCGTCGCCGCTGACGCACACCACGCATTGCTCCGGGTGGGCGATTTGCGCGCCGATGGCGGCCGGCAAGCCATAGCCCATGGTGCCGGCCCCGCCCGAGGTCAGCCAGCGCCCCGGCTGCTCGAAGCGCAAGTGCTGCGCCGCCCACATCTGGTGCTGGCCCACGTCGGTGGAGACGATGGCGTCCTGTCCATCGAGTGCCACCTGCAGGCGCTGCATCAGCGCTTGCGGCGCGATCACGTCCATCGTGTCGTCGAACGCCAGCGAATCTTGCGCGCGCCAGGCATCGATGCGCTGCCACCACGGCTGGCGGTCCGCCAGCAGGCGTCCACGCAGCTGCGCCAGCACGGTAGTTAGCAAGGCGGCCAACACGGGGGCGCAGTCGCCGCGCAGGGCCACGTCGGCGCGCACCACCTTGCCGATCGATGCGGGATCGATATCGACGTGGATGACTTTTGCGCCAGGACAAAAGGCGTCGAGGCGCCCCGTGACGCGGTCGTCGAAGCGGGCGCCCACGCAGACGATCAGATCCGCGTGGTGCATGGCCAAGTTCGCTTCCAGGGTGCCGTGCATGCCCAGCATGCCGAGAAACTGGGGATTCGAGGCCGGATAGGCACCCAGGCCCAGCAGGGTCAGGGTGCATGGCGCGGCCGCCAGTTTCACCAGTTGCTGGAACGCGGCGCAGGCATCTAGACCGGAATTGATCAAGCCGCCGCCGCCATAGAACACGGGCCGGCGCGCGCCGGCGATCAGGCTGGCGGCCAATTCGATGTCGGCGCTGTCCGGCAGAGGCACAGGCACAGGCACGGCGGCGATAGCCGGCAGCGCTGCGCCGTGCGAGACGGTTGCCAGCTGCAAGTCCTTGGGGAAGTCGATCAGCACGGGGCCGGGCCGCCCTTGCGTGGCTTGCGCAAACGCCTGCTGCACCACGGCCGCCGTCTCGTCGGCCGTGCGGATTTGCCGGTTCCACTTGGTCACGGGACGCGAAATGCCCAGCGCGTCGCATTCCTGGAAGGCATTCGTGCCGATGCTGGTGGTCGCCACCTGGCCGCTGATGCAGATGACGGGGATCGAGTCGCACAGGGCGTCGAGCAGTCCCGTGGTGGTATTACTCATGCCGGGGCCTGAGGTGACGAAGACCACGCCGGGCCGGCCCGTGCTGCGCGCATAGCCTTCGGCCGCATGCACGGCCGCCTGTTCGTGGCGCACGAGGATGTGGCGCAAACGGGGCTGCGCATGCAACGCGTCGTACAGGGGCAGCACGGCGCCGCCCGGATAGCCAAAGACGGTGTCGACGCCCAGCGTCAGCAGGGTATCGATGAGGATGCTGGCGCCGTTGTGTGGCGCAGGGGCATGCGAGGGCGGGGCGAGGAGGGTGGCGTGGTCGGGTTTCATGGCCTTATTTTCTGCCTGATGGGGCAGAAAAGGCTGCTGGTTTTATCGTATAAAATACATATTTAAGCAAAATTTGCTGAAAAATGAGGAGTTTACAGAATGAAACTCGACAAATTCGACCTCGCCATCCTGACTGCATTGCAGCAGGACGCCCGCATCAGCCTGCATGAGCTGAGCGCCAAGGTGGGCCTGACTTCGTCGCCGTGCTGGGCGCGCATCAAGCGCATGGAAGACGACGGCGTCATCGAGGGCTACACGGTGAACGTGAACGCGGCCAAGGTGGGCCTGGCCGATACCGTCATCGTGCAAGTCACGCTGGACGACCATTCCGACCAGGCCCTGTTTGAATTTGGCCACGCGCTGGCCATGATCCCGGAAGTGCTGGAAGCGTTCCTGGTCTCGGGCGACTACGATTACTATCTGCGCATCGCGGTGAGCGACACGCGCGACTATGAGCGGCTGCTGCGCGAGCGCCTGTATAAAATTCCCGGCATCCGCCACAGCAAATCGAGCTTTGTCTTGCGCCAGCTGAAACAGAGTTATTTGCCGCTGCAGCGCTGAATAGCCAGCGCGTTGTTGCACGGCGGGAGTTTTTCCCTAGTCCATCCCTGGTGGCTGTCCGATACTGGGCAGTAATAAGAACCACTATAAAACCGGGGACTCGCATGAAACTGACTTTATTTGCCGCCGTCGCCATGGCGCTGTGCCAGGCGCAGGCCGCCGAGCCGTTTGATGCCGCCAGCCTGGCCGCGGCGGGCGACTTGCCCACCGTCATCATCACGGCCAGCATGCCGCTGCCCAGCGTGGCGCAGGCGCGCGATGCCATCGCCGCGCCCGTGCAGACGGCCAGCGCGCAGCAGATTGCCCGCAGTGGCGCGCTGGACCTGTCGGCCTTTCTGCGCCGCAACCTGGGCAGCGTGGTTGTCAACGAGGTGCAAAACAACCCGTTCCAGCCCGACGTCAGCTATCGCGGCTACACGGCCTCGCCGCTGCTGGGCACGCCGCAGGGCCTGTCCGTCTACCTGGATGGCATGCGGCTGAACCAGCCGTTTGGCGATGTCGTCAGCTGGGACTTGATACCACGCATGGCAATCGACTCGCTGACCCTGATGCCCGGTTCGAACCCCCTGTTTGGCTTGAATACCCTGGGCGGCGCGCTGGCCATCCAGACCAAGGATGGCCGCAGCCACGCCGGTAGCGCCATCGAGGCGCGCCTGGGCTCGGATAAGCGGCGCGCCGTGGAGTTCGAGCATGGCGGCAGCAATGCGCAGGGCTGGCACTGGTATGTGACGGGCAACCGCTTCAAGGAAGATGGCTGGCGCGACGATTCGCCATCCGACGTGCGCCAGCTATTTGGCAAGCTGGGCTGGAACGATGCACGCACCGATATCGCCGCCACCTTGGCGCATGCGGACAATGCGCTGACGGGCAACGGCTTGCAGGAGCAGCGCATGCTGGCGCGCGACTACCGCAGCGTCTACACCAAGCCCGACTTGACGCAGAACAAGGCAACCCTGCTGAACCTGACGGCCAAACACCAGGCTAGCGAAGCTTTGCTGTTGTCGGGCAATGTGTACTACCGCAAGATCAACACGCACACGTTTAACGGCGACTTGAACGACGCGTCGCTCGACCAGTCCATTTACCAGCCTGGCGCGGCCGAGCGGGCGGCGCTGGCGGCGGCCGGCTACACGGGGTATCCCGCCAGCGGGGCGAATGCGGCCAATACGCCATTTCCCAAGTGGCGCTGCATCGGCAATGTGTTGTTGAAAGACGAGCCGGCCGAAAAGTGCAACGGCATGCTCAACCGCAGCCATACCGAGCAGGAAAACTACGGCTTTTCCGGCCAGTTCACCTTGCAAAGTGAGGTGGCGGGCCAGCGCCATGCCGTCACGGCCGGCGCCGCTTATGACACCAGCCATGCCACGTTCCGCCAGACCAGCCAGTTCGGCTATCTGAACCCGGACCGCAGCATCACGCCCGTCGATTTCTTTGCCGACGGCACGCAAATCAATGACGACGGCACGCCGGTCGACAACCGCGTCGACTTGAGCGGTCGCATGCGCACCTGGAGCGTGTATGCCAGCGACAGCATTGCGCTCAATCAAGCTTTAACCTTGACCGTCTCGGGCCGCTACAACCGCAGCACGGTGCGCAACCGCGACGCCATCACGCCGGGCGGCGGCAGCGGTTCGCTCGATGGCGACCACCGCTTCAGCCGCTTCAACCCTGCCATCGGCCTGGCCTACGCGCCAGCGGCGGGCGTGGGTGCCTACTTGGGCTACAACGAAGGCAGCCGCACGCCGACAGCCATCGAGCTGGGCTGCGCCGACCCGGAAAACCCGTGCCGCCTGCCCAACGCCATGGCTGGCGATCCGCCCCTGAAACAGGTGGTGACCAAGACGTGGGAAGCGGGACTGCGCGGCAAGCTGGGCAGCATTACCAGCTGGAGCGCGGGTGTGTTCCGCGCGGAAAACCATGACGATATCCTGTTCGTGGCCGACAACCAGGCAGGTTTTGGCTACTTTAAAAACTTTGGCAAGACGCGCCACCAGGGCGTCGAGCTGGCGGCCGATGGCAAGGCGGGCGCGCTGGACTTCGGCGTGAACTACACCTGGCTGCAAGCAACTTACCAGAGCCGCGAAATCGTCAACGGCAGTGCCAACAGCAGCAGCGATGCGGATGCGCCCGGCCTGGAAGGCAATATCGTCATCACACCCGGCAAGCGCATTCCCCTGACGCCCAGCCATATCCTGAAGGCGCATGTGGATTATCAGGGCGGACGCGACTGGACGCTGGGGCTGGCCATGACGGCCGTGTCGAGTGCGTATGCGCGCGGCAATGAAAACAACTTGCACCAACCGGGTGGCCTAGCCTATCTGGGGTCGGGCAAGAGCGCCGGTTACGCCGTCTTCGACTTGACGGGGAAATATCAGCTGACGCCGAAGCTGAGCGTGTTTGCCCAGGTCAGCAACCTGTTCGACCGTCAATATGCGACGGCCGCACAGCTGGGCGCGACAGGTTTTGATGCCAACGGCAACTTTGCCGCCCGTCCGCTGCCCGCCGTGGGCGGCGAGTATCCGATGGTCAACGCGACTTTTTATGCGGCCGGCGCGCCGCGCGCGATTAATGTGGGCCTGCGTTACGCGTTTTGATGCATCAAAGCTGGCGCGGCTCGATGATGCCATTGCGCAGCGCCAGGTGCACCAGGGCGGCGGGGCCGGGCACGTCGAGTTTTTCCTTGATGCACGTCTGGTTGTTGGCCACGGTCTTGCTGCTCAGGTGCAACAAACGGGCGCAGTCGGCGGCGCTGTGGCCTTCGGCCAGCAGGCGGAAGATCTCGAATTCGCGCTGGCTCAGGCTGCTCAAACGCTGTGCTTCCGCGCTGGCCGTGCCCTGCTGCACGCCAGGTGCGCTGTGCGGGTCCAGGTAGCGCCGGCCCGCGTGGGCGGCGCGCACGGCTACGACCAGGTGTTCCGGATCGGCCTGCTTGCTGACGAAGCCGCAGGCGCCGCCATCGAACGCGCGCGCGATCAGCTGAGGCGTGTCGTGCATGGTAAACACCAGTACGCGCGCATGGGCATCGCGGGCGATCAGCTTGCGCAGCAATTCCAGGCCGCCGATGCCGGGCATGGACAAATCGGTCACGCAGACGTCGGGCGCGTGTTGCAGATGCAAGGCATACGCCGCTTCGCCATTGCCGGCCTCGGCCACGACGGCGATATCGCCCCCCTGTTCGAGCAGGCGGCGGTAGCCGGAACGCACCACCGGGTGGTCGTCCACCAGCATCACGCGGAGCGGGGCCATGCCTGAGTGCGTGGCCGGGTCCAGGTTCAGGTTCAGATTCATACTGCGCACCGTGGCGCGCTGGCCGCCAACGGCATCGCCACTTCGATGCGCAAGCCACGGCCCAGCGCGCTGATCCAGTGGATATGCCCGCGCAGGCCGGCCACGCGCTCGCGCATGCCCAGCATGCCGAAGCCACCTTGTTGCGTATTGTCCTGGCGCAAACCGTGGCCATCATCTTCGATGGCCAGGTGCAAGGTGCCGTGCGCATCGGCGCGCAGCTCGACCGTGGCGCGCCCGGCCTGTGCGTGGCGCGCTATATTCGTCAAGCCTTCCTGCACCAGCCGGTAGATGGCGATGGCGGTGCTGTCGTCGAGGTCCGGGGGAATCGCATGCGGGGCGAACTGGCAAGCGATGCCGTGCTGCTGCACCCAGCTGTCGCATAGGGCCTGCAGGGCTGGCTCCAGGCCCAGGCTGTCGAGCGCGGGCGGGCGTAGCCGGCGCAGCATGCTGCGCACCATCGCGTGCAGCGCTTCCGAGGCGCCGGCGATGCTGGCGGCGCACGCGTGCACGTTGGCCTGGTCGCCATCGCGCGCGCGCAGGATGTAGCTGGCGGCGGCGCGGATGGCCGTGCAGTTTTGCCCCACTTCATCGTGCAGTTCGCGCGCCAGCGCGCAGCGCTCATCTTCCTGCGCGCGCAGCAGGCGCTGCGTCAGGGCGCGGTTTTGCGCCAGCAGGGCGGCCACCTGGCGCCCGCGCCGCAAGGCAAAGCCGGCCAGCCCCAAGGCCAGTAGTAGCAAGCTCAGCGCCAACTCGTCGAGTTGCCAGTGTTCCTGTCCCAGCAGCACGCGCCCCAGGCGTTCGGACAAGTCCAGCCGGGCCGCCAGCAGGAAGAAAGCCAGCGAAGCCAGCGCCAGCGCGCAGCAGAGGAAGGCGCGCCAGCCCGGCCGGGTGCCTGCGTGGTCGTTGCCGCCAAGTTGGTAGTGTTCCATGATGCACGCTCCCTGAGCACTGTCGATGCTTTGCATTGTGCAATCTTCATGCCATCGGCAGGCGGGGCCGGCACGCGCGCGCGCGCTGGGGATGGCGCTGGCGAGTGTTCCAGGATGGAACAGGTGTACCGCGATGTGACGGTGGCGGCAGGCGCGATTTTCGAGCTTAGCCGAAGTTGCGCGGCGGCGCCGCTGCGCTCGTCTGGCGGCTGGAAAATTGTTGTGTAAATGTAACGTTGAGATTTGTCAATTTTTCATAGCTAAAACAAAACAAAGTTTCGGGAAGTTAGATAAAAAATAAATAAATAATATTAAAAATATGATATTTGTTTTATGCAATTTGCTATATTCATTGACACTTTTGTGAAAAAGCTGAAAGCGGGCGTCAGACCCGCCGACCTATCTATCCACAACAACCAAGGGAATAGAATGAATCGTTTATCGCAAGCCGCGCGGGTATCACCCGCCGTCATCAATCTGCCCGCTACCCGCGGTCGCAAAACCATATTTTCCACTCTCGCCACTCTCGCCTTGCTGGCCTCGGCACCGGCCATGGCGGATGTCCTCAGCTTCGATGGCTTGCTGCCTGATATTTATGAAAGCGGCCAGACGCTCAACACATCGAGCTACAACTTGCTGTTCCTCGCCGATCCGACCACCGCCGCCGGCGGCGGCATCAGCGGCGTGGGCGCCATCCTCGATGGCCGCGTGACGTCCTCGTGCGATATCGCCGCCTGCCCGCAGGGCGCCAGCGGCAACTACCTGGCCATCCTGAATGACGGCGGCGTGAATTTTTCACGCGCCGACCATCAGGCATTCACGCTGGCCGGTTTCGACTACTCCTTCATCGCTCCCGTGTCCGGCTTGCCGAACATGGATTGGGGCCAGCTGCAGCTGAGCGGCACATTGAGCAATGGCCAGGTGGTCAGCACCGCGCTGGCGTTTCCTGGCCAGGGCAGCGATGGCAATTACCATTTCCAGAGCGCGTCCCTGCTGAGCGGTTTCAGCAACTATACCTTCACGGGCCTGACCTTCAATGCCTGCATTTTCAACGAGGGCGGCATGTGCAGCAATTCCCTCGATTTTCCCGCCTTTAACCAGGGCCAGTTCGCGCTCGACAACATCAATGTCAGCGCCGTGCCGGAACCGTCGACGTATCTGATGCTGCTGGCCGGCCTCGGTGCCATCGGCATGCTGTCGCGCCGCCGCGCTGGCAAGGTCGTCACCACCGCTACGGTGCAAGGAGCATGAGCATGAAACTTCGTCCCGTCTCGCTTGCCATCCTCCTGCTGGCCGCCAGCCTTGCCCAGTCGGCGCAGGCGCAAGAACGCCGTTCCTACATCGTGCAGCTGGTCGACAAGCCCGCCGCCACCTACACGGGCCAGGTCGATGGCTTGGCCGCCACCAAACCGGCGCCGGGCGCGCGCATCAATGTGAGCGCCGCCGACGTGCAGGCGTATCTGAGTTACCTCGACACCAAACAGGCCGCCGTGGCCGAAACCGTCAGCGCAGCCGAAATCACGCACCAGTACAGCGTCGTATTCAACGGTTTTTCCGCCTTGCTGACCGACGATGAAGTGCGCGCTCTGAAAAAAAACAGCGCCGTGGCCAGCATCAGCGCCGACTCCATCTTGCAACTCGATACCAGCTACACACCGAGTTTCCTGGGCCTGGACAAGCCGGGCGGCATCTGGGAACAGCTGGGCGGCAAGGCGCATGCGGGTGAAGATATCATCATCGGCATCGTCGACAGCGGCATCTGGCCCGAGAACGCGGCCTTTGCCGACCGCCTCGACGACAATGGCGTGCCTAGCCACAGCGGCAACAACGTCGTGTATGGCGCGCCACCGGCGAACTGGCAGGGCAGTTGCCAGACGGGGGAAGGTTTTTCCGCCGACAATTGCAACAACAAGCTGATCGGCGCACGCTATTACCGGGGATCGAGCGCGGCCCTGCACTGGACCGAATTCCGTTCGCCGCGCGATTCCGTGGCCGGCCTGACTGGGCACGGCGGACACGGCACGCATACGGCGTCCACCGCCGGCGGCAACAATGGCACCGTGGCCAGCTCGGGCGGCGCCTCGCTGGGCAAGGTCTCCGGCATGGCGCCACGCGCCCGCATCGCCGCCTATAAAGTGTGCTGGACGGCCGCCTCGACGGGAAACAATGGCTGCGCCACGGCCGACAGTGTCGCCGCGATCGACCAGGCTGTGAAGGATGGCGTCAACGTCATCAACTTCTCCATCGGCCCGAATGCGGGCGGCGGCGCCTTCGATGAACCGACCGAAGTGGCCTTCCTGGGCGCGGCGGCAGCTGGCGTGTTTGTCGCCACCTCGGGCGGCAACTCCGGTCCCGCCACGCCGTCGCCCGATGTGCCGGCACCCGTGTCGCACATCAGCCCATGGCTGGCGACGGTGGCCAATTCGACCCACAACCGCCTGTACGCGGGCAATGCCATCCTCAGCAACGGAACGAAGCTGGAAGGCGCATCGAGCAATGCGAATACGCCGGCGTTGCCGCTGGTCCGCGCGCGCGACGCGGGCCGGGCGGGCGTGTCGCCGACGGACGTCAACCTGCTGCGCTGCTATGGCGCGGCCGATGGCGCGCCTGCCTATCTGGACCCGGCGAAAGTGGCGGGCAAGGTGCTGGTGTGCGACCGTGGCGGCAACGTGCTGGTCAACAAGAGCGGCAACGCGAAGACGGCCGGTGCCGGCGGCATGATCATCGCTAACGTGGCCGGTGGCGCCAACACCATCATCAACCAGGCGCACTTGCTGTCGACCGTGCACTTGGCGCTGGCGCAAGGCGACGCGCTGAAAGCCTTCATGCTGGCCACGCCGGACGGCACGGCGGCCTTGGGCGATGTGCATGCCATCGCCGACAACAGCGTGCAGGCGCCTATCGTCAGCGACCGCTCCTCGCGCGGGCCGAACGTGGCCAACGCGAACATCCTGAAACCCGATCTGTCGGCGCCCGGCACGAACATCCTCGCCGGCGTGACGGCCGACCTGACGCAGGCGCAGCGCAACGCGGTGGCCGCCGGCGGCGCGGCGCCATCGGCCGACTGGGATTTCTATTCCGGCACCTCGATGGCCAGCCCGCACGTGGCCGGCGTGGCGGCGCTGCTCAAGCAGCAGCATCCGGACTGGTCGCCTGCGGCCATCAAGTCTGCGCTGATGACGACGGCGTTCAGCACCTATTCGGACGGCTTGAACGGTTCCGTGTCGTGGGATGCCACGGCGAAGAACTCGGGCCAGCTGCCATGGGCGCAGGGTGCGGGCCATATCGCGCCGACCAGCGCCGCCGATCCCGGCCTCGTGTATGACGTGTCGGAAATCGACTATGCACGCTTCCTGTGCGGCCTGAACCTCAAGGTCTACAGCGCCGCCACCTGCCAGGCCATCGGCACCATCGCCGCCTATAACCTGAACCTGGCATCGCTGACGGCGGCCAATGTGCTGGGCACGCAAACGCTGACGCGCACGGTGACGAATGTGGGCAGCAGCGGCGCCGTCTACACGGCCTCGGCCAGCCTGCCTGGCTACACGGTGGCGGTGACCCCGGCCAGCCTGAACCTGGCGCCCGGCGCCAAGGCCCAGTTTCAGGTCAAGCTGACGCGCACCACGGCGCCGGCCAACACCTGGGTGTATGGCGCCCTCGCCTGGACGGATGGCACGCACACGGTGCGCAGCCCGCTGACGGCGCGCGCCACGGTACTGGCTGTCTCGCCGCTGGTCAGCAGCGAAGCGGCCACGGGCAGCAAGGTGCTGACCCTGGGCACGGGCTTCACGGGATCGCTGGTCGGCGTCAAGTCGGGCCTGATCGAAGCCGTGCGCGAAACGCGTACGATCGGCCAGGCCAACAACAACACGGCATCGGCCGTCTGCAAGGCCGGTGGCGGCACGGGCGTCAATGCGCACAATGTGGTGATCCCGGCGGGCACGCTGGCAGCGCGCTTCGCCACCTACGACGCGGAAACGACGGGCGGTGAAAATACCGACCTGGACATGGAGGTCTACAACGCCGCCGGCGTGCTGGTCGGTAGCAGCGGCAATCAAAGTTCCAATGAGCAAGTCGAACTGCGCTTGCCCGCCGCCGGCACCTACAAGGTGTGCCTGATCGGCTACGCGCCGCAAAACGGCCAGGCCAACTACACCCTGTCGTCGTGGGTGCTGGCGCCTGGCTTGAACAACGGCAGCTTCAAGGCGCTGATGCCGGGCACGGCCTTTATTGGCGGCACTGCTTCCGTGTCCCTGGGCTGGTCCAACCTGGCTGAAGGCAAGCGCCACCTGGGCGCCGTCGGCTATCAGGTCGCCGGCGTGGTGCAGGGCGTGACGGTAGTCGAGGTCAATACCGATGATCCCGTGCCGCTGTTCCAGAACGCGCGCGGCGACAAGCAGGTGCTGGCGAACTAAACCGTTTCTTGTTTGAGCGCAAGGCGTGCCTCCAGGCACGCCTTTTTTATTCCGGTGCAGGCCGGCTCTATGGCCGCGCCCAGCTGGGCGGCCGCTTTTCCAGGAAGGCGCTCACGCCTTCATCTGCATCTTCTTCCATCATGTTGCGCGCCATCACGTCGCCCGCGTAGGCATACGCGTCGCCCAGCGGCATCTGTTGCTGCTGGTAAAACATCTGCTTGCCGTAGCGAATCGCCGTGGGGCTTTTCGCCATGATCTGCTGCGCCAGTCCCGCCACGGCCGCGTCGAGCGCATCGTCGGCCACCGCTTCGTTGACCAGGCCCCAGTCGGCGGCCGTGTCGGCGTCGATGAAGCGGCCCGTCACCAGCATGTCGAAGGCCCGCTTGGACGAGACATTGCGCGACAGGGCGACGCAGGGCGTGGCGCAGAACAGGCCCACATTGATGCCGGAGACGGCAAAGCGGGCGGACGTGCCCGCCACGGCCAGGTCGCAGCTGGCCACTAACTGGCAGCCGGCCGCCGTGGCGATGCCGTGCACGCGGGCAATCACGGGCACTGGCAGCGCCTGGATGGCTTGCATCACGCGCGAACATTGGGCAAACAGGGTTTGATAATAATCAAGCTGGCGCGTGGCCTGCATCTGGCGCAGGTCGTGGCCCGCGCAAAAGGCCTTGCCCTCCGCCGCCAGCACCACGCAGCGCACGTGGGGCTGCTGCGCGATGGTGTCCAGCTCCTCCTGCAGCGCCGCCAGCATGGCTTCGGACAGGGCATTGAATTGCAGGGGGCGGTTCAGGCGCAGGGTGACGAGGCCAGCCTCATCCTCGCGCAGCACGAGCGGCGCGGCGGTGTCTAGTGCAACAGTCATGCGGTCTCCAGTGGCCTGATGGCCTTATTGTAGGAAAATCTTACTTGGCGGCGTTGACGCTGCCGATGCCGGCGATCGACTTGTGCACGATCTTCGGCTTGCCGTAATAGGTCAGTTCGCCCATGCCACGCACCACGGCGTTCAGTTCGCCCGAAGAATATACCTTGACCGAGCCGATGCCGTCGAAATTGACGTCGACGTTTTTCGCCAGCAAGGCTTTCGTATCGACTTCGCCCACGCCTTGCGCCTTCAGGCGCAGCCAGTCCACATTGCCATCGGCGGCCAAGCGGCCCGCGCCCTTGTAGCTGATGTCCACCCGTGGGCCATTGAGCTTGGTCAATATCTTTTCGCCCGCGCCTTCGGCGATCAGCTTGCGCAAGGTGGGCATGGTGATGATGACCCTGGGATCGCCCTCGGTTTTCTTGCTGTTCGTGTCCTTCATCGAGATTTTCAGCTCGCCATTGACCACTTCCGTGATCACGCCGCTGAGAAACTTCTGGTCGCCACGCAGCAGCAGGCTGTGTTCCTTGCCCGATTCGACCTCGATGCTGATGGGGCCGCGGATATCGATGGCATTGAAGGCGCCCAGCGTGCGGGCCTGCTCGTCGGCATGCGCAAGGGGAGCGACGGAAGCGAGGGACAGGGCGGACAACAGGAACAGGTGGCGCATGGCGGTTTCCTTGAGTAGTTGATCCGTGTATTCTAGGGTGGAAGCTCTCGAAAAAGGGAGAAAGTTGCGATGCACTGCACAAATCGCAGCGCGCAAAGTGCACGCCGTGGCCGGCCAGCCGCGCGCCCGGCACGGCGCCATTGGTCTATGCTATGGCCTGCAAAGTCCGAGGAGAGCAGATGAAAAATTACCACAAAGTAGATTATCCCGTCGCAGATATCCGCCGCTTCCTCGAACCGGGGCCGGTCGTGCTGGTCAGTTCCACGTGGAAGGGCGAGAGCGACATCATGACCATGGGCTGGCACATGCTGATGGAATTTACGCCATCGCTGCTGGGCTGCTTCATTTCCGACGCGAACCACAGCTATGAAATGATCAAGCGCAGCATGGAGTGCGTGATCAACCTGCCGACGGCCGACATGGTCGACCAGGTGGTGGCCATCGGCAATTGCAGCGGTGAAGACACGGACAAGTTTGCCGCATTTGGCTTGACGGCGCAGCCGGCCGAACAGGTAGGCGCGCCCCTGATTGTGGAATGCTATGCCAACTTCGAGTGCAAGCTGGCACAGGTGGCGGGCAACCCGAAAGGGGGATTTTTCATCTTCGAGTGCGTGAAGGCCCACGTGGCCACCTCGCCCAAGCTGCCCGAAACCCTGCACTACCGTGGCAACGGCGAGTTCATGGTGTCGGGCAGGACCATCAGCCGCAAGAGCCTGATGACGCCGGAAATCAGCTAAAACGCGCGTTAGATCACGCCCTGCGCCAGCATGGCGTCGGCCACTTTCACAAAGCCGGCGATATTGGCGCCATCGACGTAGCTGACCGTGCCATCGGCGCGCGTACCGTATTGTTTGCACGCGGCGTGGATGCCTTGCATGATCTGCAGCAAACGTGCGTCGACTTCTTCGCGCGGCCACGACATGCGCGCCGCGTTCTGGCTCATTTCCAGGCCTGACGTGGCCACGCCGCCCGCATTGCTGGCCTTGCCTGGCGCATACAGCACGCCAGCCGCTTCAAAGGCCTTTGCCGCCTCGATGGTGGTGGGCATGTTGGCCCCTTCGGCCACGCACTGCACGCCATTGGCGATCAGGGTGCGCGCGTCTTCAATGTTCAGCTCATTTTGCGTGGCGCACGGCAGGGCGATATCGACCGGCACATGCCATGGCGATACGCCCGCCTCGAAGCGCACGCCCGTACGCTCGGCGTAGTCGCTGACGCGGCCGTACAGATGATTCTTGACCTCCATCAATATGGCCAGCTTTTCCGGCGTAAAACCGTCTTCGTCGATGACTGTGCCGCTGGAGTCCGATACGGTGATGACTTTCGCGCCCATGGCCATGGCTTTTTCCACCGCATATTGCGCCACGTTGCCAGAGCCGGAAACGGAGACGCGCATGCCATCGAACGAGCGGCCGCGCGTTTTCAGCATTTCCTGGGCGAAATATACGGTGCCGTAGCCCGTCGCTTCCGGACGCATCAGGGAACCGCCGAAGCTGGCGCCCTTGCCCGTGAACACGCAGTCGGCGCGGTTGCTGAGCTTTTTCATCATGCCGGCCATATAGCCCACTTCGCGCCCGCCCACGCCGATGTCGCCGGCCGGTACGTCCGTGTCCGAGCCCACATGACGGAAAAGTTCACTCACGAACGCTTGGCAGAAACGCATCACTTCGCCGGGGCTCTTGCCCTTGGGATCGAAGTCCGCTCCACCCTTGCCGCCGCCCATCGGCAAGGTCGTCAGGGCATTCTTGAACGTTTGCTCGAAGGCGAGGAATTTCAGCACCGACAGGGTCACGGACGGGTGGAAGCGGATGCCGCCCTTGTACGGCCCGATGGCCATGCTGTGCTGGATGCGGTAGCCGCGATTGACTTGTACCTGCCCATGGTCATCGACCCACGAGACGCGGAACATCACCACGCGCTCCGGCTCGATCAAGCGTTCCAGCAAGCCTTGTTCCGCATACTTCGGGTGCTGTTCCAGGAACGGCCACAAGCTTTCCATGACTTCGGTGACGGCTTGCAGAAACTCGGGCTGACCTGGATTGCGTGCGTCGACATGCTGGACATACTCGTGAGCAGATGCGTATTTCATCAGAATTCCATGGAGGTGATCGGTTATTTGGGCAACTATCATCGCAGATTTCGCACGAAAATGGTGCGGAAATTTGGTTGTGAGAGGTTTCTGCTACCTTGCTGTGTACTTGTGAAGGGACATTTCGTACCCGGACGGATAGTGGTCTGGTGAAAATGTCGACTGAAAAGTAGGCGTTATGTAGTGACAAGACACTCACGAAATCAGCGTTTTCGCGGTAAGGCCTCTTTGCTCCGGACAGCTTGGAACACAAATGGTTACTCGCCACTATTGGTCTACCGCTCGCCAGAACGCAGTTGTTAAGAATTGTTTATTTCTTAAAATATTGACAGATCTCAATCGCCCCTATAGGTCATCAGGCAAGAATGACTTGCCGTTTGCCAACTTTGAATGGGGGAGTTTTTATCCTCAAGTGTCTTGCCACTAAAAGCGCGCCAATCGTCATCGCCTTGCTCTGCGCGCAAATGCTTTCCGGATGTGTGACAAATGCAGTGCCCGTGGTGGCCTGGGCATCATCCTATGAATGCAGGCCGATGCCAGTCGACGGCTTGCCCATGGCAGGGCAGGGGGCGTATGGATGCCATTTTCAACTGTTCGATACGGAGACGAAAGAAATTCTCGTCAATACACCGTATTCGCTCGACGTCTATGCTCCGGCGAAATCCGCAGCCGCAGAAACAGTATTTCTCACAACACTGAAAGGTGTGACAGATGGGCATGGAAGGTCCGGATTCATACGCGCGCCATTTCCCATCACTCCCGAGCGCATGCGATTTGTCAGGGTGGTGGGAAGTGGGCCATATGGCCGCAGTCCTCGCTTGGTGCGCCCGACGGATGGTTTGGGCGTGGCCGGCGTGAATTATCACGTGAAAGGCTGCGGACACGATCAGAAAAGCATTACCGATGAGCAAGGTCGTGCGCCACTGTTTATCAGTGAATCCGAGTGCAAACTGGAAGGGACTTTTTACACCTGCCGTAATGGCAAGTGCCCTACCAAGTGAAGCTCACCGTCGCCTTGTGTCATGCAGGGTGCCTGGCGAACGCCAGGAACGCCATCAACCGGCCATGCTGCGCAGGATTAGGCCCGTGATGTAGGCGTCGTCAGTACCCAGCGCGTAGCCGAGCACGGATGATGCCGCCGAAATCGATTGGTTTGCGGCATAGACGCCAGACCGGCGTTTACAGATAGCGCGCCAGCAAGGCCTTGTCCAGCGCCCCGTCGAGGGCGATGCGCACGAAGTGGCCGCTGCCGGGCGCCACGGCGATGTCGCTGCCATCGTCGGCCAGCATGCGCTCAACGGTAATGTCGCGGTTGCCGCCCGGGTGGATGACTTCGATGCGGTCGCCCACGGCGAAGCGGTTCTTCACTTCCACCCGTGCCCAGCCATCGGCCACGCCCAGCACGTCGCCCACGTACTGGCTGCGGTGCGCCTCGGACGCGCCGCGCATGTAGTTCTGGTGCGTCTGCGTATGGTGGCGCTGGTAAAAACCGTCCGTGTAGCCGCGGTTGGCCAGGCCCTGCAACTGGCCTAGCAGGCCGATGTCGAAAGGCCGGCCCGCCACGGCGTCATCAATGGCCTGGCGGTAGACTTGCGCCGTGCGCGCCGCGTAGTACAGCGACTTGGTGCGGCCCTCGACCTTCAGCGAATCGACGCCGATTTTTACCAGGCGCTCGATATGCTCGACGGCGCGCAAATCCTTGGAATTCATGATGTAGGTGCCGTGCTCGTCTTCGAGGATGGGCAGCAGCTGGCCCGGACGTTGCGCTTCCTCAATCAGGTAGGGCTGGTCGGCCAGCGGGTGGCGCGGCTGCTGGTGCAGGGCGGAAAACGCATTGTTGTCGGCCTCTGCCAGCGCCTGGCCAAATTGCAGCGGCACCACCTGCATGCCGCCCAGGTCGCCGCTGGCGTCTTCTGCGGCATTTTTCACCTTGTAATCCCAGCGGCAGGAATTGGTGCAGGTGCCCTGGTTCGGATCGCGGTGATTGAAATAGCCCGACAGCAGGCAGCGGCCCGAATAGGCGATGCACAGGGCGCCGTGGACGAATACTTCCAGTTCCATTTCCGGACAGCGCTGGCGGATTTCCTCGATTTCGTCGAGCGACAGCTCGCGCGACAGGATCACGCGCGTCAGGCCCATGCGGTGCCAGAACTTCACGTCAGCCCAGTTGACGGCATTCGCCTGCACGGACAGGTGGACGGGCACGTCCGGCCATTTGTCGCGCACCATCATGATCAGGCCAGGATCGGCCATGATCAGCGCATCGGGACGCATGGCGATCACCGGTTCCATGTCGCGCAGATAGGTTTTCAGCTTGGCGTTGTGGGCGAAGATGTTGCTGGCAACAAAGAACTGCTTGCCGCGCGCATGCGCGCCTTCAATACCGTCCTGCAAGGCTTGCGGGGTCGAAAAGTCGTTATTGCGCACGCGCAAACTGTAGCGCGGCTGGCCCGCGTAGACGGCGTCGGCGCCAAAGTCGAAGGCGGCATGCATCTTGGCAAGCGAGCCGGCAGGCAGGAGGAGTTCGGGAGCGTGGCGCATGGGGAGGGGCAAAGCCGGCGATTGTATGCCGCATGGCGCTGGAAAGCCTTGCCCTGGGTCAAGGGATCAGCAATGCTGGACTGATGACGTCAGACGTACGGCGTGCCCGCCATGGCAGCGTTCAAGCCCGCGTGCCCATGATCGACCAAGGCGAGGAAGAGGGCGGTGGCTTGCTGCGCGTCGCCATGCTGGCGAAACGTGCGGTGCGCTTCGATGAGGGCCACGCTCCAGGTCGCCAGCAGCAGGCTGGCCGCCAAGTGGGCGAGGGGATCGTGCGCGTCGCCTCCCGTGCACGCGCTCAGCGCCTGCGCGAGCTCTTGCGCCAGCTCGTCGCGTATCGCCCTGGCCCGGGCCTTGAGGGTGTCGCTGCCTTCGACGGTGGCGATGAAACCCTGGCCGGCAGCAGAAAACGTGATGTAGGGCGCCTGTTCCGCCACCAGCTGGTGCGCCAGCCGGCGCAAGGTGTCGATGGGGGACACTGCGGGATCGCGCTGGCGCAAGGCGGCGCGCAGCAGTTCGCGCCCTTCTTCCTCTCGGTCGAAGAACATGTCTTCCTTGCGAGGAAAGTGGTTGAACACCGTCATGCGTCCCACGCTGGCGGCCGCGGCGATGTCGTCCACCGTTACCTTATCGAAGCCGCGCACGAAAAACAGGCGCGTGGCGGCATTGGAGATGGCTTGCCGGGTGGCAAGGCGCTTGCGCGAGCGGAGGTCGGTAGGGATAGGCATGTTGCCGCGATCATACACTAATGTGTACTGAGTACAGATATCGCTTGATGGTGCGCGAATGTTGCACATACTATTTATGTACTGAGTACATATTTGGATTGAGTATATGAATGCATCCCTTCCCGTAGCGGCGCCTCCCGTCATGCAGCGCGCACTATTTGTCATTTTTGTAACTGTGGTGCTCGACTCCGTTGGCATCGGCCTGATCTTTCCGATCTTGCCTGCGCTGCTGCAGGACGTCACCCATGCGGCCAACGTGGCGCCGTATATCGGCGTCATGACGGCCCTGTACGCGCTGATGCAGTTCATCTTTGCGCCCGTGCTGGGTTCCTTGAGCGACCGGCTGGGACGGCGTCCCGTGCTGTTGCTGTCGCTGGCCGGCGCGGCCATCAATTACCTGTTCCTCGCCTTCGCGCCCAGCCTGTGGATGCTGCTGCTGGGGCGTGCCATCGCCGGACTGACGAGTGCCAACGTCTCGGTGGCCACCGCCTATATCACCGACATTTCCCCCGAGAACCTGCGCGCGCGCCGTTTCGGGCTGTTGAATGCCATGTTCGGCATGGGTTTTATCATCGGTCCCGTGCTCGGCGGCGCCCTGGGCGATTACGGCTTGCGCCTGCCGTTCATGGCGGCGGCCGTATTAAATACCTGCAATCTGCTGCTGGCGCTGTTCACCTTGCCCGAATCACGCCCCTCCATGCGCACGCCCAGGCGCGGGAAAATCGACCTGGCGGCGCTCAATCCCCTGCGCCCGCTGCGCTGGATTTTCTCCGAGAAGCGCTTGTTGCCGATTACCATCATTTTCTTTACCTTCAGTGCCGCCGGCGAAGTGTATGGCGTCTGCTGGGCACTGTGGGGGCACGATGCGTTTGAATGGAATGGCTTGTGGATCGGTCTGTCGCTGGGCGCCTTTGGCGTGTGCCAGGCGCTGGCCCAGGCCTTTTTGCCCGGCCCCGCCGTCAAGTTGCTGGGTGAACGCGCCACCATCCTGGCGGGCGTCGCCTGCGCCTGCCTTGCCTTGAGCGTGATGGCGTTTGCCACGCAGAGCTGGATGATCTTTGCCGTCATGCCCGTGTTCGCCCTGGGTGGCATCGGCGCGCCGGCCCTGCAATCGCTGGCGACGCGGCAAGTCGACGACAGCCGGCAGGGCCAGTTCCAGGGCGTGCTGGCCTCGGCCGTGAGCCTGGCTTCCGTGCTCTGCCCGCTGGTGTTTTCCAGTATTTATTTTGGCGTCAGAGCGCACTGGCCCGGTGCCATCTGGCTGTCGGTCATCGTCGTGTACGCGGCCCTGGTGCCGCTCGTGCTGGGATTGCGCCTGAAGCAGCCAGCAGCGGCGCCGGCAATGTAGGGCGCCGTTCTGTATCAAAAAAACGCCAGTCCGAAGGCTGGCGCTTCCAGGCCTTCCGTAGGCATGTCCTTGTGTGGCGACTTAAGCCTGGCTCTTGCGTTTGCGCATGCGCAGGAAGCCGACCATGCCCAGGCCCAGCCCCATCATCAAATAGGTGCTGGGTTCCGGTACGGCAGAGGTGATTTGCAGCGTATCGATGCCGATGTAGTTCGAGTTATTGCCGTTCGGGCCGCCGTCGTCCACCAGGTAGCGCAATGCCAGTGCGCCGCTGGTCGCGCTCGACAGACCGCTCAGGGTGACGCTGTATTGCGTCCACGTTTCCGGATAGCCGAGCAGGGCCTGCGTCGGATTCACGCTCAGCAGCAAGGTCGAGAAGCTGCCCACGCTGCTGGCAGTGTTGCCGACATCGGTGCCGCCAACGTTGCTGAAGCGCACTTCCAGGCTATCCGGCCAGAACGAATCTTCAGTCGTACGGGTGAAGAAGGACAGCGTATCGCCATTGCGGTAGGTTGATGTCGGCAAGATCAGCCAATTGCTGATGCTGGAGTGACCACTGCCACTATTGAAGTTGGCGGCCAGGTAAGAGTTTCCCACACCCTCGTGCGCTTCAAACACCCCCCCATTGCCCTGGAACCAACTGGTCGAGCCTACAGGCGTGCTCAAGTTGTTCACCGTCCAGCCGGCAGGAACACCATTGTCGAACGTTTCTACCAGTGCATCAGCAGATGCTGCGCCGCTAAAGCTTAATGTCAGGGCCAGGGCTAGCGTGGAAAGCAAAGCTGATTTGAATGTGACAGACATCTTGAACCTCCATCGAGAAATAGTGAAAGTAGTTGGGGAAGGGGGTGAACGCTTGAATGTACTGCAATAAAGATAACACTAATGGTAATAAAATTGCTACTAATAAATGCAACTATGGTTATTTGTTTTTTAATGGGCGTCAGAATCGGCTTGCTGGAAACAGGCGCGGGGAGAGGGGAGGGGGAATTTCTGTTGCGCACGTAAAAACGCCAGCTCGAAGGCTGGCGTTTTGATAGATGCAGCTGGACGTCTGGCGGCCGGGGCGAAATCGCACCATCGGCACCAGGATTTTCTAGCCTATGCTGCGAGACTCCCGCCAGCACGACTTGCGCTATCCGCGATATGCACGGGGGCGCCAGTGTTGCTGCCGTGTTTCCGGTGCGCTGCATCGGGCGCAAAATCATCGACCTGTATCAAGGCGTCGACCAGCCGCGTGAACTCCAGCAAGGTGTTGTGTTCCTGGCAGCTGATTGAGCCTGCCGCGATGGCTGCGGACAGCCATTCCTGCATGGCGGGCAGGCTTTGCGGCAGGTGCTTGAGGCCAGCGTTGCCAGCCGCGTCTTTCAGGCGCTTTTCGATGGCCACCACCTGCGGCAGCAAGGCCAGCGCCATGTCGGCGCAGGCCACGGGATCGCTGGCGTCGCTCGCCACGTAGCAGTCGGCAAGCAGGCGTTCGCGGTCGGCGCCGGCCGTTTGCATCGCCTGCGCTACGGCGCTGCCCAGCTCGTCGGAGGGTGGCCGATGGGGCAGGCCGAAGGGGAAGAGCAGCGCGCGCAGCAACACCGCCAGCACGCGCGCGGGGAAATTGTCGAGCACGCCGCTCAAGCCCTGCTGCGCCTTGACCAGCGCATCTTGCAGCGACCAGTGCACGTACGGCAGGTCGGCCAGGGGGCGCCCGTCATCTTCATAGCGCTTCAGCACCGACGAGGCCAGGTACAGCTGCGACAGTACGTCGCCCAGGCGCGCAGACAGCCGCTCGCGCCGCTTGAGTTCGCCGCCCAGCACGAACATCGACAAATCCGTCATGACGGCAAAGGCCGTCGACATCCGCGTCAGCGCGTGGTAATAGGGCGCCAGTTCAAGGGCGCCAGCCTTGGGCACGGCGGCCAGGCGCGCGCCGCCCAGTCCGTACCATAGCCCCCGTGCCAGGTTGCCCAGCACAAAGCCGACGTGGCCAAAGAATGCCTGGTCGAAATCGCGCACGGCGCGGACAGGGTCGCTTTCGCTGACGGCGGCCATTTCCCTGAGCACATACGGATGCGCGCGGATGGCGCCTTGGCCGAAGATGATCAGGCTGCGCGTGAGGATGTTGGCGCCTTCGACCGTGATGGCGATCGGCACTTGCTGGTAGGCACTGGCGAGGAAATTGTTCGGTCCGATGCAGATGCCCTTGCCGCCCAGCACATCCATGCCGTCATTGACGAGTGCGCGTCCCCGTTCGGTGACGTGGTATTTGACGATGGCGGAAATGACGGCCGGCTTTTCGCCCAGGTCGACGCCCAGCGCCGAGAGCGTGCGCGCCGCATCCATCAGGTACAGATTGGCGCCCATGCGGGCCAGCGCTTCCTGCACCCCTTCGAACTTGCCGATCGGCATGTTGAACTGGCGCCGCACGGCGGCATACGCGCTGCTGCCGCGCACGGCCATCTTGCCCATGCCGACACTGGACGAGGGCAGCGAAATGGCGCGTCCGGCCGCCAGGCATTCCATCAGCATGCGCCAGCCCTTGCCCACTTGCGCCTGGCCGCCGATGACCCAGTCGATGGGGATGAACACATCCTTGCCCGAGGTGGGGCCGTTCTGGAACACCGCGCTCAAAGGATGGTGGCGCCGGCCGATCACCACGCCGTCGTGGCTGGCGGGTATCAGGGCGCAGGTGATGCCCGGTGCTGCGTCCTCGGACAGCAGGTGTTCGGGATCGCTGGTCTGGAAAGCCAGTCCCAGCAAGGTCGCTACCGGCGCCAGCGTGATGTAGCGCTTGGACCAGGTGAGGCGGATGCCCAGAGTGCTGCGCCCTGCATGCATGCCCATGCACACCACGCCCAGGTCGGGGATGGCTGCCGCATCGGAGCCCGCGTACGGGCTGGTCAGGGCAAAGCAGGGAATGTCAACGCCGGCGGCCAGGCGCGGCAGATAGTAATCTTTCTGCGCCTCGGTACCGTAGTGCAGCAGCAATTCGGCCGGTCCCAGCGAATTGGGCACCATCACGCTGACCGCCAGCGCCGAGCAGCGGGTCGACAGCTTCATCACCACTTGCGAGTGCATGTAGGCGGAAAATTGCTTGCCGCCGTATTGTTTGGGGATGATCATGCCGAGGAAGCCCTGTTCCCGCATGTATGCCCACGCCTGGGGCGGCAAGTCCTGCTCCTGCTGGGTTTCCCAGTCGTTGACCAGCGCGCACAGCCACTCGACGTCATGCGTGAGAAAGTGGCGCTCCTCGCTGCTCAGCGCGGGTTTTGCATAGGCCAGCAGCTTGGGCCAGTCGGGCTGGCCGGAAAACAGGTCGGCATCCCACCAGGTTGTGCCCGCCTCAAGCGCGTCGCGCTCCGTCGCGGACATGGTGGGCAGGATGCGCTTGAACAGGGCCAGCAGGCGTGGAGTAATCAAGGCACGGCGCACGGGACCGAGCGCGAACAGTGCAAGGATGGCCAGCAAGGCCACCAGCAGAGCAATCTTGAGCATGCGATATCTCCCTGTTGAATAAGAGCAGGGTAGGCCGTTGCGGCGGATGTAACTGTGCGGTGTAGTACATAGCAACAACGCCAGGCTACATGGGTTGGCGTTGTTTGTTGTCACTATTTGTCGTCACTATTTTTTGCCACCATGCTTGGCAACGCCGGGGTGCAATCGCACCGCCGGCGCTACTGGCATTAACGTTTGGGAACAACGATCACCGTGTCGCCGGTCTTACCTTTGGCGCCCTCGTCGCCGACCTCGCCTTTGGCGCCATCGTTGCCTTGTGCACCGGTGTTGCCTTGTGCACCGGTAGCGCCCTTGGCGCCGTCGTATCCCGGGGCGCCGCTGTCGCCCATCTGGCCGGTGGCGCCAGTGGCCCCGGTCGCACCGGGAAGGGCTCCGGCACCCGTGGCACCGGTGGCGCCGGCAGGACCAGGTGTGCCGGCCGGGCCGGGGACGACTTGGACTACGGGCGGCGTTTCGCGTTGGCAGGCGCTCAGGGCCAGGGTAGAGGCGAGCGCGAGCAATATCAAAGTATGTTTCATGATGAATCCTTCGGCAGTGTGCGCCGTTGTGAGCGGAACGGCTCGACGGCGTCGGGCGCGAGTTTCGCATGGCGGTATAGCAGGGCTAGCATGACCAAGCGACCGTTCGTTCCTCCGTGTGATGGAGGACTCTGGCGGTGGGATGAGCAGTAATGGCCTACATGCAGCATGTACCTGAAGGCTGCTGCAGTCCGTACGTTTGCGTACACAGTGGCGGGCAGGCGGCGTGAGAGTTTTGCACGGACGCAAACAAAAACGCCAACCCGAAGGTTGGCGTTTTGATATGTGCTGCAGAATTCTTGGTGGCCCGGGGCGGAATCGAACCACCGACACAAGGATTTTCAATCCTCTGCTCTACCGACTGAGCTACCAGGCCAAGGCGGCGAATTATAGCAGAAAGAGATTCCACCTGACCAGAGCAAGCTGTGTTCAAATGCAACAGATGGCAAAGAAATGGTGTTTTGACATCTTTGCATGACTTGAATGGATGCGGCAATGCAACTACCTTTGTGGCGTGCGAGGCGAGGCCGCTGAGTCAGCGGCGCTTACATCGCCGAGCTGCCGCCCAGGCCGCTCTTTTGCAATACGCAACGGCCCGCTTCGCAGCTGGCGCCCGGATCGGTGACGATGGAGCAAGTCGACATCATGCCGTCGGCTTGCTGTTGCTTGCGGCTGGCCTGCGCATGCGCCTGGGCCAGCGCCTTGAGTTTCTTGCCGTCATTGTTTTTGCTGGACCAGGCCAGATAGCTATCCGGTCCGCCGCAAGCCTTGGCACCGATGGCGATGGTCTGGCATTGCTGGGTGGAATCACAGGCGGCGGTACTTACTTCCGCCTGGATCTGCGCCAGCAAGCCGGCATTGCCGGGGGCGGGTGGCGCATCATCTTGCGTAGGGGCACTGCCGCAGGCGCTGGCGGCCAGCAACAGGACGCTGGCGCAGGCGGCGCGCAGCAGGGAGGAATAGGTAGATGTGTGCATGGTTTCATCATGTGCCACGCTTGCTGATATGGCAAGCACGATTCGCGCATGCAGTCGCCAGCCTTCGACAAGACGCCACGGCCGGTGCCGTTTGACTGCGCTAGCTGTCATGAAAAATGCCCGCATAAAAACGGGCATTTTGGCGCTTATTTCAACGTGCGCTGGAAGAGTTGATAAATCCGGCGGTATTCGTCATACCACGCTTCCGGCTGCACAAAGCCGTGGCGTTCCATCGGATAGCTGGCCATTTCCCAGTTATCCTTTTTGAGCTCGATCAAGCGCTGCGACAGGCGCACGGAGTCTTGGTAAAACACGTTGTCGTCGATCATGCCATGGGCAATCAGCAGGTTGCCCGTAAGTTTGTCGGCATACTCGATCGGCGACGAGATTTTATACGCCTGCGGATCGAGTTCCGGCGTGTTCAGGATGTTCGCCGTGTATTCGTGGTTGTAGGTGCTCCAGTCGGTCACGGGGCGCAGCGCGGCGCCCGACTTGAAGACGTCCGGCGCGCGCATCAGCGCCATCAGGCTCATGAAGCCGCCATAGCTGCCGCCATAGATACCCACATTTTTGATGTCGCCCTGGTGCCGGGCCGCCAGCCAGTTGGCGCCGTCGACAAAATCTTCCAGTTCCGGGTGGCCCATCTGGCGATAGATGGCCGTGCGCCAGGCGCTGCCATAGCCGAGCGAGGCGCGGTAATCCACATCGAGCACGATATAGCCTTGTTCCACCAGCAGGTTGTGGAACATTTGCTCGCGGAAATAGACGGGGTAGCGCTCGGTCACATTTTGCAGGTAGCCGGCGCCGTGGGCGAACATGACGATCGGGTATTGTTTACCTGGCGCCATTTGCGCCGGGCGGTACAGCTTGGCCCAGATCGGCGCCGCGCCATGCGTAGACGGCACTTGCACCAGTTCCGGCATGACCCAGCTGCGCGCCTTGAAGGCGTCGCTGCGCGTATCGGTCAGGATATTGGCCTTGCCGCCAGCGGTGGCGATGGTCGCCAGCTGGGCCGGCATGTAGCTGGTCGAATAGCGCACCAGCAGCTTGCCGCCATCGGGCGACAGGCCGAAGTTTTCCACGCCTTTTAATTGCGTTACTTCGCGCGCGCCGCCATCCTTGGCCGTGCTGGCGCACACTTCATACGTGCCGGGCGCCTGCGGGTTGCAGACAAAATACGCGTTCTTGCCGTCGCGGCTCCATTCGACGGCGCTCACTTCCCACTTGCCGCTGGTCAATGCGCGCGCGGGCGCCGCGCCGGTTTTCGTGTACAGGTGGGCGTAGCCGCTTTCCTCGGACAGATACCACAGGGTGGCGTTGTCGGGCAGCCAGCCGAATTCGTCGGCGCGGCGGTTGACCCAGGCCGTGTCGCTGATGCGGTGCACGGGCAGCAGTGCCGCGTTGGCCAGGTCGACGTTGGCGATCCAGCGGTCCTTGTTGTCGATGGCGCGCACGCGCACGGCAACTTTGCTACCGTCATCGGTCCAGACGATGCCGTCGCGCTGCGCATCGACGCGCACGGGGCGGTTGCCTTTCAATGGCGCCCGCTTTTGCTCGGCGCGGAGAAGCGCCAGCGGGTCAGTGGCGATGCCGGGCAGGCTGTCGAAGGCGATCTCGCGCACTTTGCCCGTGTGCAGGTCGGCCAGTGTCAGGTGTTGTGCGATGGGCATGTTGCGGCCCACGCGCGTGCGCTCGTCGTCCGCTTCCGGGTAGCCCGTTTCGGTGACGTAGCGGGCCAGTTTGCCCAGCTTGCCTTTCTCGGCGGCTTTATCTTGCGTGACGAACAGCAGCCAGCGGCCGTCCGGCGACAGGGCGCTGCCGGAAATTGTTACTTTATCGCCCAGGTAGATCGGTTCCGGCGCCCGCGTTGGATCGAGACGGCGCTCTTCCTGGCGGCGCTCGCGGCTGGCGTCGCGCTCTTCCTTCTGGCGCGCCAGGTTGACGATCAGGCGCAGCTGCAGCTCGCGCTGGGCATCGGCTTCCGGCTTGGCGTCCGGGTCCTTGACGGCGCGCAACAGGGCGACGGGCGCGCTCAAACGCTGGTCGCGGCTCCAGCTGAACCAGTCGGTGCCGCTGCGGTATTGCACCGCGCTGCCATCGGTGGAATATTGCGGGTCGCTGATGGCCGAGACGCCGCGCGTGATCTGGATCAAGGCGCCGCTTTTCAGGTCGCGTTCGAACAGGTCGCCGTTGCGCAGCAGGATGGCGCGCGTGCCGGCCCGGTTGATGCGCATCTGCTGGCCATCGAGATTGGCCAGTTGTGCATCGTCAATCTTCTTGCCGCTATTCAGCTTGGCGTTGGCGCCTGGCAACTGATAGGTGTCGCGCAGAGGCGAGCCCAGGCGTTTTTGCTTGTAGTAGAGCTGGCCATTCCAGCCCCACCATGCCGCTTCGACGGGCGTGCCGATCCAGTCGGGGTCGGCCATCGCCTGGTCCAGCGTGATCGGCGTGGGAGAAGCGGTAGCGGTGGAAGGTGCCGCATGCGCGGCGGGCAGGGCGGCTGCCAGCAGGGTCAGCAGCAGTGGACGGGCCAACAGGGGGAGAACCAGACGCATCGGGGGTCACTTTAACGAGTAGGGGCGGTGAAGGTGCAGGGCCATGAGGCCCGTATTCTAGCGGAGGAGTTTCATGCAGGAAATGTCGGAAAGCTAAGCCCGCGGCAGGGCCAGCCAGGCGATCAGCTCGTCCAGCGGCATCGGCCGCGCGACCAGATAGCCTTGCAAGCCGTCGCAATCGTGGGCGATCAGGAAATCGGCCTGTTCCACCGTTTCCACGCCCTCGGCCACCACGCGCAAGCCCAGGTGGCGGGCCATCGCCAGGATGGCTTGCACGACGGCCGTGTCGCGCGCGTCGTGCGGCGTGTGGTCGATGAAGCGCTTGTCGATTTTCAGTTCATACAGCGGCATCGTGGTCAGGTAGGCCAGGCTGGAATAGCCAGTGCCGAAGTCATCGATGGAAAAGCGGATGCCCAGACCGGCCAGTGCGCGCATGCGCGCCAGCGAGGCGTCGCGCTGGTCGATCAGCAAGCCTTCCGTCAGTTCCAGGATCAGGGCGGCGGCCGGCGTGCCGTGCTCGGCCAGCGCCGTCTGCACGCGGGCGGCAAAATCGGGCTGGCGAAACTGGGCTGGACTCACATTCACCGACACGGCGATGGGCTGGCCGGCCTGTGCCAGCAGGGTGGCGGCGCGGCACGCTTCGCGCAGCGCCCAGTGGCCCAGCCGGACGATCAGCCCGGATTCTTCGGCGATGGGAATGAAGATGTCCGGCGCAATCTGCGTGCCGTCCGCCTGCGGCCAGCGCATCAGCATTTCGGCGCCCGTCACCCGGCCATGGCGGTCGACCTGCGGCTGCACGTACATGCGCAATTGGCCTGCGTCGAGGGCGCGCGCCAGCGACCGTTCCAGTGTCAGGCGGCGCTCCACGCCCGCTTGCATGGACGCTTCAAAAAAGGCGATGCCATTGCGCCCTTCCGCCTTGGCGCGGTACATGGCGATATCGGCTTCGCGCAGCAGGTCGTGCGCCTGCTGGCCCGCTTTCGGCAGCAGGGTCACGCCGATGCTGGCCGAGCAGTGGTAGGACTGCCCGGCGATGTCGAAGTCGCGCGCGATGGCGGCGCGGACTTTTTCGGCGATCTGCGCCGCCGTGCGGGCGGCGTGGTCCAGGTCCTCGGCCAAGTGGGCCAGCAGCACGACGAATTCGTCGCCGCCCAGGCGCGCCACGGTGTCGGCCTTGCGCATCAGTTGCGCCAGGCGTTCTGCCGCCATGCGCAGCAGCGCGTCGCCGGTGGCGTGGCCGCGCGCGTCGTTGATGTGCTTGAAGTGGTCGAGATCGATGAATATCAGCGCGCTGATCTTGCCTTCGCGCTGCGAGGCGGCCAGCAAATGCGTGATGCGGTCCATCAGCAGGCGCCGGTTGGGCAGGCCCGTCAGTACGTCGTAGAAGGCCAGGCGGTGGATGTCCGCTTCCGACTTCTTGCGCTCGCCGATTTCGCGCTCGACGGCGACCCAGTGCGTCTGCCTGCCGTCTGCACCGGTAAAGGGTACCAGTTCGGCCTCGACCCAGTAGGCGTTGCCGGCTTTGTTGTAGTTCAGCAATTCCGCCCGTGCCGGCTGGGCGCTCGCCATGGCGGTGGCGATGCGCGCCAGTTCACCCATGTCGGTGGCGGGGCCGTGCTGGAACAGCAGGCTGCGGCCCAGCACGTCGGCGCGCGCATAGCCGCTGCTGCGCTCGAAGGCATCGTTGACGAAGATGATGCGCGTGGCAGGCGCGGCGCCCGCGCTGGGCGGGACATCTGCCACTTCGGCGATCATGACCATGTCGTTCAGGCGGGCCACCGCCGTGGCTGTCAAGTGCAGCTCCGCATTGAGTACGGACAAGGCGACGCTGCTGCGCTCGAGCGACAGGGCGCTCGCCTGCAGGCTGTCCAGCGCGTGCTCCAGGTGGCGCAGCAGGAAGGCGCACGACAGGGTCAGTACGGAGGCGATGAACAGGTAGTTCAGCGCGATGATCAGCGCGCGCAGCACAGGTGTATCGGCTACGCCATGCAACTGCAGGGCAACGTCAGGATGCAGCCCCAGCACAAAGATGGTCAGCGAGGTCACGGTCAGCCCCCACAGGGCCGGTTGCATGCCCAGCAGCAAAGCTGCCAGCACGGGGATGACCATCATGTAGATCTGGCTGATGGGACCGATTTTGAGCAGCAGGGCGATGCCGACGATGTAGGCGATGGCGAGGAATTGCCCCACGCGCCAGCGGTAGGGTTGCACGCGCCAGTGCCAGATGGCGGCTATCCAGGCGATGGCCAGCACGTCGATGGCGACGATGGACCAGATCGCTTCGCGCGCCGCCAGCAGGGCGCTGGGGATGGCCGTTGCCATGCCGAGCAGCAATACCACCTGCAACAGGCGCGCAAAAATCTGGCCGCGCCAATGCGCGAGATCGTTCGACGCCGCCACGCTGCCGTCCTTTCCCCCAGGGTGCTGTATAGCCGTACTGTGCAGTAAGTTGGTTAAATACTACGCCTTATCGTTCAGCATGTCATCTTGATCATTCAACATGCTTGGCAAGGGCATGTTGGAGGTCCAAAAAAACGCCAGCTTCAAAGCTGGCGTTGCGGGAGGAGGGGAGGCTGGCGGCGGGTTTATTTCTTCGGTGCGCTCAGGCATTGCTTCATGAACGCTTTACGCGGATCGCCCTTCATGTCCTTCGCGTCGGCATTGCACGACTTCATCTTGTTTTGCTGCGTCATGGCCGGGGCCGGCTTGGCGCTCAGGCATTCCTTCATGTAGGCCTTGCGTTCATCGCCTTTTTTGCCGGCGGCATCCGCGTTGCAGGTGGTCATTTTCGACTGTTGCGCCGTCTTGGCGACGGGCGCCGCTTCCGGTGCGGCGGCAAAGGCGGTGCCGGCAAACGCGGCGGCGATGCAGAGAGCGATTAATTGTTTCATGGCAGATCCTTGTAGACGCAGGCTTTGGAAGGGAATTGCAATCGGCAAACAATTGCCGATATGCAGAACGTAACTAACTATATGACATTTATCAACAAAATTTCCACTCGAGTGTGTCTTTTTGTTATGCATGCGTCAGTGCGTACCGCCACGCCCCCGGCCAGCTGGCCCGGGCGGCCATTTCTACGGCAGCGGGCGTGCCGTTTTTTGCTATGCTAGCGTCTTTCACCGGCCGATGTTGCTGCCTTGGCCGGCGCACCCTCAATACGGAGTAGTTATGGTCTCGTTGCAAGAGCAGTTTTTAAAGGCCGGCCTGGTCGACAAGAAGAAAGTCAAGCTGGCGAATCAGGACAAGAGCAAGCAAAAGAAGGACGAGCGCAAGAGCGGCACGCAAAGTGTCGATGAAGTGCGCCTGGCCGCGCTCGAGACGCAGCGCAAGAACGCCGAGCGCGCCCGCGAATTGAACGCCCAGCGCGACGCGGCCGCGAATCAAAAGGCCATCGTGGCGCAAATTGCGCAAATGGTGCAAAAGAATCGCCAGAGCAAGGGCAACAACGGCGACGTGCCATACAATTTCACGTTCAACAACAAGATCGAGCGCATCTATGTCACGGCCGCCGTGCAAGCTCACCTGGTGGCGGGCCGCCTGGTGATCATCTGCCTGGGCGGCGCCGTGGAACTGGTGCCGCGCATCATCGCCGACAAGATCGCCGAACGCGACCCCGCCATCGTCGTGCGCGTGAAACAGGCCAGCACGCAAGTGGAAGAGGACGATCCATACGCGGCGTTCCAGATTCCGGATGATTTGATGTGGTAATGGTATTGGTGTCTATTCATTAATATTCGTAACTACCCCTATGAAACTGACTACGCAGTATTCCATTTGCATCGCCGAACCAGGCACCAAGGGGCCTGTGTCGCGTGCCCGCAAGCAATTCAATACGCTGATCAAGAAAATCGAGGCCATGCGTTTGCGGCTAGCCGCCTGGAATGAAGCCATGCCGTCCATCATGCGCCAGGCCGAGCAAGAGTTCCAGCCGCTCGTGCAAGCCTATTCGGTGCATCAGAAGGCATTGGTACTGCTGCTGGACCAGATGCATCAGCACAAGTCGATGGGCAAGAAAGAGCGGGCCAAGTTGGTCGACCTGATCTGTTCGGTGGCGCTCGATGTGCTCGCGGACGGCGACGATGCCGAACTCAAGGATATCTACAACCGTCACAGCGGTGGCGACTTCGACGCGGAGGCCGACCAGGATGGCGCAGCGTTCCGCGACATGATGGAGCAGATTCTGGGCGTGCAAATGGATGCCGAGGTTGATCTGCGCTCGCCCGAGGCCATGCTGGAGGCGCTGGCAGCGCAGATGCACCAGCGCGCCGAGCAGGAGCAGCAAACTGCGCAGGCCAAGGCCGCCACGCGCCCCAAGCCGGCCAGCGCACTCGCGCGCGAACAGCGCCAGGCAGCCGAGGCAGACAAGCTCAAGCAATCGGTGCGCGATATTTTCCGCAAGCTGGTCAGTGAACTGCACCCGGACCGCGAGCCAGATGCCGCCGAGCGCGAACGCAAGACGGCGCTGATGCAGCGCGTAAATGTGGCGTATGCGGCCAACGACCTGCTGGACCTGTTGGCGCTGCAGTTGGAGATTGAACAGATCGAACAAGCCGACCTGAACAATCTGAGCGAGGAGCGGATCAAGCAGTACAACAAGATTCTCGATGGCCAACTGCGTGAGCTCGAACGCGAGACCGCCGGCAGCGAGTCCGCGGCGGCACAGGAAATGAGCGGGCAACAGCGCGGACGCTTGACGCCGCAAGCGCTGTTACGTTGCCTGCACGTTGATATTGCCGAGATGCAGGCCAAGCTTGATGCCATCGTCGCCGAGCTGGAAGAGTTCAGGGATGTCAACAAGCTCAAGGCATGGCTGAAGACGTATCAGCCGGTCGAGGCGTCCGATTATAGTGATGCTTATTGGTATTGATCCGGGCGGAATCGACGCAGCCACACTAGGAGTTTCCATCTTCTGCTATACGGACTGAGCTGGGGGCCGTCGCGCTATTGCACTGGAACATAAAGTTGGCAACGGATTTCTTCCGTTTCGCCGACCTGGGGAACCCGGTGGTGATATTGAGCCGCTGGCTGGCGTTGAGGCCGGATGGGAAGCTCCTGGCCTTTGTGGCTCAGCCGCGTATCAAGCGCTGGCCCTTATTCCCCTTTGGTGGCGCTGCCGCCGACGGAGACGCTGCCGGAGACGCTGCTGCTCCCACTGCCCTGCGCTGTACCGTTCGCCTTGCGTTGTGGCTTGACGTTTGCCGAGCGGGCCGCACCGGCGATCTGCCGGGCGTTGCCGGTGGTGTTCATCTGGCCGACGGTGTTTTTGGCATTTGCGCCGCTTGCCTGAGCAAAGGTGCGGGTGGTTTCAGCCTGGGCATGTACACCCTGACGTGCTGGCTGCGCGGTGTTGCGGGCGCCCTGATCGACGCTGCCGGCTGCGTCCACGCCACCGCTGATGCCCAGACCCAGGGTTGCGTTGCCGCCGCCCGATGCGCCGGCGTTGCCTGCTGCATTCCCGGCCGTGTGGGCGGTGCCGCCATCGAACAAGCTGGCCGAACCGCTACCGTTGGCGTTGGCCGATTTGCGTAAGCCTTCGGTGCGCGCAGTATTGGTCGCTGCATTCACATTTTCCAGCAAGCCGGCCGCACCATTGCCGGCAGCATCGGCGTTGGGGATGGCCGTTTTGCCCAGATTCTCGGGCTGAACCAGATGACCTGCCGAATTGGCGCTACCCGTCATGGAGCCGCGGCCGGTTATCTGGGTGACATTACCCAGGCTGCCCGTGCCGCCGAAGCCGCCGGCACCACTGGCGCCGATCATGCCGCCGACGGTGCCTCTGCCGCCGAGCAATTGGGCGTGGACCGAAAACGCCAGACCGAGGGTCACGACAATGGTAAATTGTTTAACGATGTTGACCGTTTTCATGATAATTTTCCTTGTTGGCACCACGGACAATCCGCAGTTGTTACAAGGAAAACGTTCGGACACCGGTATTTAATCCAAGATCGCAAAATATTTTTTCATTCGCGGAAATTGTCCGGGTCATTGCGAAACGCGCCCCCCAGTACGCCGTATCCGATTTCATTGCTGACGCCATTTGCCGGCACGCCGGATGCCTGGCGCGCCAGCGTGCGGATCGCCTGTCTGGCGGCCTGTGGCTCCGGCTCGCCAAGTTCGCCGGCCAGCATCGCCGCAACGATAGGCGCAGCGAAGGAGGTGCCGCGGACCACGCGGTAAGGTGGGCGGCCCAAGGCCGCACTGACCATCTGGTTGCCGGGTGCGGCAAACATCACCTGTGGTCCGCGCGCCGCTTCCGGCAGCGTCCGGCCGTCGCGGTTCACGCCGCTGACCCCGACCACGCCCGGATAGCTGGCCGGGTACAGCGGCGCGGCGGCCGGGCCGTCATTGCCCACCGCGGCCACTAGTAAGTGGCCCCGTCGCACCATTGCGCCAACGGCGCGCTCCAGCATCAGGTTCGGCGGACCGACCAGACTGATATTAATCACAGCCACGCGCTGTTTGGCCAGCCAGCCAAGTGCGGCGGCGATGCGCTCGACTGCGCCGCCGGTCGGCGAACGGCAATACACATCGGCCGCGTATAGTTCAGCGTCCGGCGCCACGCCGCGAAAACGCGACGAGTGACCGACCATCAGCGCCGCCACGGCGGTGCCGTGCGCATCCGGGATCAGCCTTCCCTCACAGCCCCAGCGCGTGACCGCCGCCTCACGAAATACCGGGTGGTTGTCGGCAACGCCGCCATCGATGAGGCCAATGCGCACGCCGCTGCGCGCGGCGGTGGCGGGCAGCGCCGGCGCACTGCCCGGCGCTGACAGCCCGATTGGCCGGGAGGCACTGGTGGTATAGACGTGGTTGAAGTCATATTGGCCGCCCGGATCGAGTGCTCGCAATTTTTCCAGCATGGCGGCGGTACTGGTGCCGACCGGCACCCCCAGCACGACAATGGTCTCGTCCAGAACGCCGAGGGTGCTCACTTCGATCACTTGCAGTCCAGCCGCCTTGGCGGCCTGCAGGCTGGCAGCACTGGGCGACCAAGCCAGAATCTGACTGCGCACCATGGGTTCACCGTGCGGGTCCGGCTCGAGCACATCGCGGTGCCGGCGCAGCAGATCGCCCACCTGTAGCAGGCGCAACTCGCCCAGCGCACGCACATCGGCACCGGCCAGCAAGCGCGCGCCACGGTCGCGCAGCGTTTCGGTATCGATCACGCCCGACGGCTGCGGCAAGGGCAGATTCAGCGATGGCAGGCGTAACTGGGCCTGCGCCGGTGCAACGCCGAGGACGGCGCTCAGTAGCAGGATCGGGCGCAGCAGGCGCGCAAGCAGGGAAAATGGTTTGGGTTTCATGCTGGCTAGATCATATAATGGTTTGAAATTTCTACAGGATAAAACGTCTGGAACAGGGATTAAAGTCCCGCCGCGAAACGTTTAACAAGCAATGATGACATCTGCCGCTACTCCGCTTCACGGTGAAATTGCTGCGCTGCTGCCGCGGCTGCGCCGATTTGCCCGCAGTATTGTATATAACCGTGACGATGCCGACGATCTGGTACAGGTCGCCGTAGAGCGGGCGCTGAACCGCAGTGCGCAGTGGGAGGTCGGCACACGGCTTGACAGCTGGATGTTTCGCATCATGAAGAATGCTTGGATCGATGAAGTGCGTTCGCGTATCCGGCGCGACAATATCTTTGCGCCGGAAGAGGCGGGCGAGCATGTTGGTGACGGCTTTGCCGAAGCCCACCAGCAGCGTCTGGCGATACAGAAGGCGATCAGCCTGCTCTCGGAAGACCACCGGATGGTGGTCGGTCTAGTGCTGGTCGACGGCATGGCGTATCGGGAGGCCGCAGATGTGTTGGATTTACCCTTGGGTACGCTGATGAGCCGTCTGGCGCGTGCGCGTGCAGCCCTGCAAGCGTCTTTATCCGATCAAACGAGGACCGTATGAGCAGTTTTTCCGATGAAACGTTGATGGCCTACGCCGATGGTGAGCTCGATGACAAGACCAGCGCCGCTGTCGCACGCGCCATTGAGAACGATGGGGAGCTTGCCGCCCGTGTGCGCCATCATCAGGCTTTGCGCGTGGACGTGTTCGCCGCTTTCGTGCCGATCGTCGAGGAGGCGGTGCCAGCACGCCTGAGCGCTGCCGCGGCCGGGGTCGTCGACCTGCAGGCTGCGCGCGCAACCCGGCTGACAAAACTGCCGCGCCGGCGCTGGGAATGGCCGGAATGGGGATCGCTGGCCGCAACCCTGCTCATTGGCGTACTGGCTGGCAGTGTCGGCCACCAGAGCTTGAGCGGCGATGCGGCGCCTCCATCGGTCGTCAGTGCTGACGGCGCGCTTTTCGCGCACGGACCGCTGGCCACCACCTTATCTGAGCAGCTCGCCAGCGCAGGCCCGTCGGCGCAGGGTATCCGGATCGGTGTGAGCTTTATCGGCAGCGATGGCAATTACTGCCGCAGTTTTATCATGGGACAGGGGGCCGGATTGGCCTGCCGTCAGGGCGCGCGCTGGCAGTTACCCTTGATGGCGCAAGTGGAGCAGAAGGCCAGTGGCGTTTATCAGCAAGCCGGCAACGCAGTGCCGGCCGCCGTCAACGAGGCGATCGATGCGCGCATCGCCGGCCAGACCCTCGACGCCCAGGCCGAACAACTGGCCCGGCGCAAGGGCTGGCAACGCTGATAACGGCGAGCCCGCCCGGTACTGCAAAGCTGGCGCCAGCCGCGTTCAGAACAGTTTCCCGCATCGAGCACCGGCGCCGAAGGCGTGACGGCGCTACGATCACCTGCGCAGTTACGTCAGCCTATCTGCGCCCGAAAAACCGGAAATGGGGCGGACAGGAGGACTTTTCTGCTTCAGAAACAAAAACGCCCACTTGCATGAGTGGGCGTTGCGTGAACAATGTTCTTGGTGGCCCGGGGCGGAATCGAACCACCGACACAAGGATTTTCAATCCTCTGCTCTACCGACTGAGCTACCAGGCCAAGGTGGCGAATTATAGCAGACCAAAACGCGAATGCAAGAGCCGGCTGCCACTTTTCCTGTATTTTATGGAAACGCCTCCTATTATTTGCTTTTGAGTCAAATATTATTTGAGGTAAGCGGTATTTTTCTCAACAAAGGATGGGCGCATAGTGTGGCTGTCGGCGGTGCTTCAGTCGCCCCGCCTTGCATCGCAACCCATCGAGAGGATTACCGCATGAACACCAATACGCAGCATACCGCCATCCCTGACATTGGCCTGGGCACGTTCCGCCTGCAGGGCCAGGTCGTCATCGATTCCGTCACCACCGGTCTCGACGTCGGCTACCGCCATATTGATACGGCGCAAATCTACGGCAATGAAGCCGAAGTGGGCCAGGCGCTTGCCGCCAGCGCCGTCAAGCGTGACGATTTATTCGTCACCACCAAGATCTGGATCGAGAACCTGCAGCGCGACAAGCTCATTTTCAGCCTGAAAGGCAGCCTGCACAAGCTGCGGCTGGAACAACTGGACCTGACCCTGATCCACTGGCCATCGCCGCAGGACGCTATTCCCGTGGCCGAATACATGGCGGCGCTGGCTGAAGCCAAGGCGCAGGGGCTGACTGCAGCCATCGGCGTGTCCAATTTCACGAACGCGCAGCTGCAGCAGGCCATCGATATGGTGGGGGCGGCGCAAATCGCCACGCAGCAGGTCGAGATACACCCCTTCCTGCAAAACCGCAAGGTCATCGATTTCGTGCGCAGCCAGGGTATCCACATCACGGCTTACATGCCGCTCGCCTATGGCAAGGTAGTCGTCGATCCGGTGATCGTGGCGATTGCCGCGCAATACGGCGTGACGCCAGCGCAGGTGGCCCTGAGCTGGTCGCTGCAACAGGGCTTTGCCGTGATTCCGTCGTCGACCAAACGCGCCAACCAGGAAGCGAACCTGCATTTCAAGCGCATCACCCTGTCGCCGGATGACATGGCGCAGATGGCGACCCTGGAGCGCGGCGAGCGCCTGGCCAATCCGGACGGCCTGGCGCCGCAGTGGGACTGAGGTGAATACCATGACTGCCATGCCGCTGCAGCGTTTCCGCTTTGGTGGGCGCACGGGGCGCGATGGCTTGATCGCCGAACTGCAGGCCATGCGTGACGCCGGCGTGCAGCATATCGGCTTGCAGCTGCGGCAGAACCGCCGCCCGCTGGCCGAGACCATCCAGGAGATTGCGCACTATGTGCTTCCCGTGTTTCATGGCGTAGCTTGATCTGGGCAGGCGTCCTGTACTGCCGGACTATCTGAAAAGGGTGGGGCAAACGCTATAATGGCCGCATGAACAGTCCCTCTTCCCCCACCATGCGGCGCTTCATGCATAGCCACAGCGACGTTTGTATCGTCGGCAACGGCGCCATCGCGAAAACCACGGCGCTGGCATTTGCCCAAGCAGGACAAAGCGTCACCTTGCTATGCCCGGCCAGCGCGCCCGCTTCCGCTGTCAAGCCGGTCGAGCCCAGCTGGGATGTGCGCGTGTATGCGCTCAATCACACGGCGCACCAGTTGCTGTCGTCGTTGAAGGTATGGGGCGCGCTCGATGCCGACAGAGTGGCGCCGGTTGACGCCATGCAGGTCAACGGCGACGGCGCGCAGGCGGGCGGACTCGGTTTCGATGCCTATGGCGCCCATGTGGGCACACTGGCGTGGATCGTCGAAGACCGCAACCTGGGCCAGGCGCTGGACGCCGCCCTGAAATTCGCGCAGAACGTCAATGTGGTGCAGGGCCGCGCCAGCCGCCTGGAATGGGCGAATGATTGCGCCATCGTGCACCTCGATGGCGGCGACAGCATCACCTGCGCGCTGGTGGTGGGTGCGGATGGCGCCCAGTCGTGGGTGCGGGGCCAGTGCGACATCGGCCTCGATTACCGTTCATATGGCCAGCGCGGCGTGGTCAGCAACTTCGCCTGTGAAAAACCGCACCATGGCGCGGCCCACCAGTGGTTCACGGGCAGTGACGGCATCGTCGCGCTGCTGCCGCTGCCGGGCGAACGCGTTTCTCTCGTCTGGTCGGCGCCCGATGCGCTGGCCGATACATTGATGTCCGAGCCGGCCGATGCCCTGGCCGCGCGCCTGGCCGCATATTGCCACGACAAACTGGGAAAACTGACGCCTTTGCAGCCAGAGCTGGTGCGCGCGTTTCCGCTGACCCTGATGCGCCCGCACGCCATGGTGGCGCCGCGCGTGGCCCTGGTGGGCGACGCCGCCCACGTGGTGCATCCGATGGCCGGCCACGGCATGAACCTGGGCTTTGCCGACGTGGCGCAACTGGTCAAGACGATAGCCGAACGCGAAGCGCAGCGCGGCATTGGCGACGAGCGCGTGCTGGCCCGCTATGCGCGCGCGCGCAAGGAAGACGTGCTGCTGATGCAGCTGGCCACCGATGGCCTGGCGCGTTTATTCGGCGCCGATCTGGAACCGCTGCGCGTGGTTCGCAATTTGGGATTAAACTTGCTGGACAAATTACCCGCCCTGAAGCGAAAAATGATTGCGCATGCATTGGGACATCAGTAAGCCTTAAGATTGTGCCGGATAATGGTAGCAGTGAAAATTCAAGGTCGCCGCAGCTGGTCTGCGGCGATCGTTTTATTAAAGAGGTAACGGCGCCGGGCCAGATGCCAGTTCCGCCGGGCGTTTCAAGTGGAGAAGTGAGAGTGATAAAAATGAGCAGAATCGCATTGGTGCTGGCCTCGGGCCTGATGATGTCGTGCGCCGGCGCGGAAACACCGACGGAAGTGAACATCAAGAAGCTGATCGAGCCGCGCCTGGGCGAAGGCGCCAAGGTCGATTCGGTCAAGGAAACCCCGTATGGCGGCCTGTACGAAGTGCGCACGGGTGGTGACATCCTGTACACGGACAAGAATGCGCAGTATCTGTTCGTTGGCCACGTCTTCGACGCCAAGACGTCGCAAGACTTGACCAAGGTGCGCCTGGACGAAGTCAATCGCATCAAGTTCTCCGACCTGCCGCTCGATTCGGCCATGAAAACCGTCAAGGGCAATGGCAAGCGCGTGATCGCCGTGTTCGAAGATCCGAACTGCGGCTATTGCAAGCGCTTCCGCCAGACCACGCTGAAGGAAATCGACAACGTCACCGTGTATACCTTCATGTACAACATCCTGTCGCCGGACTCGATCGCCAAGTCGCGCAATGTCTGGTGCGCGCCAGACCGCAACAAGGCCTGGGACGACTGGATGCTGAACGGTAAGGTGCCGGCCACGGTTGCCGCCAATTGCGCCAACCCGCATGAAAAAATTCTGGCCCTGGGCCAGCAGTTGCGCGTCTCGGGCACGCCGGCCATCTTCTTTGCCGACGGCAGCCGCATTCCCGGCGCCATCGATACGAAGACGCTGGAGCAGAAACTCTCGGCCATCAAGTAATCCGGGCTGTCGCCAGGAAGGCCGGACGGCGCGCCCTCGCAAGGCGCGCTTTTTTTTGCATTTTTTCCGCTGTCGTATCATCAAGTGTTGTTTGTAGACGCAATAACAAGCCAAAAAAGGGGAAGCAGCAAATGATTACCTTGAATATCAATGGACGCGACATGCAAGTCGACGCCGATCCATCCACGCCCATCCTGTGGGCGCTGCGCGATAACCTGAACATGACGGGCACCAAGTTCGGCTGCGGCGCGGCCCTGTGCGGCGCCTGCACGGTGCACCTCGATGGGCAGCCTATCCGTTCATGCATCACGCCGATTTCCTCGGTCGGCGCGCAAAAGATCACCACTATCGAAGCGATGGAAAACGACCAGGTGGGCAAGGCCGTGCAGGCGGCATGGGTACGCCTCGACGTGCCGCAATGCGGCTACTGTCAAAGCGGCCAGGTGATGAGCGCCACCGCACTGCTGCGCACGAACAAGTCGCCCAGCGACGCCGATATCGACGGCGCCATGAGCGGCAATATCTGCCGCTGCGGTACCTATCAACGCATCCGCGCAGCCATCAAGGACGCGGCCAAGACACTGGCCTGAGGAGAACGACATGCGTATCGAATGGTTGAATCAGGAAGCATTGCAGCATGGCGGGGTGACTCTGGGTGCGGCGCTGGCATCGGCATCAACGCCTGCCCCGGCCGCTGAAGGCGTCTCGCGGCGCGGTTTCATGAAGGCCGGCGCGGTGGCCGGTGGCGGCTTGATGCTGGGCTTTTTCCTGCCCGGCGCTGGCAAGCTGGCGCTGGCGGCCGATGGCGCGCCCGCCAAGCCGGTGGATGCGCCGAACGCCTTTTTGCACATCGCTCCCGATAACACGGTGACGGTGCAGGTGAACCGGCTGGAGTTTGGCCAGGGTGTGCAAACCAGCTTGCCCATGCTGATCGCCGAAGAACTCGACGCCGACTGGAGCATGGTGCATGGCGCGCTGGCGCCGGCAGGGGAGCAGTACAAGGATGCCGCCTACGGCATGCAGATGACGGGCGGCTCGGGCAGTATCGCCCATTCGTATGCGCAGTACCGCGAAATCGGCGCCAAGGCGCGCGCCATGCTGGTGGCCGCCGCCGCCGCGCAATGGCAAGTGGCGCCTGACCAGGTGCGTACCGCCAAGGGCGTGCTGTATGGCCCCGGCGGACAAAAGGCCAGCTACGGCGAACTTGCCGATGCGGCCATGCGCCAGAGCGTGCCGGCCACGGTGAAGCTGAAGGATCCGCGCGAATTCACGATTATCGGCAAGCCCGTCAAACGGCTCGACGCCACCGCCAAATCCACCGGCAAGCAGCAGTTCGGCATCGACTTCAAGCCGCCTGGGGCGAAAGTGGCCATGGTGGCGCGTCCGCCCGTGTTTGGCGCCAAGGTGGCGAAATTTGACGCGACCAAGGCCAAGGCCATCAAGGGCGTGCTTGAAGTGCTGGAAGTCAAAACCGACCGTGGCGGCAGCGGCGTGGCCGTGATCGCGGACGGCTACTGGCCCGCCAAACAGGGCCGCGATGCGCTGGTGATCGAGTGGGACACCAGTGCCGTGGAAAAGGTCAGCAGCGACAAGCAGCTGGCAGCCTTCAAGGCGTTGGCCCGCACGCCGGGCATCGTCGCCAAAGCGGCCGATATGAGCAAGCTGGCGTCGGCGCCGAAGAAGATCGAAGCCGTGTATGAGTTTCCCTACCTGGCGCACGCGCCGATGGAGCCGCTCAATTGCGTCATCGACCTGCAGGCCGACAAATGCACGATGTGGGTCGGTTCGCAATTCCAGACGGGCGACCAGGCGGCCATCGCGGCCACTTCCGGCCTGAAACCAGAGCAGGTTACCTTGCATACGATGATGGCCGGCGGCGGCTTTGGCCGGCGTGCCGTGCCGTCCTCCGACTACGTGGTCGAAGCCGTCAATGTCGCCAAGGCGTACCGCGCGGCGGGCAAGAGCGGGCCCTTGAAACTGATGTGGAGTCGCGAGGACGATATCAAGGGCGGCTACTACCGGCCGTCGCACGTGCACCGCGCGCAGCTTGGCCTCGACGCCAAAGGGAAAATCCTCGCCTGGGAGCATACCATCGTGGGCCAGTCCATCATGGCCGGCACGCCGTTCGAAGCCTTCATGGTGAAAAATGGCGTCGATGGCACCATGGTCGAAGGCATGGGCGAACCGTACACCTTGCCGATGAAGCTGTCGGTGCACACGGCCAAGGCGAACGTGCCCGTGCTGTGGTGGCGCTCCGTCGGCTCGACGCATACGGCCTTCGTCATGGAAACCCTGATCGACGAGGCGGCGCACGTGGCGAAGATGGATCCCGTCGCCTACCGCAAGCAGCTGATCGACGCGAAGCACACGCGCCACATCGCTGCGCTGGACCTGGCCGTGGCCAAATCCGGCTACGGCAAGAAGAAGCTGCCGAAAGGGCAGGCCTGGGGCGTGGCCATGCACGAATCGTTCAATTCCGTGGTCGCCTACGTGGTAACGGCGTCGGTCGCCGACGGCGCGCCCAAGCTGCATCAGGTATGGGCGGGCGTGCATTGCAACCTGGCCGTCAACCCGTTGACGATCGAGGCGCAAGTGCAGGGTGCCGCGCTGATGGCGCTGGGCATGACTATTCCCGGCGCGGCCATCACGCTCAAGGATGGCGTGGTGGAGCAGCAGAACTTTGGCGACTACCCGGTGCCGCGCATGCCCGACATGCCGGTGATCGAGGTGCACCTGGTGCCATCGGGTGATGCGCCAACGGGCATGGGCGAACCCGGCGTGCCGCCGCTGGCCCCGGCGTTCGCCAACGCGCTGTTTGCTGTGACGGGAAAACGCCTGCGCAAGCTGCCATTCGACCTGGCGGCGGCATGACGGTAGTGGTATTTTGAGTACGGTTGGCATCTTGCTGGCAGCCGGAAGGGGACGCAGGTTCGATCCTTCCGGCGTGCAGAACAAATTATTGCAGCCGTTGGCGGAAGGCCCGTATGCGGGCTTGCCGGTGGTGGTGGCGGCGGCAAAAGCCATGTTGGCGGCCTTGCCGCGCGTGCTGGCCGTGGTGCGCGCCGACGACACGCAGGTAGCGCGCGCACTGGGCGCACTGGGCTGTGAAGTGCGCGTCTGCCATGATGCCGACACGGGCATGGCGGCATCGCTGACCTGCGCCATCGGGCATGTGCGCGGCGCGCCGGGCTGGCTGATCGCCTTGGGCGACATGCCTTACGTGGAAGGCGCTACAATCGCCGCCTTGTCGCAAGCCATTGCCGATGGCGCGCGCATCGCGGTGCCCGTCTTCCAGGGCCGGCGCGGCAACCCTGTCGCGTTCAGCGCTGTCCACTTGCCGCTGTTGCTGGCGCTGGACGGCGACCAGGGTGCGCGCAGCATCGTGCACAGCCATGCGGTGCAGGAAGTGATCGTCGATGACGCTGGCATCCTGCGCGACATCGATACTCCGGACGATTTGTAAGGCGGGGCAGTGGCGCTCCCGGGAAGACATGCCAGACACGAGGAAAACATGAAGAAAGCACCGGTAAAAAAAATCATCGCCAAGGCACCCGCCGCCGGCATCATCTACAGTATCGCCGCCGCAGACTTGGCCGGCCACATGTTCAAGGTCACGCTGACCGTCAAGGCGCCGGCCGCCATCGGCCAGGTATTTTCCCTGCCGGCCTGGATCCCGGGCAGCTACATGATCCGCGAATTCTCGCGCAACATCGTCAGCATTCGTGCCGAGTCTGAAGGCAAGGCCGTGGCCTTGACCAAGCTTGACAAGCATTCGTGGCAGGCTGCGCCCTGCCAGGGTGCATTGACGCTCGAATACGACGTGTATGCCTGGGATTTGTCAGTGCGCGCCGCCCACCTGGACCAGAATCACGGCTTCTTCAATGGCACCAGCGTGTTCCTGCGCGTGCTGGGACAGGAGGCCGAGCCGCATGAAGTCAATATCGTGCAGCCCAAGGATGCCGCTTGCAAGACCTGGCGCGTGGCCACCACCTTGCCGGAACTGAAAGCCAAGCGCTATGGCTTCGGCAGCTACCAGGCGGCCAACTATGATGAATTGATCGACCACCCGGTGGAGATGGGCGACTTTGCGCTGGCCACTTTCAAGGCGCATGGCGTGCCGCACGATATCGTCGTCACGGGCAAGGTGCCGAATTTGGACCTGGAGCGCCTGTGCCGCGACCTGAAAGCCATCTGCGAAACGCAGATCGCCTTCTTCGAACCGAAGACAAAAAAAGCACCGATGGACCGCTATGTGTTCATGACCATGGCCGTCGGCGACGGTTACGGCGGCCTGGAACACCGCGCCTCGACGGCATTGATCTGCGCGCGTGCCGACCTGCCAACGACGGCTTCAAACAGTACGGAGATTGGCGACGGCTACCTGAAATTCCTGGGCCTGTGCAGCCACGAATACTTCCATACCTGGAACGTCAAGCGCATCAAGCCGGCCGCCTTCGCACCGTACAACCTGCAGGCGGAAAGCTATTCGCCGCTGCTGTGGCTATTCGAGGGCTTTACCAGCTACTACGATGACCTGATGCTGGTGCGCGCGGGCCTGATCGACGAGGAAGCTTACTTCAAGCTGTTGGGAAAAACCATCAACAGCGTCTTGCGCGGCAGTGGCCGCAGCAAGCAGAGCGTGGCCGATTCCAGCTTTGACGCCTGGGGCAAGTACTACCGCCAGGATGAAAATGCACCGAACGCCATCGTCAGCTATTACACCAAGGGCTCGCTGATCGCGCTGGCGTTTGATCTGACCCTGCGCAGCAAGACGAATGGCGAAAAATCGCTGGACGATGTGATGCAGGCGCTGTGGCAGCGCTATGGCCGCGACTTCTACAAGGGCAAAGGAGAAAAGGCGGGCAAAGGCTGCGGCGTGACGCCGGCCGAAGTCGAAGCCCTGTTCGATGAAATTTCCGGCACGCGCATGAAACCGTTCTTCGAGCGCTACATCCGTGGCACCGACGACGTGCCGCTGGCGCGCTTGCTGGCGCCGTTCGGCGTGAAGGTCAGCGATACGCGCAAGGCGCAGAAACCGAGCCTGGACGCCAACCTGGGCCGCGACGGCAACGACGCCAAACTGGCGCAGGTGCATCAGGGTGGCGCCGCCCACCTGGCGGGCCTGTCGGCGGGTGACGTGCTGGTGGCTGTCGATGGCTTGCGCGTGACGGGCAACCCGGCCAACCTGGATACCTTGCTGGGCCGTTATGCGGTCGGCGCGACCGTGGCGATCCACGCTTTCCGCCGCGACGAGCTGATGACATTCACTGCCCTGCTGCAGGGCGACCGGGCACCGGGCGTCAATCTGACCGTCTTGCCGGCGCCAAAGAAAGCCACGAAACCGAAGCGCCCTAGCGCACAGTAAAAACGCCAGTCATATTGATAATGCCGGTAGGTGGCTCATGCGATGATCGAGCTTTATCCTGCCGGCAGTTGTCAGCCTGATTTGCTGTTTAATTTATCCCGCGAAATTTCCCGTGCTTGACGGTATAGATGACGCGCTCTGACCTGGCGCTGTACCGGGCCAGGCAGCTGGGGCGCGACCGCATCGAAGTTGCCGGCGGCGGGCATGCGTCGTTGAAACAACAACAGCATATTTGCCATAACTGAACTAAAATTGCGCTATTGATTTTTTAGGCTTCAATCGTCTGTGGAAACCCTCGATCCCCGCACCATCATGTTGATGACTACCCTGATGTGCGGGGCCATGAGCATCGTCATGTTTTCCGTCTACCGCAGTTTCCGGCGCGAGGTACACGGACTGGGTCACTGGTCGGCGGGTTTGCTGCTGCTGGTGTGCGCCTCTTTCCTGTTCAGTATGCGCGGCAATTGGCCCGACGCGATGGCGCTGCTGGGGGCGAATGCCGCCTTGATGCTGGGGATCGGATTGTCGATGCTGGGCACGGAAAAATTCTATGGCCAGGTGCCCAGCCTGCGCTTTTATACGCTCGTTTGCTGCCTCGGCGTGGCTGGCATCGCCTGGTGGCTGCTGGCGACGCCCGATTTTTCGCGGCGCGTGGCGGTCTTTTCCCTGGTAGTGTTCTTTTTCTATGCGCGCCAGGCGCAGCTGGTGCTTGTGCACGGCGAGCGCCATTTTTCCAGTTTCTTCTTTGGCGCGCTGATGCTGCTGCAGGCTTGCGTGGTGCTGATGCGCGGTGGCATGGCCTTGCGGCATGGTGGCGCCAACGTGGATTTGACGGTCGCGGGCACACAAGCGAGCATCTACCTGGCGGCGGCCAATTTCATGGCGCTGCTGCTGACCGTCGGCTTCATGACGGTGGCTACGCGGCGCCTGCAGATGATACTCGAGCGCCGCTCCACGCACGATCCATTGACGCAGGTGCTGAACCGGCGCGGCTTTGGCGATGCGTATGAGCGCGAAAAGGCCAATTTGCGGCGCAAAGGCCAGCCCTTGACCTTGCTCAGCATCGACCTGGATTTTTTCAAGTCGATCAATGACCGCTATGGCCATGCGATGGGGGACAAGGTGCTGGCGCATGTGGCCAGGATTATCGGCGGCGCGTTGCGCGAGAGCGATTACGTGGCCCGCTTTGGCGGCGAGGAATTTGTCGTGCTGATGCCGGACATGATGCCGCACAATGCTCTTGGCGTGGCCGAGCGCATTCGCGCCTTGCTGCGCGAACCGAATGGACACGGTTTGCCGCCGTGTACGGTGAGTATCGGCGTGGCTTGCCAGGCGTCGATACAGGAAGAGCTGGATCAGTTGCTGTCGCGCGCCGATGCGGCCTTGTATCAGGCCAAGGAAAATGGCCGCGACCGCATCGAGTGTGATCTAAAGGGCGCTACTGCGGCGCGGAGCATGGCCACAGCCGCAGGCGATAGTGGCCGTTGAATCTTAGCTGAACAATTAGCTGAACAATTAGCTGAACAAACGTTCCAGTTCCACGCCGGGATCCGGTGCGCGCATGAACGCCTCGCCCACCAGGAAGCCATGCACGTCGGCTTCGCGCATGCGTTTCACGTCCGCCATGCCAAGGATGCCCGATTCCGTGATGATCAATTTGTCTTGCGGGATGCGCGGCAACAGGCCGATGGTGGTCTCTAGCGAGGTCTCGAAGGTGCGCAGGTTGCGGTTATTGATGCCGATCAATGCGCTCTTGAGTTTCAAGGCCGCATCGAGTTCCGTGCCGTCATGGCTTTCGATCAGCACGCCCATGCCCAGTTCGTGGGCGCAGGCCTCCATCTCCGCCATCAGGCCATGGTCGAGGGCTGCGACGATCAAGAGGATGCAATCGGCGCCCATGGCGCGCGCTTCATAGATCTGGTACATGTCGACCATGAAATCCTTGCGCAGCACGGGAATGGCGCAGGCGGCGCGTGCCTGCTGCAGGTATTCTATGCAACCCTGGAAGAACTGTTCGTCCGTCAGCACGGACAGGCAGGCCGCGCCATGCGCCGCATAGCTGGCGGCGATGTCGGCCGGGCGGAAGTCGGCACGGATGACGCCCTTCGATGGCGAGGCCTTTTTCACTTCGGCGATGATGCCGGGCTTGCCGGCTGCGATATGCTGGCGCAGGCTCGCTTCAAAATTGCGCAGGCCGGCGCGCAGGGCGCTGTCGTTTTCCACGTCGCTGCGCAGGCTGGCCAGGCTGCGGTAGGCTTTCGCCTTTGCCACTTCGTCGGCTTTGACGGCCAGGATTTTATCGAGTATGTCGGACATGATGGTCGCTGTTCTATAGGGATGGCGGGGAGGTTACGCTTGCAGCGGGGTGCCCAGCTGCTGCGTCACCTGCACGAATTGATCGAGTTTTGCCAGCGCGGCGCCCGAGCTGACGGCGGCGCGCGCGCGCACCAGGCCATCTTCGATCGAGCTGGCCACGCCGGCCGCGTACAGCGCCGTGCCCGCGTTCAGGGCGACGATGTCGCTTGCCGCACCCGGCTCGCCGCGCAGCGCTTCGAGCATCTTTGCCTTTGATTCCACCGAATTGGCCACCTTCAGGTTGCGGCTGGCGATCATTTGCAAGCCAAAATCTTCCGGGTGAATTTCATATTCGCGGATCTCGCCGTTGACCAGTTCGCCCACCATGGTGGCTGCGCCCAGCGACACTTCATCCATATTGTCGCGGCCATACACGACGATGGCATGCTGCGCGCCCAGGCGCTGCAGTACGCGTACCTGGATGCCGACCAGGTCGGCGTGGAACACGCCCATCAGAATGTTGGGCGCGCCGGCGGGATTGGTCAGCGGCCCAAGGATATTGAAAATGGTGCGCACGCCCAGCTCGCGGCGCACGGGCGCCGCATGCTTCATGGCGGCATGGTGGTTCGGTGCGTACATGAAGCCGATGCCCGTTTGCGCGATCGACTGGGCGATCTGCTCGGGCTGCAGGTTGATGTTGACGCCCAAAGAGTCCAGCACGTCGGCGCTGCCGGACGAGGAAGACACGCTGCGTCCGCCATGCTTGGCCACGCGCGCGCCGGCGGCGGCGGCGACGAACATCGACGCCGTGGAAATGTTGAATGTGTGCGCGCCGTCGCCGCCCGTGCCGACGATGTCGAGCAGGTTGGTGGTGTCGGCCATGGGCACCTTGGTGGAAAACTCGCGCATCACTTGCGCGGCGGCGGCGATTTCGCCGATGGTTTCCTTTTTCACGCGTAAACCCATGGTCAGGGCGGCGATCATGGTGGGCGACATTTCGCCGGACATGATCTGGCGGAATAAGTACAGCATTTCGTCGTGAAAAATCTCGCGGTGTTCGATGCAGCGCAGCAGGGCTTCTTGTGGGGTGATCGGCATGATGCTTCCTTCTTCAATGATGGCGCAGGAGGACACTGATGGCACGCCGTGGCGTGCGCATGGAATCAGCGCTCGAGAAAATTCTTCAGCAAGGCGTGGCCGTGCTCCGAGAGGATCGATTCGGGGTGGAATTGCACGCCCTCGATATCGTATTCCCGGTGGCGCACGCCCATGATTTCGCCGTCGTCCGTCCAGGCTGTCACTTCCAGGCAGGAAGGCAGCGAGGCGCGTTCGATCGCCAAAGAGTGGTAGCGGATCACTGTGAAGGGGCTGGGGATGTCCTTGAAGACGCCCACGCCCGTATGTGCGATGACGGAAGTCTTGCCATGCATGACTTGCTTGGCGCGGATGACTTTTCCGCCAAACGCTTCGCCGATGGCCTGGTGGCCCAGGCAGACGCCCAAAATTGGCTTCTTGCCAGCGAAGTGTTTCAGCACTTCCACCGAAATACCTGCCTGCGCCGGCGCTTTCGGGCCGGGCGAGATGCAGATGCGGTCCGGATTGAGCGCCTCGATCTGTTCGATCGTGATTTCATCGTTGCGGTAGACCCGCACGTCTTCGCCCAGTTCACCGAAATACTGCACGATGTTGTAGGTGAAGGAGTCGTAGTTGTCGATCATCAGCAGCATCTTAAAACTCCCCATCCAGGCCATCTTGCACTTGTTCGGCGGCGCGCAGTACGGCGCGCGCCTTGTTCTCGGTTTCCTGCCATTCCATTTCAGGGATCGAGTCGGCGACGATGCCGGCGGCGGCCTGCACGTACAGCATGCCGTCCTTGATCACGCCCGTGCGAATGGCGATCGCCACATCCATTTCGCCGCCAAACGACAGGTAGCCGCAGGCGCCGCCATAGATGCCGCGTTTGGTGATTTCCAGTTCGTCGATCACTTCCATGGCGCGCACTTTCGGCGCGCCCGTCAGGGTGCCGGCGGGGAAGGTGGCGCGCAGCACGTCCAGGTTCGACAAGCCATCTTTCAATGTGCCTTCGACGTTGGTGACGATGTGCTGCACATGCGAGTATTTTTCGATGACCATGCGGTCGGTGACGTGCACGCTGCCGGTGGTGGCGATGCGGCCGATGTCGTTGCGCGCCAGGTCGATCAGCATCACGTGCTCGGCGATCTCTTTCGGATCGGCCAGCAGTTCGGCGGACAATTCCGCGTCGCGCTCGGGCGTGGCGCCGCGCGGACGGGTGCCGGCGATGGGACGCAGGGTGACTTTCTTGCCGCCGTCGGCCAACTTCTCGTTGCGCACCAGGATTTCAGGCGAGGCGCCGATGATCTGCATGTCGCCGAAATTATAGAAGTACATATACGGCGACGGATTGAGCGAACGCAAGGCGCGGTACAGGGTCAGCGGTGAATCGACATACGGTTTGCGGATGCGCTGGCCGATCTGCACCTGCATCAAGTCGCCGGCCATCACGTATTCGTGCGCCTTGGCGACAGCCTTGAGGTAGTCTTCCTTGGAAAAGTCGCGGATGGTTTCCGTGCGCACGGAGGCGCTGGTCACGGGCGCATCGACGCCGCGGCGCAGCATCATGCGCAAGTCTTTCAAGCGCTGGCGCGCTTTCGAGAACGACTCGGGCTGCGTGGTGTCGGCATACACGATCAGATACAGTTTGCCGGACAGGTTGTCGATGACGGCCAGTTCTTCCGTCACCATCAACTGGATGTCGGGCAGGTTCAAGTCGTCCTTGGGCGCGCCGCCGGCCAGCTTTTTCTCGATGTGGCGTACCGTGTCGTAGCCGAAGTAGCCGGCCAGGCCACCGCAAAAGCGCGGCATGCCTGGGCGCAAGGCCACCTTGAAACGGGCTTGGTATTGCTCGATGAAGTCGAGCGGATTGCCTTCGTGTTCCTCGATCACGGCGCCGTTCTTGACGATTTCGGTGCGGCTGCCATAGCTGCGCAACACGGTCGTGGCGGGCAAGCCGATGAAGGAATAGCGGCCGAAGCGTTCGCCGCCGACGACCGATTCGAGCAAAAAGGTGTTTTTGCCGCCATGCTGGGTTTGCGCCAGTTTCAGATACAGCGTGAGCGGGGTTTCCAGGTCGGCGAAGGCTTCCGCGATCAGGGGGATGCGGTTGTAGCCTTGCTGGGCCAGCGATTTGAATTCGAGTTCGGTCATGTTTCTCTCCATGCCGTCAGGGTACGAATGTGCGTTGTGTTTACAAGGCACAAACCCTGCGGTGGGTTATCAAAAAACCTGCAGGTGCACGCAAAGTACGCGCGCCACCGGCAGCAATCTTACACGGCTCGGCCTTAGGCCTGCCAGGATTGCCAGCGTCGCCAAAGCCAGGCCTCAATCGAGCCGGTTTGGGTGATATTGTGTTTTTTGATGAGAAACGTGTTCACGATGTAGTTGTCAGTATGCTGGTCTGTTTTGCATGCTAATAAAATGGGCCGCTTCGAGCAGCGTATTTACTATACCATCGGAATCGGTGTCGTGTATAGAGTGTCCGTGGTTGTAGCCATACGGTACGGTCAGCACGGGGCAAGCCGCAGCCCGTGCCGCTTGCGCGTCATTCGATGAGTCGCCGATGGCCACCACTTTGGCTGGTGCCAGGTCGAAGTCCATGCATACCTGCAATAGCGGCAGTGGGTCCGGTTTCTTCTTCGCCAGCGAATCGCCGCCGTAGACGATCTCGAAATAGCCATCCAGTTTTTTCTGTTTCAGCAGGGGCAGGGCGAAGGCGATCGGCTTGTTGGTGACACACGCCAGGCGCAATCCAGCCGTTTTCATCGCTTCCAGTCCTGCGATCACGTCAGGGTACAGGGTGCTGAATTGGCCATTGATGGCCAGGTAGTGGCGCTGGTAGGCATCCATTGCCTGCTCGAAGCGCTGTTCCACGCCGGCCGCATCGAAATCCTTGGCCAGCACCGTGCGGATCAGGTTTTCCGAGCCTTTGCCCACCATCAGCTTGATGGCCTCGGCGCTGATGGGCGCGAGAGCAAATTCGGCGCGCATGGCGTTGATGGCGACATGGAAATCGGGCACGGTGTCGAGCATCGTGCCATCGAGGTCGATGATGGCGGCGCGCACGCCGGCCAGTACCCTGTCTTTTACCGTGCCCGCCTGCATCAGGCGCCTGCCACTTTTGCGAGTTCCGCGCGCATGGCGTCGATGACAGCCTTGTAGTCAGGCTTGCCGAAGATGGCCGAGCCGGCGACGAAGGTGTCGGCGCCGGCAGCGGCAGCGGCGGCAATGTTGTCGATCTTGATGCCGCCATCGACTTCCAGCATGATGTCACGGCCCGATTCATTGATCATGCGGCGCGCTTCGGCGATTTTCTTCAGCGTATGCGGGATGAAGGACTGGCCGCCGAAGCCTGGATTGACCGACATGATGAGGATGATGTCGATCTTGTCCATCACGTGTTCCAGGTAGTGCAGCGGCGTGCCCGGGTTGAAAACCAGGCCCGATTTGCAGCCGTTATCGCGGATCAGTTGCAGCGAACGGTCAATATGTTCCGACGCTTCCGGGTGGAAGGTGATGATGTTCGCGCCAGCCTTGGCGAAATCCGGGATAATGCGATCAACAGGCTTGACCATCAGATGCACATCGATGGGTACTTGCACGTGCGGGCGAATCGCTTCGCACACCAGTGGGCCGATGGTCAGGTTCGGCACATAGTGATTATCCATCACGTCGAAGTGGATGATGTCGGCGCCGGCGGTGACGACGTTGCGCACTTCCTCGCCCAGGCGGGCAAAGTCGGCGGACAGGATGCTGGGAGCAATACGGAATGTTGTCATGGTGAAGTAGCCAAAGGATAGAAAATGCGAAGATGCGCTATTTTACGCTTGACGCCGTCACCATGCCTTATTGAAGCACAGTGACACACAGAATACACAGCGCGCGGTGGCCAATGCGGCACGCGCGATACGCGATACATGCAATATACGACTGGCAATGTCTGAAGAGGAATGACGATGGCGACTTATGAATTTACGGTAACGGTCAAGACGCAGTATCTGCCCGAGCAATCGGCACCGGACCAGGGACGGCACGTGTTCAGCTACACCATACGCGTCGTCAATACGGGGAGCGTTGGCGCGCAACTCATTTCGCGCCACTGGGTCATCACGGATGCGAATGACAAGGTGGAAGAGGTGCGTGGCCTGGGCGCCGTCGGCCACCAGCCATTGCTGCAGCCGGGCGAGCAATTCGAATACACGAGCGGCACCATGCTGACCACGCCGCAAGGCTCGATGCGCGGCGAATACTTCTGCGTGGCCGAAGATGGCCATCAGTTCGAGGCGGCCATTCCCGAATTCGTGCTGTCGGTGCCACGTACCCTGCATTAAGAACAAGCCGGTGGCTCGCGCCCGCTATTTCAGTTTTTCGGTGGCGTCTTGCGCTTCGCTGAGTTGCTTGCGTACTGGAGGCGCCGGTTTCTTGCCCGAATACATGGTCCACCAGACTATAAATGCCAGCAAGAAGAACGCCACCAGCGCCTCTACCATCAAGATCCACATACGCACTCCTATGTTATTTACCCGCAGCCTATTTACCCGCCGTCTATTTACACGCGGTAGTCTACTCGTTTCAATCGGTGGCGTCGCGCTTGCGCTTTCCGCGTGCACCACGCCGCCTGCCGTCCCCGGCGCTGCCGACGGCAAGGCGCCGGCGATTGCCCCGTCCGTCGTCAAGCCTGTTCCGGCCAAGCCGGCCGCAGCCGAAGCCAGGGATGCCAAGGATGCCAAGGATGCCACGGATGCGGCTGCACCCACGTTTGCGCCTGCCCAGTTTGCCGCCTTGCCGGGCTGGGGCCGCGACGACATGCGCGCCGCATGGCCTGCCTTCATGGCCTCGTGTGGCGTGCTGCTCAAGCGCCCTGACTGGAAAGAGGCATGCACGATCGCGCGCCAGGTGAATGCCGACAGCGACAAGGCCATCCGCCTGTTTTTTGAAACCTTCTTTGTGCCAAATCAAGTCATCACTGCCGATGGCGCCAGTACTGGCCTCGTCACTGGTTACTATGAACCCTTGCTGCACGGTGCGCGCAAGCGTGGTGGCCCGTACCAGACACCGCTGTACAAGGTGCCTGACGACCTGGTCTCGGTCGATCTGGCCGGCGTGTATCCGGAACTGAAAAACATGCGCCTGCGCGGCAAGCTGGTGGGCAAGAAGGTGGTGCCGTACGCCACGCGTGCAGACATCGAGCGCGCCACGTCCGTTACCGGCAAGGAATTGTTGTGGGTTGATGACGAAGTGGAAGCGTTCTTCCTGCAAGTGCAGGGTTCCGGGCGCGTGCAGCTGACCGATACGCAGGAAACCGTACGCGTCGCGTATGCGGACCAGAATGGCCATCCATACAAATCCATCGGCCGTTATCTGGTCGAGAAGGGCGAACTGAGCATGAGCCAAGCGTCCGCGCAGGGCATCAAGGCGTGGATCGCCGGCCATCCCACGCGCAAGGATGAGTTGTTCAACGCCAATCCCAGCTATGTATTCTTCAAGGAAGAGCGCTTGCCCGATCCGAAAGTGGGGCCGAAGGGCGCGCTGGGCGTGCCGCTGACACCGCAGCGCTCGGTGGCCATCGATTCGCGCTATGTGCCGCTGGGTGCGCCCGTGTTCCTGGCCACCACGCAAGCCAATAGCGATATCCCCATGCAGCGCCTGGTGATGGCGCAAGATACGGGCGGCGCCATTCGCGGGCCTATCCGTGTCGATTATTTCTTTGGTTTTGGTGCGGAAGCGGCGGAGAACGCGGGCCGCATGAAGCAGAGCGGCGCCGTGTGGGTGTTGTTGCCGAAACAGGCGCCGGCGCGCTAATGTTATTTGTGCGGCGCGGTGCGGCGCGGCGCGGCGCCGGGCGGGGTGGACGAGTATTAACGTAGAACCATCACTGGCAAATGGGTATGCGCCAGTACTTTTTGCGTTTCGCTACCCACGAACAGCTTGTTCAAGCCCTTGCGGCCATGCGAGGCCATCAGGATGATGTCGCACTGATAGGTTTGCGCCGCATTGACGATTTCTTCGTGCGGGCTGGGCGATACGGCTACCAGGCCTTCGAACGGCACGCTGGCGGCGCGCGCCGCTTCGCCGATCTTGTCGATCGCGCGTTGCGATGCTTCCTGCATCTGCTGTTCATACAGGCCGGCGTCGAGCACGATGCCGCCATCTGCCATTGGCGAAAACGGGAACGGCTGTACCACGCTGATGGCGACCAGCTTGGCCTTGTTTAATTGGGCGAAGGCGATGGCCGTCTCGGCAGCCTTGTCAGACAACGGCGAGCCGTCGGTGGGAAATAATATGGTATTGAACATGGCATGCTCCTGATGTGATGTGAGACAGCTTATGGACTTACCTCAATGAATTCCTTGATGTAAATCAAACCTGACAAGCTTTGCCATGAATAGTGTCGTCAAGGCAATCTTTTAACAGTGTATGCCTGTTCGCAGCTTCAGGTGCGCACGCTACGTAGCGGCGTGCCCCACACCATGGCGATCGTCAATGCGATGCTGCCGGCGGCGATGCAGGCCAGGCCATTACGCACGCCAAAATGTTCGGCTATCGAGCCGGCTGCCAGCGCGCCCAGCGGTGCCGTGGCCACCGTCAAAAAACGCATGGTGGACGTCATGCGGCCCAGCATGGCATCGGGCGTGACTTTCTGGCGCAAGCCCAGGTAGGGGATAAAGAACAGCATCACGCCGCAATCAAAAAAGAACATCAGCACGCCATACGCCACGGCGCTGGCGGCCGCACTGCCGAATAAAGAGGCGGGTATCGCTGGCGTCAGCGCAAAACACACGGAGGTTGACGCCAGGCCGATGAGGATGGTGCGGCCGGTGCCGTAGCGCTTTGTCAGCGGCTTGACGATGATGGCACTCAGCAATACGCCGGCGCCGCCGAGCATTTGCGTCATGCCCAGCACGCCGGGACTCATGCCCAGATCGCGCGTGGCAAACAGCACTGTCAAGGCCATGCTGGCGTAAAACAGGAAGTGCCAGATGCCGGCGCCCCAGGCCAGCGCGCGCAGCAGCGGTTCGCGCCAGACAAACAGCAAGCCATCGGCGATGTCGCGCAAGGCGTGCTTATCGGATGGCGCGGGACGCGGATCGCGCACGCTCATGGCACGCAGATTGCACACGGAAACAAGATAGCCGCAGGCCGTGCACAGGATGGCGACCGGCGCCGACAGCACTTGCACCAGCACGCCGGCCAGGCCGGGGCCGATCAGCCGCGACGCCGATTCTGTGGCGGCAAATTTCGATTGGGCATCGATCAAGCCGTCGCGCCCCACCAAAAAAGTCAGGAAGACTTGTTCTGCGCCGCCGCCCACGACGAAACCCGTGCCGATAATGAATCCTACTATATATAACCACGGCATCGACAGCACGCCGCACCAGTAAGCGATGGCCACGCTGGCCAGGGCCAGGCCGGACATGGTTTCGCTGAACAGCATGATCGGGTGTTTGCTGCGCCGGTCCAGCAGCACGCCGACGGGCAAGCCGAAAAGGGCAAACGGCAGCGCCTGCAGGGCGACCAGCAAGCCCATTTGTTCCGGCGTCGCATGCAGCAGCAGTACCGCGCACAGGGGCAAGGCCAGTGAGGTGATCTGGGCGCCGAAGCAATTGAGGCCATTGCTGAACCACAGGCGGCGAAAATTGATCGTGGCGGCGCTGCCATCACCGCGCAGGCGGTTGGCGCAAGACTGGAGGAAAGAGGAGAAAATTTGCCGCTCGATAAGAAATGATCAGGCTCACAATAATAGCAGCGTGCCTGCCGCGCCGCTGCCGTTAGCCGCTACAATCGTTGTTACCGTGTTCATCCAGAGGAGACTATATGCAATACGAAGACTTGATCATCGACATCCAGGACAAAGTGGCTGTGATACGCCTGAACCGCCCGAAAGCGCTGAATGCCTTGAACGAACGCATGATGAATGAACTGGGCGATGCGCTGCTCAAGTTCGATGCCGACGAGAATATCGGCTGCATCGTGCTCACGGGCAGCGAAAAAGCCTTTGCCGCCGGCGCCGACATCGCGGCCATGGCCGAGTATACCTATCCCGATACTTTCACCCAGGGCTACATCAGCCGCAACTGGGAGCATATCTTGCGCGTGCGCAAACCCGTGGTGGGCGCGGTCGCCGGCTATGCGCTGGGCGGCGGCTGCGAGCTGGCCATGATGTGCGATTTCCTGATTGCCGCCGACAGCGCCAAATTTGGCCAGCCGGAAATCAAGGTCGGTGTCACGCCGGGCGCGGGCGGTACGCAGCGCCTGCCGCGCGCCATCGGCAAGGCCAAGGCCATGGACCTGTTGCTGACGGCACGTACCATCGACGCGCATGAAGCTGAACGCATCGGCCTGGTGTCGCGCGTGGTGCCGGCCGATAAATTGCTGGAAGAAACCCTGGCTGCCGCCAAGACCATCGCCGCCATGCCGACCTCGGTTGCCATGATGATCAAGGATTGCGTCAACCGCGCCTTCGAAACTACCCTGACCGATGGCGTCGCCTATGAACGCCGTTTGTTCCAGGCCGCCTTCGGCACACCTGCTCAAAAAGAAGGCATGCACGCTTTCCTGGAAAAGCGCTTGCCAAACTTCGATGGTCTTTGATATGATTCGCCTCCCCAATGAGACGCAGTCAAATGCGGCAGTTGAGGATCACCGGAAACGGCGATGCAGTAAAAAAGAAGATGTTGACGGATTTAGCGAAATGCTTCATACTCTTTCTTCTTCGCAGCTGACAAACACAACGCTTTGTCGATAGCGCGAAAGCAGTGCCGATCACAGTTCTTTAACAATTAACAGTCGATAAGTGTGGACATTTGATGCAAGTGCAGCGTCGATCTTCGGATTGGCGTCTAACTTAAAATATCAAATGTTCACAAGAAATAATGAAATAGGATACTTCTTCGGAAGTAGCCTGTCAGTTTTTTGAGTGAGCGACCCGTCGCAAGACGGTGCCAATAAAATGGCAAAGTAACAGAGATTAAACTGAAGAGTTTGATCCTGGCTCAGATTGAACGCTGGCGGCATGCCTTACACATGCAAGTCGAACGGCAGCACGGAGCTTGCTCTGGTGGCGAGTGGCGAACGGG
>NZ_JBNYXW010000020.1:0-120057 GCF_051380875.1 Janthinobacterium woesei
CCAGCTCCATGCTGAATGAAACAACTGTAAACCTCGCTTCCGCACCGGACCGGTTTCAGGTGATAAACCGGCCAAGATAGTTGTCGTCTACCGGCCAAGATAATTGTCGCTCACCAGCTGTCTGCTTCTTGGTTCTGCATCTTGACGAGGCGCATTGCGCGGCGTAATTGCAGAAACTCGCGTAGAAGTATGACGGCAAAGAATATTCCAATGGGCGAAAAGACGGCTGATGCACTGATGGCGACCGGGGTGGATATTTTCTCTATGGTTTTTAGAAACCAAGGTGTGAACGCGACAATATAGGAGAAAATAGCGCCCAAAATATATAGGGTGCTTATGAATTCTCGCCGTCTATCCGTCGAAAAAATAGTGCTCGCGAAATCGAGTTGGCGCTTTCCCCGACCGGCTGTATGCTTCAGATACGCCCTGGATGATTCATAGTCTTGTAGGGCACCCACAGGGTCGCGGAGGTCCATTAAGTGTTCAATGACATTAGGTGGGAGATCTTGATTTCGACCAATGGCCTGAAACCCTTTCTTGCGCGCATATGCATGCATGGGCGGGTGTTGCTTGAGTTCGTCGAAGAATAGTTTTGCGAATTTATACTCTTCTCTGCGTGCAGTTTTATTACCGTCCAAATATTGCCGAATCCCAAGCCATGCTGTTGTCGCGCCGAAAAAGGCCGTTAGTGCTAGGTGGGCGAGTTTGAGCCATTGGTCTATGTCCATTTTCCCAAAAAAAGCCTATTGTGCTTTCTTGAAAGAAATCTTGCCACTGTTCGTAAACACAGGTACATAATTGGTACACTGCGCGCCTTACGATCCATCCAACGCGCATAATTCAAGCCTAGCGCTACGGCGCGACGCAGGGCAGCGGCCAACCTGAAGCCGAGACCATTGATGACTTGTTACGCCCCTATGAAGCCTGCCACCTAACGGTCGCGGGCTTTTTTGTTGCTCAGGCGCTCAGTTCATCCGGTGAATGTGCGCCGAGCCAGTCTGCCAGCGCCTCATCGACTCTTGCCTGCCAGCCCGGCCCGGTAGCACGGAAGCGACTGACGGTATCGGGCGACAGACGGATCGTGATGCGCTCTTTCACTGCTGTCTTTTGCGGTCCGCGCTCACCTGGCTTACGTTTTAATGCGGCCAGACCTTCAAGGGTTGCGGCACCAAAGAACTTTTTCGCTGGCTGCGCCCGCTGAAAATCGCCAGCCGACCATTCCGGGTTATCCGGATCGGCGGCGATGCCGGCGTTGATTTGGATATCCTCTGCCTCGGTGGGCAGGATCAGTTTAGGCTTGGTTTTCATATTCTTTCACTTCCCTACGGTTGGCCTTGCGAAGGCTGATGATGCGGACAGTTGTTTCACGGAGACAAAAGACCATCGCATAGAGGCGGCTCCCAATCGGGGCCATCGCGACAAGCCGGGCTTCTGGATAATCGTTACGATCATCAATGCGGACGACTGCATTTTCCCAGTCAAAGCCTTCTGCGATATCGAACCACACGCCATGCTTGGCTACGTTCTGTGCGAGTTTTTTTGGGTCGTGTGTGTAGTTCATAGTTTATTGTATGCACAAATAGATATCATGTCAATTTATTTGTGCATACAAATAAGTATAGAGCAGGCCGGCTCGCCGCCTGGCTTGCTGGGCTTTAGCCGCTGACCGCAACCGTGCGCCAGCGGCCTTTTATTTGAGGTGCCTGATGAGCAAGCGATTCCTGCAAAGCGCAGCAGGGCGTGACTTCATCGTCGGCGATATCCATGGCTGTCTCAGCCGCCTGCAGGCGCCTGGATCAGATCGGCTTCGACACGGCGGCCGACCGCCTATTCAGTGTTGGCAACCTGGTCGACCGCGGCACCGAGTCCGAACAGGTGCTGGAGTGGCTGGCCAAGCCCTAGTTCCACGCCGTGCGGGGCAACCACGGACACCCTCCATGATATAGCGGTCCGCGGTCCTGCCGGTGGAGTGCCTTACGATTCATCCAGTGCGCATAATTCAAGCTTGGCGCTATGGCGCGATGCAGGGCAGCGGCTAATCTGAAGCCGAGACGTTTGATGCCTTGTCGCGCCCCTATGAAGCCTGCCGCCTTACGATCGCAGGCTTTTTTTATTCCGCCATTGCCCTCATCGCCGCCTGGGCCAAGAAGCCCGAGCGCGTGAGGTGATGTGATTTTGCGAACAGGTCGATATCTCGCAACAGGCTTTCTGGCAGCGAGATATTCAAGCGTACCGGCTTTGTGTTGACTTTCGACAGGTCAATATTAACCAGCATCCAAAAGCCCCCGGCATAATCCGGATCGCTTGTCCATTTCTCGATGGCGCAAGCGGCAGGAATATTCGTCTCTCCTTCATACATCGCCTCAACGGCTTCTTGGGCGGCTTTATTTAGATCATGCAGATCTTCGGCGGCAGTGTTGACGCCAGGCAGATCGGGAAACGAAGCGCCATAGGCGCTGTCGGCATCCTTCCATACGTAGAGTGGATATAACATTTGTGGCATCACTTTAATTCAGCTTGTTTCAGTATCGAATTTACCGTGCCAATCGACAGGTCTTTTTTCGGGTGCGGAACGATGACAGACTTGCCAGTTTTAGGGTTGCGGTACTTGTGATGGCTGCCGCGAGTGGAGATGTGCTCCCATCCGTCGGACTTTAGTTGTTTGATGATGTCTGCGCTGTTAAAACTGTAAATTATACACAAAAAATACACACTATTATAATTTTATGTGTAGTTTTTGTGTATTTCTCAGCCAAGATGCGGACTTTTCACATTCCAAGTCTCTGCATCTCATCCTCCGTTTCTGGCATCTTGTCCGCCGATTTCCGTACTCCATCGCTGTGATCAACCTGGCAATACATATTTCGCCTATGATTTACTGGCACATGCACAATTTTGATGTTTTTCCTTGATTCATCAACCATGAGGTGTCCATGATTCGCTATATCCTGCCTGCACTGTTGTTCGCCAGCGTACTGCCGGCGCATGCCCAAGCCCCTGTCAACGAGACTGTGCTGATCGAGCGGGCGAAGATCTTTGGTAATCCCAGCAAGTCCGGGGGCAAGATCAGTCCGGACGGCCAGTGGCTGTCGTGGATCGCGCCCCGTGATGGCGTGCTCAATGTGTGGGTGGCGCCGGCCAGCGACCTTGCGCAGGCGCGTGCGCTGACGCAGGAAACCGTGCGCCCGCTCCGCAGCAGTTTCTGGTCGCCCGATTCGACCACCCTGTTGTTCATTCAGGACAAGGGCGGCGACGAGAACTTCCTGCTGTACGGCGTGAATGTCGCAACTGGCAAGCAGATCAATTACACGCCGTTCGAGAAAACCCGCGTGCGGGTGATCCAGATCAGCAGCAAGGTCAGGGATCGCATCCTGGTGGGCATCAATAACCGCGATGCGCGCTGGCATGACGTGTACAGCCTCGACCTGGCCAGCGGCAAGCTGACCCTGGTGCAGAAAAATGATGGCTATGGCGGCTACCTGGCCGACGAGCAGCTCAATTTGCGCATCGCCAGCAAGGCGCGCGCCGATGGCGGCATGCAGTATTTCCGCATGGCCGATGGCAAGGTCGAGAGCGCGCCGCTGGCCGAGGTCGGCCTGGAAGATTCGCAGACCACGGCGCCGCTGGCGTTCACGGTCGATGGCAAGACTTTGTACTGGACCGATTCGCGCGGCCGCAATACCTCGGCGCTGCTGGCGCAGGATGTGGCCAGCGGCAACAGCACGGTAGTGGCGCAAGACCCGCGCGCCGATATTGCAAACGCGCTGTACGACACGCGCACGGGGCGGGTGCAGGCCTATTCGGTCGAGTATCTGCAGCAGGAATATTTGCCGCTGACGGACGAACTCAAGGCCGACCTGGCGTTCCTGAAGAAAAATACGCAAGGCCAGTTCAGCGTGGCTTCGCGCACCGATGCGGACGACAAATGGCTGGTGAACGTCGATGCCGTCACTGCACCGGCATCGAGCTGGCTGTACGACCGCAAGGCCAAAAAGCTGACGCGCCTGTATGTGACGCGGCCCGAGCTGGAAGGCGCGCCGCTGGTGCCCATGTATCCGCAGGAAATCAAGGCGCGCGACGGGCTGACCCTGGTGTCCTACCTGACCTTGCCGCAAGCATCGAGGGCGAACGCCAGCGGCAAGGCTACGCAAGCGGTGCCGATGGTGCTGCTGGTGCACGGCGGCCCGTGGGCGCGCGACACCTACGGCTACAACGGTTATCACCAGTGGCTGGCCAACCGCGGCTATGCCGTGCTGTCGGTCAATTACCGCGGCTCGACGGGCTTCGGCAAGCAGTTCATCTCGGCCGGCGACCTGCAGTGGGGCCGCAAGATGCATGACGACCTGCTCGACGCGGTGCAATGGGCCGTGCACAGCGGCGTGACCACGGCCGACAAGGTGGCCATCATGGGCGGCTCGTATGGCGGCTACGCCACCCTGGTCGGCATGGCATTCACGCCGACCACGTTCGCCTGCGGCGTCGACATCGTCGGCCCGTCGAATCTGTTCACCTTGCTGCAAACCATCCCGCCGTACTGGGAAGCGGGCAAGCAGCAGTTCTACAAACGCATGGGTGACCCGAATACGGAAGAAGGCCGCGCGCTGCTGAAGGAACGCTCGCCGCTGAACTTTGCGCAAAATATCCAGCGGCCCCTGCTGATCGGCCAGGGCGCGAACGACCCGCGCGTGAATGTGGCCGAATCGGAGCAGATCGTGGCGGCGATGGCAGCCAAGAATATTCCCGTCACCTATGTGCTGTTCCCGGACGAAGGCCACGGCTTTGCCCGGCCAGTCAACAACATCGCCTTCAACGCGGTGACGGAAAACTTCCTCGGCAAATGCCTCGATGGCCGCGCCGAGCCGATAGGCGGCACGATCAAGGCATCCACCGCGCAAATCAAGCACGGCGCCGAGTTTGCGCCGGGGCTGACGGAAGCGCTGCGCTGATCGCCGGTAACTGGTGCGGCGCGGCCTTACTCGCCGTGGCGCACGATACCGGTCAGGCGTTTGCGCGGGACCTGGCCATCGGTATCGAGCTTGCCTGCGCAAGCGCTGGAAGACCGGGGCGGAGTGCCGCCGGGCGTGGTGTTCTTTGCCAAACCCGTCAATGACGACGAATTGCGCGGCTACCTGCGTGCCTGCTGTCGGCAGGCCGCGGATTTTGGCTTGTTTATTGTGTAATTTTCTAGGGGCATGGTTCTAATGAAAACGATGGCGCCAACTATGTGACCAGGCCCGCCTGGCGCGCCGTCATCGCTGCCACCACCTGCAGCAATGTATCGCCAAAACCATCCCTGGCCCTGGCATCGCGGCGGGCGCTGGTCGTCACGCGCGGGGCGGCGCTCCAGGCGATGTGGGCGCCGCATGCCAGCAAGGCGGCCACCAGGGCGACGTCTTCGCTGCAGGGCAAGGGCGCGAAGCCGCCGGCGCGCAGGTAGGCGCTGGCGCACACGCCGAAGTTGGCGCCGTGGATATGCCGGTGGCCGTCGGCGTCCGTGTAAGTCTGCGCGAAATGTATGCGCAGGGCATCGGCGTTGTCGCCGTGCGGTGACCAGTCGTCAACGGCTACCGTGCCGCAGACGGCATCGGCGTTCAGTGCCAGCTGGGCACTCAGCCAGTCCGGCGAGACGCGGGTATCGGCATCGGTAAAGGCCAGCCAGCGCGCGCCCCGCTGCAGCAGCAGTTTCGCGCCAGCGGCGCGCGCGGCACCCACGTTGTGGGCATTGACGGCGATGCAGTCGAGGCGCCAGCGCAGGTCGGCCTGCATGGCATGCGCCAGTACGATGCGCTGCGACTGGTCGTTGCAGGCGTCGAGCACGATGACGATGCTGACCGCTTCGCCGCACAGTAGCGGACAGATGGCGGCGGCGCGCAGCGCCTCCAGGCAGGCGTCCAGGCATGCCTCCTCGTCATGCACGGGTACTACCACGCCGATCATGTGAAGCCCTCGCGCTGCGCCACCGAGCGCGCATCATTGGACCAGATGCCCAGCAGGAAGTCGGTTTCTTCGTGGCGCAGCACGCGGTGCAGGCCAGGCGCGCCCTGGAAGGCCGCATGCACGCGCACGGTCGATAGCAGACGCTGCGCAAATGGCGCGCGCCAGTGGCACAGGACGATGCTGCCGCCCGGCGCCAGGCTGGCGATGCTGTGTTCGACCACCCGCGCCAGTTCCTCGGGCGCCAGATAATAGGCGATCTCGCTGAGAACGATCAGGTCGAACTTGTCGCTGCCCTGCAAGATGCGCGGCCAGTCCTGCGGCAGCCGCTGGTGTGCGAAGCGGACGTTGACGTCGCCGCCCGCTTCACCCAGCCTGCGCTGCGCCAGCTGCAGCGCTTCAAGCGATGCATCGGCCGCCAGCACGCGCTCGCAGCGCCGCGCCAGTGCCAGCGTCAGCTCGCCGTTGCCGCACCCCGGCTCATACGCGTGGCCGTAGCGCTGCTGCGGCAAGCTGGCCAGCAGCAGGGCGCGCTTGCGCTCCTCGTACCAGCGCCGGCGCACCTGCCATGGGTCGGCAGCGTGCCGGTACAGCTGTTCAAAATAGGCGCTGCGCTGGTCGTCTGGCATGCTCGATGGATTCATAGAAAATACACCTCCCAGGCATGCAGCAGGCGCTGCAAGGCATCGCCGGCAACGATGGGGGGCTGGCCAGTCGACGGATCGCCTTGCATCTGGCTGGCAAAGCAGTGCAGGGCCGCGCGCTTGCGCTGCAGCACGGATGCGGGCAATGGCAGGCGGCGCGCGCGGTGCCAGGGCACGCACATGTCGCCCGGCACGGCCCAGTGCCAGCCCCAGACTGGCATTTCCACCAGGGTGGCGCCGCTGGCCGAGCACGCCGAAGCGCAGGCCCAGCCGCACGCTTCATGGTCCGGGTGGCCGTCCAGGCGCCAGGTGGTAAATACCCTGTCGCCGGGCTGCAGTCGCTCTGCCAGCAAGGTTGCCAGATGCGGCGCCATGCCGGCCACGCCGCCATCGGGCAGGCGCAGGCGCAGCCAGGCGGGCGGCGCCAGTCCCAGCGTTTCCAGCGCTTGCGCGGACTCCTGCGGGCGCACGCGGCGCAGGCGTTCCTGCGGCCAGAGTGGCGAACCGGCATGGCTGGCGTCGCCATCGGTGACGGCGACCAGCAGCAGGTCGCTGCCCTGTGCCGCCAGCAGTTGCAGCAAGCCGCCGCAGGCGAGGATTTCATCGTCGGGATGGGGGGCGACGATGACGGCGCGCGCGCCAGGGGGCACCAGTTCGTCCGCGCCGATGGTGGGCAAGCCAGCCCACCCAGGCCAACCCTGCCATGCCAGACTAGTCGTGCCGCCGCCTTCGATGCGGCGCTCGCATGTGGCGGCAGCGGTGCACATGTCAGAGGCTCCAGGGATGCTCTTCGGCGCCAGCGATGATGCTGCCCAGCAAGGCTTGGTCGCGCTCGGCGTGGCTCTGGCGCAGGAACACGGGCAGGTCGGCCGCCAGGCGCGCGAACTGTGCATCGCGGCACAAGGGGCCGGCGCCCAGCGCGCGCGTGGCCTGGTGCAGGACCAGGGTGGCGGTGTCTTCCACCGCCAGGCGCACGCGCAGCGCCAGGCCCATGGCGTCACGCTGCGGATGGCGGTCGATTTCGGCGGCCGCTTCGCGCAGCAGCGCCCCTGCGGCGCGCAGCGCGCAGTCGATCTGCCCCAGTTGCGCCAGACGGACGGGATCGGGTGCAGCTTGTTGCGCGCGCGCATGCAGATGGCTGGCGATGGCGCAGGCGGCGCCATACCAGGCCGCTGCAATGCCGGCACCGCCATGCCAGAAACCGGGGCGCTCCAGGTAGGCGCCCGGCGCACCCACGGGAAAGGCGCGTGCGGCAGAAAAAGTCACGTCGACGCTGTTGCAGGCGGCCATGCCGACCGCATGCCAGCCTTCGTCCGTGACGTGCACGCCGGGCTGCGCCATGGTCACGGAGGCGAGGCAGGCCTGGCCTTCGTCGTTCCAGCAGCTGATCAAGGCATGGCTGAGGCCACTTGCCCCGGAACACCAGGCCTTGCGTCCATCGAGCACATGGCGGCCATCGGCCGTTTTCTGCAGCTTGACGCGCGCGCCCGGCATTTCCGCGCACCACACGCCCCAGCTGCTGCCTGCCGGCGCGCCGGGGCCGTCGATTTCGGCCAGGATGGCCAGTGCATCGGTATGGCCTTCATACAGCTTGAGCAGGGAGAGGTCGATGGCGGCCACGGCGGCCAGCGCCTGCCAGCGCTGCAATGTGGCGCCATGGCCGGGCAGGGGCAACTGGTCCAGGCCGGCGTCGAGCAGGCGCCGCAGCTTGTCGATGGGCGAGGCAGTGGCGTCTGGCGCTGGCATCAGGGCGGACAGGGCGGCCTGGCTGAAACGTGGGCTGGACGGTGGGGCAAAGGTGGTGGATGACATGGAGAGCTCCTGTTTTTCAATAGAATACCTTTCTATTTTTGCAATGTATGTTCGATTCTGCACATTCGCGCCCTAAGCGGCGCAAGTGTATGAGGGGGCGCCAAGTCCGGTGAGGTTAAAGCTGCACGTCCAAAAGGCGCTGCTCGTGGAGAACAATATTGCCAATACTTTTTCATCCATCATCCTTTTCATCGGCCAGGCACGCATGCCGTAGCGGGGCCTGATTATAGGATTTTCGATAGGGGGGAATTCTCACTGAATCTATTCGTGAGTTGATTTAAATCAATATATCCCCTCTCATGCCAAGCATCCGCTGCCTGCATGTGGCAGCAGCGGTTCAAAGGCGTGGCGTGGCGCGGGCTGGCTTGAAACGCGTCCCAGTCATCGCTGGCGGGCTGCGCTTGTGCGAACGGGGCCACCAGCACAAGCGACGCGCAGCCCGGTAGGGAAGTCGTCAGGGATGGCATGGTCGAGCGCATGTCAGGCGGCCGCATAAGCAGGCACACATTCTCACCAAACGTCACTGAAAGGATAATGGGGGATGGCTAGTGCAAGCCTATATTGTTGTGATACGGAAATCGTAAGTTGTTGTTTAGCGGCACTTTTTCATGCTGCTGTCACAATGGGCGGCGTGCCACGGCATGCCGCCTGACGCAAGGCGGCCAGCAAGCCAGGCAGCGCCGCGTGCAGGGCTGGCATGCTCGCTTCCGGCAAATCGGCCTGCATTTCCACCATCCCCGATGGCTGGCCCCAGGCCACTTTCGCGCTCAGTTGCGCGCTGCCTTCGAGTCCCGCCACGCTGACCAGCAAGGCCACTTCTTCGGGCTGATCTTCCGGAATATTGTCGAGCAGACAGGAAATGCCGAAGTGATAGTCCTGGAAGGCGCTGCTGTTACCGCTGGAAAAGGCAAACACCGACGCCAGCAACTGTGGCGCGGCAGCCGAGAGCTGCGGCAGCGCGGCGCGAAACAGAGGTAGCAAGTCGTTTTCCAACTGGACGGCCAGCGGATGGGTGTGGCTGAGGACGGTCATGGGGCAATCTGCATGTGGCTGGCGAGAGGCTTGATTATAGAGCCAGGCAGCGCCGGTTCGGAGCAGGCGCTTGCGGACGCGCAGCTGCGCGCCACCCTGCAATGCATACGCTGCGGCGCCTGCATGAATCACTGTCCCGTCTACACGCGCATCGGCGGCCGCGTCTATGGCACCATGTATCCGGGGCTGATCGGCAAGATCATCTCGCCCCACTTGCTGGGACTGGAGGCGACGGCCGATCTGCTCAACGCACGGGGCGGGAAGAGTAGACATCATTCCGCCAAAAAGGATCGGTAGAAGTACGTAGTAAAACTAGATGGATTGACAGGTAAACGGGCAAGGTGTCAGAAAAATGACCTGATGCGCTGCAACATAGTGCTGCTGCCCGGTGCCATGCCGGGTAGCAAAATACGCTGGCATGGCCCATCCTGTGCTCAAGCCGGAGGCGAGCAGGATGGGACTATTGATGGTGCTGCTGTTACTGCGAATGCACTGCTCAACAATGATTAACGACTCAGACCGCTCATCCAGCTTGGCTGCGGGTTGGCACGGGCCAGTTCGCGCATGCGGTATTCCAGATCGTAGCGGTCCGTCGCTTCGGCCAGGTAGGCTTCCTCATAGGCGCGTTCGCGGTGATCGCTGCTCTGGGCCAGCCAGGTGCCGAGGCGTTTTGCGGCATGCAACAGGGTGGCGATGATGTTGTTGTTTTGCGTGGTGTGATAGGTAAATGCGGTAGACATGGCAGACTCCTTGTGTGGCGTGCCGCGTTGTGCTGCACTGCAACATAAGTATATCAATTCCAAGATATAAGGCTACTTTCTATTTCGAATGTCGGCTATTCAATTTTGGAATAACAGGCGGGAAAGCTGCGCATTACGGGGCTTTCGGGCATAATGCGGGCGCAGCATCGTAGTTTTACTACAAGACTGTTTTTACCTGGATGTTGTTTTCAGACGCAGCCCGCCGACGTGCTGCTCCGAAAAATCGTGTCCTGGCGAGAAATGCTCGACCGTGCATCTGCCGCGCGAGAATTGCACCATGCTTGCCCCATATTGCTGATGGCAGTCATAGCCCACGCTGATATCTGGCGCACGCTTCGGTGAGGATACTTGTGCGTCCGGCTGCTGCCCGGATGGAGTTGCTTCCATGCCTGGCAAGACAAAACTTGGATTTGAAAAATGGAGAAGGTATGGAATACGTAAAGCAAGGCCTGGGCGCACAGCCCGCACGGGCCGGCACGCAAAACAATACAGGCGCCCTGATCATTGTCACGGTGCTATTTTTCATGTGGGGGCTGCTGACATCGCTCAATGATGTATTGATCCCCCATTTGCGCTCGATCTACACGCTGACCTATGTCCAGGCGATGCTGGTGCAATTCTGCTTCTTTGGCGCCTACGCCATCGTCTCCCTGCCGGCCGGCATGCTGATCAAGCGCATTGGCTACCAGAACGGCGTCGTCACGGGCCTCTTGATCGCTGCCGCCGGCTGCGCCATGTTCTATCCCGCCTCCACTGGCAGCTACGCGCTGTTCCTCTTGTCCTTCTTCATCCTGGCGGCCGGCATCACCGTGCTGCAGGTGGCCGCCAATCCCTATGTGACGGAACTGGGCGACCCGCAGACGGCGTCGAGCCGTTTGACCCTGACGCAGGCGTTCAATGCGCTGGGCACCACGGTGGCGCCGGCACTCGGTGGCGTGCTGATTTTGTCGGGCACGGTCCTGACGGTGCAGCAGTTCGACCTGCTGCCAGCGGCCGAGCAACTGGCCTACCGCGCCAAGGAAGCGGCCTCGGTGCAAGGTCCGTACATGGTGCTGGCCGCTACCCTGGTGATCCTGGCCGTGCTGTTCGCGCTGGCCAAGCTGCCGAAGATTTCGCATGCCAACGACGCGGCCAGCCTGGCGCAGGATGGCCACAAGGTCTCGATCTGGTCGCACCGCCACCTGGTGCTGGGCGCGCTGGCCATCTTCCTGTATGTGGGCGGTGAAGTCAGTATCGGCAGTTTCCTGATCAACTTCCTGGGCGAAAGCCATATCGCGGGCCTCAGCCATGCCGACGCCGCCTACTACGTCAGCTATTACTGGGGTGGCGCCATGCTGGGCCGCTTCGTGGGCTTTGCCGTGATGCGCTATGTCAGCCCGGGCAAGACGCTGGCATTCAACGCCGCCATCGTGATCGCGCTGATCCTCGTCGCCGTGTTCTCCAGCGGTCATATGGCCATGTGGTCACTGATCGCCGTCGGCCTGTTCAACTCCATCATGTTCCCGACCATCTTCAGCATGGCCCTGAACAAGCTGGGCGCGCAAACGGGCCAAGGTTCGGGCATCCTGTGTATGGCCATCGTCGGCGGCGCCATCGTGCCATTCATCCAGGGCTTCCTGGCCGACAGCATCAACCTGCAGCTGTCCTTCATCGTGCCGGCCCTGTGCTACACCTTCATCCTGTACTTCGGCTGGAAATACGCCAGCATGTACAGCGATGACGCCGCCGTGAAGTAAGCAACTGGTCGTCGCAATCAATCATCGTTGCGGTAATGAGAAGGGTGGCCTCGGCCACCCTTTTTTACGTCAATGCTCGAATTTGGTGCCCAGTACGTCCTGGCATACCTCGAGCCAGGCGCGCGCCGCGTGCGACAGGTAGCGCCCGCTCCAGATGTGCGCCACCTGCCAGGCCACTTCCGGCGCGACGATGCGTACCGTTTCCAGAGGCTCGCCGGCCAGGCGGTGGATGAACGGTTCCGGCAGCAGGGCCACGCCCAGCCCGGCCGAGGCCATTGCCACCAGCCAGTCCCACTGGCCGCTCTGGGCGGCGATGCGCGGCGCGAAGCCCGCTTGCGCGAAGTGCTGGCGCAGGCTGCGCGTGAGGGCGAAATCATCTTTCAATAGCACCAGCGGCAGGTCGGCCAGTGCCTTGAACGGCAGTGTGGTGCGGTTTTTCTGGAACGTGCCCGGCTCGGCCAGGGCCCAGATCGGGTAGCTGGCGATGCTCACCGCCACCAGGTCCAGTTCCGGATCGGCCGGCAGCACCGTCATGCCGATTTCCAGCTCGCCGGCCGCCACCTTGCGCTCGATCTGCTGGCCCGTGTCTTCCTGCAGGGTCAGGCTGATGTTCGGATGGCGCGCACGGAAAGCCTTCAGCACGGGGGTGAACAGCACATTGATCATGGGCGGGATGCCGACTGTCAGGCTGCCGCGCGCCAGCGCCTGCGTGTCGCGCACTTCCAGGGTCAGCTGGCGCATATTGGCCAGCATTTCCTGGCCGTGCTGGTAGACGATGCGGCCCGTGTCGGTCAGGGTCAGCTTGCGCCCGTCGCGCACCAGCAGCTGGGCGCCCACCTCGTCCTCGAGCTGGCGCACCATCTTGCTGATGGTCGACTGGGTCAGGTGCAGCGATTCGGCCGCTTGCGTAAAGCTCGACAGGCGCACGGTTTCGACGAAATAGCGCAGGGAACGGATATCCAAGATGGTGCTCGCCTTGGCGAAGCATGAAAATATCGACTGGATGTGGCGAAATTAATTCATGCCATGCATGTAGCCAGGATTTTATACTGAATCCACTTATGAGGCTGGTGTATGACAGCCATCCAGTTTGAGAATATTAAGAATATATCAGGAGCATCACCATGTACGAGGACCGTATCCGCCACCCAGGCTTGCTGAGTAAGCTCATGAGCGCAACCGAGGCAGCCACATTGTTCCACAACGGCATGCGTGTCGGCATGAGCGGCTTTACCCGTGCCGGCGATGCCAAGGCCCTGCCGCGCGCACTGGCCGAGCGCGCCTTGCAAGAGCCACTCAGCCTGACGCTGATCACTGGCGCCTCGCTGGGTAATGGCAGCGATGGCCTGATGGCCGAGGCGGGCGTGCTGGCGCGCCGCATGCCGTTCCAGGTCGATCCCGTGCTGCGCGGCAAGATTAATAGTGGCGAAGTCATGTTCATCGACCAGCATCTGTCGGAAACGGCCGAGCAACTGCGTTCGGGCAATCTGGCTGCCGTCGACATCGCCGTCATCGAGGCGACCGCCATCACGGCAGCTGGCGCCATCATCCCGACCATGTCGGTGGGCAACTCTGCCGCCTTTGCCCAGCAGGCAACGCAGGTCATCATCGAGATCAACCTGTCCACGCCGCTGGCGCTGGAAGGCTTGCACGACATTTATATTCCACAAAGCCTGCCTGGCCGCGAGCCGATTCCCCTCACGCGCGTCGACCAGCGCCTGGGCAGCACGGCCATTGCCATCGATCCGGCCCGCATCGCCGCCATCGTCATCACGGACAGCCCCGACAGCCCGTCGAACGCCTTGCCGCCGGACGCGGAAACGCAAGCCATCGCCGGCCATGTGATCGCCTTCCTGGAAGGCGAAGTGGCGGCCGGGCGCATGGGCCCCGAATTGCTGCCGCTGCAGGCGGGTATCGGCACCATCGCCAATGCCGTGCTGCATGGGCTGATCGGTTCGCCCTTCCGCAACATGACGATGTATTCGGAAGTGCTGCAGGACAGCGCCATCGAGCTGCTCGACTCGGGCCAGCTGGCGTTCGCTTCCGCTTCGTCGATTACCCTGTCGGCACCCGTGCACCAGAAGCTGATGGACAATATCGACCATTACCGCTCGAAGATCGTGCTGCGCCCGCAAGAGATCAGCAACCACCCGGAAATCGTGCGCCGCCTGGGCATCATTGCATTGAATACGGCGCTGGAATTCGATATTTATGGCAACGTCAACTCCACGCACGTGTGCGGCACGCACATGATGAACGGCATCGGCGGCTCGGGCGACTTCGCCCGCAATGGCCAGCTGTCGATGTTCGTGTCGAAATCGGCGGCAAAGGGCGGGCGCATTTCCAGCGTCGTGCCGATGGTCTCGCATGTGGACCATACGGAACATGACGTCGATGTGCTGGTCACGGAGTGGGGCTATGCGGACTTGCGCGGACTGGCGCCACGCGAACGGGCGCCTTTGATCATCGAGCGCTGCACGCATCCCGATTACCGTGCGCAACTGCGCGCCTATTATGATGCGGCATGCCAGCGTGGCGGCCACACGCCGCACATCCTGGAACAGGCGCTGTCGTGGCATGTGCGCTACCAGGAAACGCAGAGCATGCACGAAGCGCAGTAAGTTTACTGACAGCAAGGTAAGGCAAGGCAGGGCGGATCATTCCCGCACCTGCCTATTTTTTTGTCTGGCGCATGTTGCGCCAGCTTAAAGCTCAAGCCGCAAAGCGCAGGCCGATGCCTGTCGTGACGACGGCCAGCAAATCGTCGATATGCTGCTCCATTTCCAGGTGCGGCGTCCACGGGTCGCCCGCGTCCATGACGATGCGCAGCGACACCAGCCCATGCAGCGATTGCCAGAAAATTTGCGTCATGGCGTGCAGGGCCGTCTCATCATTGCGCACCTGGCCTGCCTGCGCCAAGTCCTGGAACAGGCTCAAGGCATAGGCATACGGGTCCTGTTCGATATTGCCGTGCTCGACCAGGGCGGCATCGATTTCTGCGTGCGGACGCAACTCCATGAAGATCAGGCAATACTCGTCGGGGTGCTGAAAACCATACTCGATGTAGGCGCGGCCAACCAGGATGATGCGTTTCCACGGGTCGTCGCTGCCGGCGCAGGCGTCGCGCATGGCGCGCACCAGTTCGAGCAAGTCCTTGTCCATGGCCTGGGCGATCAGGGTGGCCTTGTCGCGGAACAGGGCGTACACGACGGTAGTGGAAAAGCCGGCCGCTTCGGCCACCTTGCGGATGGAAACGGCACGCGCACCACCCTTTTTGATGAGATCCTTGACGACGTCGATGATGTGCTCGCGCCGCGCCTGAGCTTCGCGTAACTTTCTTTCTTGAATATTCGTTAACTTCTTGTCCACGACTCTTTCCTGGCGACCTATGAAAGAAAGAATTATAGGGCTGCTGCGGGTTGCCAATGTGTCTGACATTGTTACAAATCAGATTTTTGTCCGGCAGATGCGACAGTTGGCCAACTTTTCGCGTTTTTGCCTGGCGCTTTTCCATCGATGCCCCTGATTGCTCTGTGAATGGGCATCTCAGGCTTTGCGAACGGGGCCAAAGGGCGGAAAATAGCGGGATAGCTTACACTGCGTTTTTTAGCGCGACGGCGCTAACCCACGAGGCTGTGCCGGAACACTTACATTTGGACGGGATCTTACATGACCATTAAAATCAGCCAGAACTTCGACTCGGGTGCCATCGACGTGGTGAGCGCCACCAGCTTTGGTGCCATCGAGCTGAACTTGCGCAAGGATAGCCACGCCGATATCCACCAGTGGTTCCATTTCCGCCTGCAGGGCGCGCGCGACCAGGCATGCACGATGCGCTTCCTGAACGCAGGCCAGGCCACCTATCCGGCCGGCTATGAAGATTACCAGGCGATGGCCAGCTACGACAGCGAAAACTGGTTCCGCGTGCCGACCTCGTTTGATGGCCAGGTCATGACGATTTCGCATACGCCTGAACTCGACAGCGTGTATTACGCCTATTTCGAGCCATATTCGTGGGAACGCCATCTGCGTTTGCTGGGCGAAGTGGCCGAGCATCCGCTGGCACGCGTATCCGATTTGGGCAGCACGGTCGATGGCCGCGACATGAACCTGGTCACCATCGGCAACCCGCAGGCGGAAAAGAAAATCTGGGTCATCGCGCGCCAGCACCCGGGCGAATCGATGGCAGAATGGTATGTCGAAGGCTTGATCGACTCCTTGCTGGACGATGCCAACCCGATCGCGCGTAAACTCTTGCAGCGCGCCGTGTTCCACATCGTGCCGAACATGAACCCGGACGGCTCCATCCGCGGCAACCTGCGCACGAATGCGGCCGGCGCCAACCTGAACCGCGAATGGATGACGCCATCGCTGGAAACCAGCCCGGAAGTGCTGTGCGTGAAAAACAAGATCCACGAAACGGGCGTCGACATGTTCTTCGACATCCACGGCGATGAGGCGCTGCCATACAACTTCGTGGCCGGCAACGAAATGCTGGAAAACTTTACGCCAGCGCAAGCGGCGCAGCAGAAAGCCTTCATCGAGCGCTACAAGAACGCCAGCCCCGACTTCCAGGACAAGTTCGGCTATGCGGCCAGCAAGTACAAGTCCGACATGCTGACCCTGGCATCGAAATACATTGGCCACCACTTCCAGTGCCTGGCACTGACCCTGGAAATGCCGTTCAAGGAAAACGCCGACTTGCCTGATCCAGCCGTGGGCTGGAATGGCGCGCGCAGCGCGGCCCTGGGCGCGGCGCTGCTGCAGCCTATCTTGCTGTCGCTGGATTGAGCGGCGTTGTTCATGGGTATCGAGATCGAGCGTAAATTTCTGCTTGCCGGCGACGCCTGGCGCACCTTGGGCCAGCCGGTCCTGCTGCGCCAGGGCTATCTGTCGTCGGCGCGCGAGCGGGTCGTGCGCGTGCGTATCGAAGGCGGGCAGGCGATGCTGACGATCAAGGGCGCGAACGTGGGCGCCTCGCGCGGCGAATGGGAATACCCGATTCCGCTGGCGGACGCCGTCGAATTGCTCGACGGCCTGTGCGAGCAGCCGCTGATCGAAAAGTACCGCCACCGCATCACCCACGCGGGCATGGTGTGGGAAGTCGATGAGTTTCTGGGTGCCAACGCGGGCCTGGTGGTGGCCGAGATCGAACTGGCATCGGAAGACCAGCCGTTCGACAAGCCCGACTGGATCGGCGCGGAAGTGTCGGGCGACGCGCGTTATTACAATGCGAATCTGATCCGCCACCCGTTTTCACAGTGGTGATGGCGCGTTAAGCGTCGTTGGAAATGCAAAAGGCGGAACCGAGGTTCCGCCTTTTTTACACCAACATCATTTAGTGAAAATGCTCGGTGCCCTGGGGGGTATCTTCCGGCATTTCCGCATGCGCCAGCTCACCGACAGGGTCGGCAAACAGGGGCGCGCCGCAATCGTCGCAGTATTCGCCGACAAAACGTTCCTCGTGGCGCTTGATCTGCGTCACGCCGGCGGCGTTCAAATGCTCGATAATTTCATCGACAGGCGTCTTTTGCTTGTCCAGCGCGGCGATGCCGACCTGGATCAAGCCTTCGATCGGCGTGCCATCTTCGTCTTCCTGGCCGTACAGGGGCCAGACGATGCCGTAGATGACGTCCGGCGCCTGGCGCAGGGTAAAGGCGATGCGGTATTCATCGACCTGGCCATCGGCCGCTTCCTCGCCGAAGCCGGCGATCACGGCGCGCAATTCCGCTGGCTCGATGGCCAGCGTGTGCGTCAGGTAGTGCACGGCGGCGCGCACGGAGACGGGGCGTATCAGCTTGTCCGCTTCGCGGCACGCCACGTAATACGCTTCCGGCAGCAGCAACTCCAGGCCGCAGCCGGGCAGCATGCGGGTGATCGTCGGCGTGGCTTGCGTGCGCCATTGTTCCAGGGCGGCGCTGCGCTCGGCGATGAAGTCGAGCTGGCTGGCCGGCGTTTGCCAGCGGAACAGCGGCGCACCGCTAGCCGCCACCACAGCCACCAGCAGGTAGCGCGTGTCGGCCAGGAAGGGCGCCGTTTCCGCCTCTTTCGGCGACGGCTTGACGGCCGTGCCTTTCAGGGCGGCTTGCGCCAATTTTTGTGTCTTAGTATAGGTTTCGACATGGCTGCGCGGCAGCTGGTCGATTGAATACAGGGTTGGCGCCATGGCCATTTTCGTGCCGTCGGCCAGCAGGTGGGCTGCAAAGTGCGCCGACAGCACGCCGTGCGCGTCGCCGGCCATGGGGCCGGAGGCGATGGAAAAGCGCGTCCACGCGAGGATGGGCACGGCGACGAGCAGGGCATCGTAGTGCACGTCTTCGTGAATGACGACGGTCGATTCGCTGACGGCTTCAACGCAGTCCATCAGCACGTCGTAGGCGTTCAAGTCTTCCTTGAACAAGCTGCCCAGGGTGTTGTCGATGGTGTCCTGGTGGCCGGTTTTGAGTAATTTCTGGAGCTGCGTATCCAGGCTGTGTTCCCAGGACCGCTCTTCGAGACGGCTGGCTGCCTGCACGATCGCCTGGGCAAAGGTGACCAGGCGCTGGCTGTCGGCAGTCAGTTTATGGGATGAATCTTTGGAAGGACGACGCATAGCGGGATAAGAGTCTCGGAAAGTGGAAAAAAATGGATCAGTCAAACAATGATAAACCCTTATAACCGTATTGTAGGCGATTCGGCCACACGCGATGCGGAACCTGTCTGTAGATCATGCCAATAGTCGACATTTCAAGCGGAAATGGAGTGGACGGGCGAAAAAAAGCGCCGGTCGAAACCGGCGCTCTTATGCTACTTCACAGCTGGAGTGATTACTCGGCCAGCAGTTGACGCAGTACGAATGGCAGGATGCCGCCATGCTTGTAGTAATCGACTTCGATAGGCGTATCGATGCGCAGCAGGACTTTGACTTCGGCGCTGCTGCCGTCGGCGCGGTGGATCACCAGGGTAGCTTGTTGCTGTGGCTTGATTTCGCCTTCGAGGCCTTTCAGGTCGAAGGTTTCCTTGCCGGTGATGCCCAGCGTTTGCACGCTGTCGTCGCCGATGAATTGCAGCGGCAATACGCCCATGCCCACCAGGTTCGAGCGGTGGATACGTTCGAACGAACGGGTGATCACGGCTTTCACGCCCAGCAGCTGGGTGCCTTTGGCTGCCCAGTCGCGCGACGAGCCCGTGCCGTACTCTTCGCCGCCGAAGACCATGGTTGGCGTGCCTTCAGCAACGTATTTCATCGCTGCGTCGTAGATCGACATTTCTTCGCCGGAAGGCTGGTGGATCGTGATGCCGCCTTCGACTGCCGAACCGTCTGCCTTGGCAGGGATCATGCGGTTTTTGATACGCACGTTGGCAAACGTGCCGCGCATCATGATTTCATGGTTGCCGCGACGCGAGCCGTAGGAGTTGAAGTCCGCTTTCAGGACGCCGTTTTCCTTCAGCCATTTGCCTGCAGGACCGTTTTCCTGGATCGAGCCGGCTGGCGAGATGTGGTCGGTGGTGATGGAATCGCCGAACACGCCCAGTGCGCGTGCGCCTTCGATGCCGGTGGCCACTGCCGCAGGCGTCATCGAGAAGTTGTCGAAGAACGGTGGTTCCGCGATGTAGGTCGATTTTGGCCAGTTGTAGACTTGACCGGAAACGGTGGTGACTTTTTCCCACAGCTTGCCTGGTGCGCCCTTGACGTCGGCGTAGTTGTCCTTGAATACCTTGGCGTTCATGGCAAACTTCATCATGGCCGAGACTTCAGCCGAGGTCGGCCAGATGTCGCCCAGGTAGATGTCCTTGCCGCCCTTGCCCTTGCCAACTGGCTCGGTCATCAGGTCGCGCGTCATGTTGCCGGCGATCGCGTAAGCGACGACCAGCGGTGGCGAGGCCAGGAAGTTCGAGCGGATGTTCGGGTGAATACGCGCTTCGAAGTTGCGGTTGCCCGACAGCACGGCCGAAGCGACGATGTCGTGGGTGGCGATGGCAGCGTTCAGCTCAGGCGTCAGGTCGCCGGCATTGCCGATGCAGGTGGTGCAGCCGTAGGCGGTCACGCCGAAGCCCAGTTTTTCCAGGTACGGCAGCAGGCCGGCAGCGGTCAGGTACTCGGTCACGACGCGCGAGCCAGGAGCGAGCGAAGTCTTGATGTGCGGAGCGACTTTCAGGCCAGCTTCCACGGCTTTCTTGGCCAGCAGGCCGGCAGCGAGCATCACGCTCGGGTTCGAGGTGTTGGTGCACGAGGTGATGGCAGCGATCAGCACGTCGCCGTTCGATACTTTCACGCCATTCGTCGTTTCGTACACGGCGTTCAGGTCAGCCGGCTTCTTGTTGAAACCATTTTCGCTCGTAGGCTTGGCGAACAGTTCCGCGAAGTTGGCTTTGACATTGCCGATTTCGATACGGTCTTGCGGGCGTTTCGGGCCGGCCAGCGACGGTGCGACCGTCGCCAGGTCCAGTTCCACCACGCGGGTGTAGTCGATGTCGCCGGCTTTTGGAATGCCGTACAGGTTTTGCGCCTTGAAGTAGCCTTCGAACGCGGCGATTTCAGCCTTGCTGCGGCCGGTGCCCTTGAAGTAGTCGATGGTTGCATCGTCAACAGGGAAGAAGCCCATCGTCGCGCCGTATTCCGGCGCCATGTTGGCGATCGTCGCGCGGTCGGTCAGGGTCAGCGATTCGGTGCCTTCGCCAAAGAATTCGACGAACTTGCCGACGACTTTTTCCTTGCGCAGCAGTTCGGTGATGGTCAGCACCAGATCGGTGGCGGTGCAGCCTTCGCGCAGCGCGCCCGACAGGTTCACGCCGATGACGTCAGGCGTCAGGAAGTAGACCGGTTGGCCCAGCATGCCGGCTTCCGCCTCGATGCCGCCCACGCCCCAGCCGACTACGCCGATGCCGTTGATCATGGTGGTATGCGAGTCGGTGCCAACCAGGGTATCCGGGTAGTACACGTCGCCGGCTTTCTTGCCCGAGTGGTGCACGCCGCGTGCCAGGTATTCCAGGTTGACCTGGTGGACGATGCCGAAGCCTGGTGGCACGACGCCGAAGGTGTCGAATGCCTGCATGCCCCATTTCATGAATTGGTAACGCTCGTTGTTACGCGAGAATTCCAGTTTCATGTTCAGGTCCAGCGCTTTCTTTTCGCGGTAGTGATCGATGGTGACCGAATGGTCGACTACCAGGTCGACCGGTACCAGCGGTTCGATCTTCTTGGCGTCGATGCCCATTTTGGCAGCCACGTTACGCATGGCGGCCAAGTCGGCCAGCAGTGGTACGCCGGTGAAGTCTTGCAGCACGACGCGCGCTACTACGAACGGAATCTCGTCGGTGCGCTCGGCGGTCGGGCCCCAGCTCGCCAATTGCTTGACGTGTTCTTCGGTGACTTTTTTGCCGTCGCAGTTGCGCAGCACCGATTCGAGCACGATGCGAATCGACACTGGCAGGCGGGAGACATTGATGCCCAGGCTTTTTTCCAGCGCAGGCAGGGAATACAGCTTGCCCTTCTTGCTGTCTGAAATATTAAAGTCCTTGAGCGTGTTCAGAGTGTTGCGGGACATGACCTCTCCTTGTTGGGTATCGTCTATTTATTGATTATTCAGGGTACAAAACATGACTGAGCCCCCGAAGAGGCCCTTGCTACGCACATCAGCCGCCGGAAACTGGCAGCACGCCCAGCGAGACGGGGACTTCCACCAGTGCTGCCGGCTTGGCTTGCTCCGCATCCTTGCATTCATTGGCCAGTTGGCGGCTCTGCTTGGAATCGAGCAGCATGCCTTTGGCCGGGATGCCGATCCAGACGAGTCCATACAAGCGGTTCTCGAAGCGATTGGCGCCGGTGGTGGTGCCCACACGGCTCAGGCGATGCAGGCGCTTCTTCCAGCGCAGGGCGATGTGTTTGTCATCAGTCGCATTGGTGTAAATGGTAATTTTATTACCAAGTTCACAATTGAATTCCGTGGAGGCCGAGCCTGCCGTATCCGGTTCGTCCGCTTCTTCCTTATCGACCACCGACATGGCCAGCGGATGCGCTTCCTTGGCGGCAGCTTGCGCCTTGACAGTCTTTGTCTTGGCGGTTTTGGTGGCCTTGGCCGCCTTGGCTTTTGCTGGCTCCTTGGTGTCCATGGCAGCGAAGCTGGTCGGCGCCAGGGTCAGGGTCAGGGCGCCCAGCGCGACGCTGCAGGCAATTGCTAATTTGGAGATGGACATTGTGTAATTCCTGTCAGTTTTCAGTGGTGCTGGAAGAGGGCGTATTCAATAATGCAGAGGCCGCCTCGGGCAGGCCCAGGCCCGCCAGTCTGGCGCGTTGCAAAACGGTCCAATAATATCGGTAGCTGGCGCGGTCGTGCAAGCGGCCATTTTGTGCGATCGGGCCCCAGTTGGCGCGCAGCGCTTCATTCAGGATATTGCTGGCCTCATTGACTTCGGACAGGCGCGGCGTGAAAGCCTTGATAATGGGCTTGATTTGATCCGGATGGATGCTCCACATGCGCGTGTAGCCAAATTCTGCCGTCGCGCGCTGGGCATCGTTGGCCACCACGGCCGAATCGCGCACATCGGTCGTCACGTTATGCGATGGCACCTTGCCGTGCGCGTGGCAAGCGGCCGCCACTTCCAGCTTGGCGCGCACCACCAGCGGGTGCGTGAACTGGCCCGGCGTGCGCATGGCGGCGGCCGGAATGGCGCCGTAATGGGCCGAGACGAAATCCATGATGCCGAAGGACAGGCATTCGACCTGGGGCAGGGCGGCAATGGCGTAGGCATCGCGCAGCGCACCGTGCGTCTCGATCAATATGTGCACGGGCAGGTTGTCGCGGCCAGCGCGGCGCGCATGCAGGTTGATCAGGTCGATGGCCAGCATGGCATCCTGCACGCCGCCCACTTTGGGTACGGCGATGTAGGCCAGGCGGGATGCCGCAGCGCAGATGATTTCCACGTCGCGTGTGAAAAACGGGCTGTCGACGTGGTGCACGCGCACGCCGATGCGGTTGAACTGGTTCTCGTCGCTGGCCAGCAGGCCGGCGATCATCTGGGCGTGGGCTTCTTCATTGCCGGCGCTGGCGCCGTCTTCGCAGTCGAACGTGATGTCGAACAGGGGGCCAAGCTCTTGTTGCAAAGCAATCGATTTACGCATCAGCTTTTCAGAGCCGGCGTAGTGGTCGCAAGCGGCGAGCAACAGCGGCTGGCGTTTGCCTTGGAATAAAACCTCGGAAGGGTGCATGCTTAGGGCATTTCTGCAGGTAAAAACTACTTGATAAAACAGCCGCGCCGCGACATGCGCGGGGCGGCCTTCTTTGGCAGGCGGCGCATTGCCGCGCCGCCAAAACTGGACTTAGGCCAGCAGGTGCTGCACGCCTTCGCGCTCTTCGGTCAGTTCTTTCAGGGTCAGGTTGATGCGCTCTTGCGAGAATGCATCGATTTCCAGGCCTTGAACGATGGTGTACTCGCCGTTGTCGGTGGTGACAGGGAAGCCGAACACGGTGCCTTCAGGAATGCCATACGAGCCATCGGAAGGCACGCCCATGGTGGTCCACTTGCCGGCGGTGCCCAGCATCCAGTCATGGATGTGGTCGATGGCGGCGTTCGCTGCCGACGCTGCCGACGACAGGCCGCGTGCTTCGATAATGGCCGCGCCGCGCTTGCCGACGGTCGGCAGGAAGGTGTTGGCGTTCCATTCCTGGTCGTTGATCAGGTCCTTGACGGCCTTGCCGTTGACAGTGGCGAAACGGTAGTCGGCGTACATGGTCGGCGAGTGGTTGCCCCAGACGGTCAGCTTCTCGATATCCTTGACGGCGGTGCCGGTCTTGGCAGCGACTTGCGACAGCGCACGGTTGTGGTCCAGGCGCAACATGGCGGTGAAGTTTTTCGCTGGCAGCGATGGTGCCGATTTCATGGCGATGTAAGCGTTGGTGTTGGCAGGGTTGCCGACCACCAGTACTTTGACATTACGCGAAGCGACGGCGTCGAGCGCCTTGCCTTGCACCGTGAAGATCTGTGCGTTCGCTTCCAGCAGGTCCTTGCGTTCCATGCCTGGGCCGCGTGGACGTGCGCCGACCAGTACGGCGACATCGACATCCTTGAATGCGGTCAGCGGATCGGAGTGGGCGGTCATCTCGGTCAGCAGCGGGAATGCGCAGTCGTCGATTTCCATCATCACGCCCTTGAGCGCCTTCTGGGCTTTTTCGTCCGGGATTTCAAGCAATTGCAAGATGACAGGCTGGTCTTTGCCGAGCATGTCGCCATTGGCGATGCGGAACAACAGAGCGTAGCCGATCTGGCCGGCGGCGCCGGTCACTGCAACACGCATTGGGGTTTTAGCCATGATGAATCTCCAAAAATGGGAAAGAAAACGGGCTTGAAGCTGGGCTTACGCTTATCCGGAAAAACTATAATGATACCAAAACCGGCCCACGCCACCGAATTGCTGGTGTACGCTGCCGTAACGCCTGTGTTGCACGAGGCCAGAGTGGCTGGCCGACAACATAAAACGCTGGCTCACAAGTTTTATCGAGGGCAGTTTAGGCCTCCGATCTGTATCTGTCAATCATATCTTATGTCTTATATAAGACAGATAACTACACGTGTTTTACTGGACGCAGGCAGTGATTTGTGTTGAAATGTCGGACTATGAATTCCGCCTCGTCCAACCTGACCAACAATGCCACTGCTGCAAGCGGGGCGGTCAGTCCGACCGCGGGCACCTCGGCCACGCCTGCTGACGCCCCTGTCAGTACCGTTTCTGTTCCTGTCGCCAGCGTCAATGCCACTGTGGCGGCCGCGCCCGTCGCCAGCGCTTCGCCTACCTTCAGCCCCCTGTATCAGCAAATCAAGGCGCTCATCACGCAAAGCCTGCAATCGGGCGAGTGGAAGCCGGGTGAGCTGATCCCTAGCGAAGTCGAGCTGGCAGGGCGTTTCAAGGTCAGCCAGGGCACGGTGCGCAAAGCCATTGATGAGCTGGCCGCCGAAAACCTCGTCATGCGCCGCCAGGGCAAGGGTACTTTCGTTTCCACCCACCATGAAGCGCGCGCGCATTTCCGCTTCCTGCGCCTGGTGCCGGACGAAGGCGTGCCGCATTATCCGGAAAGCAAATTTATCGAAGTCAAGCGCGTGCGCGCGCCGGCCGACGTGGCGCGCCTGATGGACCTGAAATCCGGCGACGCCGTGATCTTCATCAAGCGCGTGCAGTATTTCGACGGCATTCCCACCATCGTCGAAGAGCTGTGGCTGCCGGGCCTGATCTTCAAGGGCCTGACGGCCGAGCGCCTGGTGGAATACAAGGGCCCCATGTATGGCTTGTTCGAAACAGAATTTGGCACGCGCATGATCCGTGCATCCGAACAGATCCGCGCCGTGTGCGCCGACGCGGGCGCCGCGCAGCTATTGAATATCGACTTCGGCACGCCCTTGCTCAGTTCCGAACGCGTGTCGTTTACCTACGGCGACAAGCCGGTCGAACTGCGCCGGGGCTTGTACCTGACCAGTCGTCATCATTATCAGAATGAACTCAGCTGAAGTAGCGGGGTGCTCCTGGGCGCCCGGACAAGCAGCAAGGCTGAAATGCATCGCTTGAACGTGCCTGTCGCAAGGCAGGCATGGGAGACAACAGAGCGCGCAGGTAAAGCATGGCCAGCCCCGGCGGGCTGTGTTTTGCCGGCGATTCTGTAATTAAATTACGTGAACTACGGAAAGTAGCGCGATATTTTGTAGTAAAAAACCATTTTGGTTATATGTGACAATAGATATTGGTATGGGCGGCGAAAATCGGCGAAAATCGCGGCTTCAATATTTAGTTGAAATTCAAAGGGGAGGTTTTTGTTATGTCTGAAGCCGTAAGAGAAGTACCAAAAAAAGAACGGCCGCAATTCCGTAACATCCATGTTACCGAATTGTCGAACTACCGCATGGCTATCGGCGCCATCGTCTCGATCTTGCATCGTATCAGCGGTTTCATCATGTTCGCCCTGCTGCCGTGCATCCTGTACATGCTGGAACTGAGTCTGCGTTCCGAAATGTCCTTCGCCTACTTTCAGGGCATCGCCTCGCACTGGTTCGTCAAGCTGATCACCCTGGGTCTGGTCTGGGCTTTCTTGCACCACTTCTGCGCCGGTATCCGCCATCTGTTCATGGATGTGCACGTCGCCATCGAAAAAGACTCGGCACGCAAGACCGCCTCGTCGGTCATGGTCGTCAGTCTGGTGCTGACCGCTCTGGTCGCTTTGAAACTGTTTGGAGTATTTTAAACATGGCAGACAATAATATCGGACCGAAACGCCTCGTCGTCGGTGCCCATTACGGCTTGCGCGACTGGCTGGCGCAACGCGTCACCGCCATCGTCATGGTGGCCTATGTTGCCATCTTGCTCATTTCTTTCCTGACCGGCAGCAACTTCACCTATGAAGGCTGGGCTGGTCTGTTCGCACAGCAGTGGTTTAAATTATTCAGCCTGGTGACCTTCCTGGCGCTGTTTTACCACGCATGGGTCGGCGTACGCGACATCTGGATGGACTACGTGAAAAGCGCTGGCCTCCGTTTGACCCTGCAAATTGCCACCATGCTGTGGTTGATCGCTTGTGCCGGCTGGACGGTACAGATACTCTGGAGTGTGTAATCGTGGCAGCATATAAATCTGCAATCCCTACCCGCCGCTTTGATGCGGTCATCATTGGCGCCGGTGGTTCCGGCATGCGTGCGTCGTTGCAACTGGCTGAAGCCGGTCTGAATGTCGCTGTGTTGTCCAAGGTTTTCCCGACCCGCTCGCACACTGTTGCGGCGCAGGGCGGTATCGGCGCGTCGCTCGGCAACATGGCCGAAGACAACTGGTTCTGGCATATGTTCGACACCGTCAAGGGTGGCGACTATCTGGGCGACCAGGATGCCATCGAATTCATGTGCCGCGAAGCACCGAAAGTCGTGTACGAGCTGGAACACTTCGGCATGCCATTCGACCGCAATCCTGACGGCACCATCTATCAGCGCCCATTCGGCGGCCACACGGCCCACTTCGGCGAAAAGCCGGTGCAGCGCGCTTGCGCGGCAGCCGACCGTACCGGTCACGCCCTGTTGCACACGCTGTACCAGCGCAACGTCCGTGCGCGTACGCATTTCTTCGTCGAGTGGATGGCAATCGACCTGATCCGTGACGCCGAAGGCGACGTGATCGGTGTTGTCGCGCTGGAAATGGAAACCGGCGAATGCATGATCCTGGAAGCAAAGACGACGGTCATGGCAACGGGTGGCGCAGGCCGTATCTTCGCCGCCTCGACCAACGCTTTCATTAACACCGGCGACGGCATGGGCATGGCGGCACGCGCCGGCCTGCCACTGCAAGACATGGAATTCTGGCAGTTCCACCCGACCGGCGTGGCCGGCGCGGGCGTATTGATCACCGAAGGCGTGCGCGGCGAAGGCGGCATCCTGATCAATAGCGAAGGCGAGCGCTTCATGGAGCGCTATGCGCCGACCCTGAAGGATCTGGCGCCGCGCGACTTCGTCTCGCGTTCGATGGACCAGGAAATCAAGGAAGGCCGCGGCTGCGGTCCGAACAAGGACCACGTGATGCTGGACCTGCGCCATATCGGTGCCGACACCATCGCCAAGCGCCTGCCGTCGATCCTGGAAATCGGTCACAAGTTCGCCAACGTCGATGCCACCAAGGAACCGATTCCTGTCGTGCCGACGATTCACTACCAGATGGGCGGTATTCCGACCAACATCCACGGCCAGGTCGTCACCCCGACCGGCCCTGAAGGTTCGGCTGCTGTCGTCAACGGCCTGTACGCGATCGGCGAATGCGCCTGCGTCTCGGTGCACGGCGCCAACCGCCTGGGTACGAACTCGCTGCTCGATCTGCTGGTCTTCGGCCGCGCGGCCGGTAACCATATCGTGGGCAGTGGCCTGAAAGCCAAGGAAAACAAGCCTTTGCCAGCCGACGCTGCCGAATTCGCCATGGGCCGCCTGGCGCGCCTGGAAAACTCGACCGGCACGGAAACCGTGCAGGGCGTGGCGAATGAAATCCGCGCCACCATGCAGAAATACTGTGGTGTGTTCCGTACCGACGAGATGCTGAACAAGGGTGTCGAAGAAATCATGAAGCTCGACGAGCGCCGCAAGCACGTCTCGTTCAAGGATAAGTCGATGGTCTTCAATACGGCCCGCGTGGAAGCGCTCGAACTGGACAACCTGATCGAAACGGCGAAAGCGACCATCGTCTCGGCAGCCGCCCGCAAGGAATCGCGTGGCGCCCACGCCCAGGATGACCACCCGCAACGTGACGACGACAACTGGATGAAGCACACTCTGTGGTATTCGGAAGGCAACCGACTGGCATACAAGCCAGTCGTGACCAAGCCGCTGACGGTTGATACCTTCAAACCGAAACCACGTACTTTCTAAGGCTATACCATGGCACGCACTCTTAAATTTAAAATCTACCGCTACGATCCTGATCAGGATGCCAAGCCGTACATGCAAGACCTGACGGTCGAACTGCAAGACACTGACAAGATGCTGCTCGATGCACTGCAGCGTATCAAGGCCGATGTCGATGATTCACTGGCTCTGCGCCGCTCGTGCCGCGAAGGCGTGTGCGGTTCGGACGCGATGAACATCAATGGCAAGAATGGCCTGGCATGCACCACCAACCTGAACGAACTCTCCGAGCCTATCGTGCTGCGTCCGTTGCCAGGCTTGCCAGTCATCCGCGACCTGATCGTCGACATGACGCAATTTTTCAAGCAGTACGATTCGATCAAGCCGTTCCTGATCAACGAGTCGATCCCGCCTGAAAAAGAACGCCTGCAGTCGCCGGAGCAGCGCGAAGAACTCGATGGCCTGTACGAGTGCATCCTGTGCGCATGCTGCTCCACGTCGTGCCCGTCGTTCTGGTGGAATCCGGACAAATTTGTCGGTCCGGCTGGTCTGCTGCAAGCCTATCGTTTCATCGCCGATTCGCGCGACGAAGCCACTGGTGCGCGTCTGGACAACCTGGAAGATCCGTACCGTTTGTTCCGCTGCCACTCGATCATGAACTGTGTCGATGTTTGCCCGAAAGGGTTGAACCCGAACAAGGCGATTGGCAAGATCAAGGAATTGATGGTTCGCCGCGCGATCTGATCACCCTGTTCGCGTCCGCCGGGCGCCGTATGCCGGAAAAGGGTATCCTCCCTTGCCGGCAGGCGGCGCCTGCAAAGCAGCACCGTGCCGCAAGGCACACGTAAAGTGGTAAACCAAATGACAGAATCAATTTTGTCCTCGCATCAGGCCGACCCGGCCAACCGCGCTCGCCTGCGCTGGCGTTCACGCCGTGGCCTGCTGGAAAACGACATTATCCTGAGCCGTTTTCTCGATGCGTATGAAACCGAATTGACCGATGAAGAAGTTGACGCGCTGACGCGTTTGCTGGATTTGTCGGACAATGCGTTAATGGATCTGGTACTGGCTCGTAAAGAGCCGGAAGGCGAAGTCGATCTGCCGCATGTGCGCGCATTGCTGCAACGACTGCGCATTGCCTAGACGCCTGGGCGATATATTGCAAACGGTGCGAGTGGCGCGCTGTAGCCCCGCCGAAAGTGCGGTGCGAATTGCAGCCAGAATTTTTGATTTTAATTTCGACTCACTCCCGAGAAGGAAGAGCCCATGAATATCTCTGACACAAAAGCTACCCTGTCGTTCTCCGATGGCAGCCCATCGCTTGAATTTCCAATCTACAAAGGCACGGTTGGTCCGGACGTCATCGACATCCGCAAACTGTACGCCGGTAGCGGCAAGTTCACCTACGACCCAGGCTTTATGTCGACTGCCGCCTGTAATTCGTCGATCACCTACATCGATGGCGACAAGGGCGAACTGCTGTACCGCGGCTACCCGATCGAACAGTTGGCCGTCAACGCCGACTTCATGGAATCGTGCTACCTGCTGCTGAACGGCGAACTGCCGAACGCGGCGCAAAAAACCAAGTTCGTCGACACCGTGACCAAGCACACGATGGTGCACGAGCAGATGCAATTCTTCTTCCGTGGCTTCCGCCGCGACGCGCATCCGATGTCGATCCTGGTCGGCACCGTCGGCGCGCTGGCCTCGTTCTACCATGATTCGCTGGACATCAACGACCCGCGTCACCGCGAAGTGTCGGCCATCCGCCTGATCGCCAAGATGCCGACCCTGGTCGCCATGACGTACAAGTACTCGATCGGCCAGCCGTTCACTTACCCACGCAACGACCTGTCGTACAGCGCCAACTTCATGCACATGATGTTCGCCAACCCGTGCGAAGACTACAAGGTCAATGACGTGCTGGTGCGCGCCCTGGACCGTATCTTGATCCTGCACGCAGACCACGAGCAAAACGCTTCGACATCGACCGTCCGTCTGGCCGGTTCGTCGGGCGCCAACCCGTTCGCCTGTATCGCTGCCGGTATCGCCTGCCTGTGGGGCCCTGCCCACGGTGGCGCCAACGAAGCGGCACTCAACATGCTGAAGGAAATCGGTACCGTCGAGAACATCCCTGCCTTCATCGAGCAAGTCAAGGACAAGAACTCCGGCGTCAAGCTGATGGGCTTCGGTCACCGCGTGTACAAGAACTTCGACCCGCGCGCCAAGCTGATGCGTGAAACCTGCTACGAAGTGCTGCAAGAGCTGGGCCTGCAAGACGACCCACTGTTCAAGCTGGCGATGGAACTGGAAAAGATTGCCCTGAACGACGAATACTTCGTGTCGCGCAAACTGTATCCGAACGTCGACTTCTACTCGGGCATCGTGCAATCGGCGCTGGGCATCCCTGTGTCGCTGTTCACCGGTATCTTCGCCATGGCCCGTACCATCGGCTGGATCGCCCAATGGAACGAAATGATCGCCGACCCGGAACAAAAAATCGGCCGTCCACGTCAATTGTTCGTCGGTTCGACCACGCGCGAAGTGTTGCCACTGGACAAGCGTTAATCCACGGCGGTATTGAGCAAACAGAAAACGGGCTTCGGCCCGTTTTTTTATGCGCGCAGCTTGATCCTGGTTCGGTTCAACATACCTTATCACCGACACAGATTATCCTTTCGGGCGTGGGCGAAGGGAGGGTAAATTACAATACGCAATTGCATGGATCGAATGCATCAAGGGGGCTGCCGGAATGGATCGCATCGTCGCAGCACAAGTGTTTGTTGCCATCGCCGAGCGGGGCAGCATGGTCGCCGCCAGTGTCGCGCTGGATATGTCGCGCGCCATGGTGACGCGCTATCTGGCGCAGATGGAGCAGTGGGCGGGAGCGCGCCTGCTGCATCGCACCACGCGCCGTTTGAGCCTGACGGATGCGGGCGATGCGACCCTGGCGCGCTGCCGGCAGATGCTGGAAGTGGCCGGCGCCATGGCGTTTGCTTCTGCGGAAGGCGCCGCGTCGCCGCACGGATTGTTGCGCATTACGTGTTCGCAATCGCTGGCGCAGACGGCGCTGGCCGGCGCAGTGACCGCTTACCTGCGGCGCTACCCGCGCGCCGCCGTCGATCTGCAGATGGAGAACCGCGCCGTCAATCTGGTGGAGCAGCGTATCGACCTGGCGATCCGCATCACGAATGCGCTCGAGCCCAACCTGATCGCCCGACAGCTGGCCAGTTGCGCCTCGGTAGTGTGCGCCGCACCATCGTATCTGGCGGCGCACGGCACGCCGCGCCGGGCGGAAGACCTGGCCTTGCACAATTGCCTGACATACACGTATTTTGGCAAGAGCCTGTGGCAGTTTACGCATAATGGGCAAGTGCTCACTGTGCCTGTCAGTGGCCGTCTGTCGGCGAATGAATCGCTGGTCTTGCTGGTGGCGACGGTGGCGGGGGCGGGCATCGCCTTGCAGCCCCGGTATTCGGCCGCACCGTTGATCGCCAACGGGCAACTGGTGGAGTTGCTGCCAGCCTACCAGCCGCAGGACATGGGCATTTACGGTATCTATACGTCGCGCCAGCATATGTCACCATTGCTGCGCACCATGCTTGACTTTCTGCTGGAATGGTTCGCCAGGGATTCACAGTGGCTGGCGGCCATTGCCGCGCCGGTGTTGCCAGGCAGGCCACTTGGCCGCAAGCGCCGCGCGGGTGTCGGCAAGGAAGTGCCGCAAGCGCAACAGTAACAGGCTGGCAAGCCCGGGAAATCAACAACACAGCTTACATTTGCTTGCCAAATAAAATTCAACTAGTGGTTGTTGCGTTACAATACCGCGTGCTATTCTAAATGACGGTATGAAGAATGCTGGCGCAATAAAAAAGCCCTTCCCCCACAACTTGATGTGCAATCCGCTAACCGGTCAGGCCGTGTCGCGGAAGGTTAGATTAACCCGCTAATCTCGCGAAACGCGAAGAAAGGTGAGCAATATGATGCAACAATTAACGTCCAACTCCTACCTGTTCGGTGGGAATGCTCCGTACGTGGAAGACCTGTACGAAGCGTACCTCAATAACCCAGGTTCGGTGCCGGACAACTGGCGCGCCTATTTCGACGCCATGCAGCATGTGCCTGCAGTCGATGGCAGCAACAAACCCGACGTGGCGCATGCCTCCGTCGTTGCCTCGTTCGCCGAGCGCGCAAAAGCCGGTCCTATCCGCACAGTGACGGCTTCCTTCGATGCTGAAATGGGCCGCAAGCGCGTCGCCGCTACCCAGCTGATCGCCGCTTACCGCTACCTCGGTTCGCACTGGGCTAACCTGGATCCGCTGCAACGCCAGGAACGTCCGATGATCCCGGAACTGGACCCGAGCTTCTACGGTTTCACCGATGCGGACATGGACACCGTGTTCAACATCAGCAATACCTATTTTGGCCCCGAGACCGCCACCCTGCGCGATCTGCTGAACTATCTGCGCGATACCTACACGCGTTCGATCGGTGCCGAATTCATGTACATCTCCGATCCGGCCGAAAAGCGCTGGTTGCAAGAGAAACTGGAAGCGATCCGCTCCACCCCGAATTTCACCCCAGAGAAAAAAATCCACATCCTCGACCGCCTGACCGCGGCTGAAGGCCTGGAACGCTATCTGCACACCCGCTACGTGGGCCAGAAGCGCTTCTCCCTGGAAGGCGGCGAGACCTTCATCGCCTCGATGGATGAAACCATCCAGCGCGCCGGCGAAAAAGGCGTGCAGGAAATCGTCATCGGCATGGCCCACCGTGGCCGCCTGAACGTGCTGGTCAACACCCTGGGCAAGGCGCCGCAGGAACTGTTCGAAGAATTCGAAGGCAAGCATGGCGACGACCTGCCTGCCGGCGACGTGAAGTACCATCAAGGCTTCTCGTCGGATATCTCCACCGCAGGCGGCCCGGTCCATCTGTCGCTGGCGTTCAACCCGTCGCACCTGGAAATCGTCAACCCCGTGGTCGAAGGTTCCGTCAAGGCCCGCATGGACCGCCGCGGCGATGCGCAGGGCGCGCAAGTGCTGCCTATCCTGGTGCATGGCGATGCCGCTTTCGCCGGCCAGGGCGTGGTCATGGAAACGCTGAATCTGGCGCAAACCCGTGGCTACCATACCGGCGGCACGGTGCATATCGTGATCAACAACCAGATCGGTTTCACCACCTCGGATCCGCGCGATGCCCGCTCGACCCTGTACTGCTCGGACGTCGTCAAGATGATCGAAGCACCGGTCCTGCACATCAATGCCGATGATCCGGAAGCCGTGGTGCTGGCGACGCAGATCGCGCTCGACTACCGCATGGAATTCAAGAAGGACATCGTCCTCGACATCATCTGCTACCGCAAGCTTGGCCACAACGAGCAAGATACGCCGGCACTGACGCAGCCATTGATGTACAAGAAGATCGCCCAGCATCCAGGCACCCGCAAGCTGTACGCGGACAAGCTGGTAGCACAAGGCGTGATCCCTGCCGATGGCGGCGACAAGATGGTTACCGCCTTCCGCGACGCCATGGACGCCGGCAAGCACACCGTTGATCCTGTCATCTCGAACTTCAAGAACAAGTACGCCGTCGACTGGCTGCCGTTCCTGAACAAGAAATGGACCGATACGGCCGATACCGCCGTGCCGATGACGGAACTGAAACGCCTGGCCGCCCGCATCACCACCGTGCCGGAAGAATTCAAGGTCCACTCGCTGGTAGAGAAAGTCCTGGGCGACCGCGCCACCATGGGCCGCGGCGAAATGAACCTGGACTGGGGCATGGGCGAACACCTCGGCTACGCTTCGCTGGTATCGTCCGGCTACGCCATCCGCCTGACGGGCCAGGATGCGGGCCGTGGTACCTTCGTGCACCGCCACGCCGTGCTGCATGATCAAAACCGCGAGCGTTGGGATGCCGGTACCTACATTCCGCTGCAAAACGTGTCGGACAATCAGGCGCCGTTCACCGTCATCGACTCGGTGCTGTCCGAAGAAGCCGTACTGGCCTTCGAATACGGCTACTCGACCGCTGAACCGAACACCCTGACGATCTGGGAAGCCCAGTTCGGCGACTTCGCCAACGGCGCGCAAGTGGTGATCGACCAATTCATCAGCTCCGGCGAAGTGAAGTGGGGCCGCGCTTCGGGCCTGGTCATGATGCTGCCGCACGGTTACGAAGGCCAGGGTCCTGAGCACTCGTCCGCGCGTCCTGAGCGTTTCCTGCAGCTGTGCGCAGACAACAACATGCAAGTGGTGCAGCCGACGACGGCCGCGCAGATCTTCCATTTGCTGCGCCGCCAGATGGTGCGCCAGTTCCGCAAGCCGCTGGTCATCATGACGCCGAAGTCGCTGTTGCGCAACAAGGATGCCGGTTCGCCGCTGACCGACCTGGCCAAGGGCGGCTTCCAGACCGTCATCGGCGAAGTCGACGACAAAATCGATGCCAAGAAGGTCAAGCGCGTCATCGCCTGCTCGGGCAAGGTCTATTACGACCTGGTCAACGCACGCAAGACCCGCGGCCAGACCGACACGGCCATCGTGCGCCTGGAACAGCTGTATCCGTTCCCGCACAAGTCGTTCGCTGCGGAACTGAAAAAGTTCCCGAACCTGGTGGAAGTCGTATGGGCCCAGGACGAGCCGCAAAACCAGGGCGCGTGGTTCCAGATCCAGCACAACATCTTTGAAGGCCTGGAATCGGGTCAACGCCTGGCGTATGCCGGCCGTCCTGCTTCGGCGTCGCCTGCTGTCGGTTACTATGACAAGCATTACGCCCAGCAAAAAGACCTGCTGGAAACGGCGTTTTCGAAGCTCAAAGGCTTCATCCTGACCAAGTAAGCTCAAGGCGCCGTGCGAGTCGCACGGCTTTTGACCAAATAAGCAAATCATCACGGAGCGCCGCCCTTGCTACGCACGGGCGGCGCCGCAATAACAAAATATACGGAGTTTTACATGGCACAAATCGAAGTCAAAGTTCCCCAGTTGTCCGAGTCGGTTGCAGAAGCGACCCTGCTGGCGTGGCATAAAAAAGTCGGCGAGCCAGTGGCGCGCGACGAAAACATGATCGATATCGAAACCGACAAAGTGGTGCTGGAACTGCCGGCGCCAATGGCCGGCGTGATCATCCAGATCATCAAGGATAATGGCGCAATCGTCGTTGCCGGCGAAGTCATCGCCATCATCGATACCGACGGTGTGGCCAAGGTCAGCCCGATGGAAGTGTCGGCCGTTGCCGCGCCAGCCCTGGCTGCCGCCGCGCAAGACGCTGCCAGCGCTTCGGCGCCAGCTGCTGCCACCAAAGGCGATGTCGCCATGCCTGCCGCCGCCAAGATCCTGTCCGAAAAAGGCCTGTCCGCTGGCGATGTCGCCGGTTCGGGTAAAGATGGCCGCGTGACCAAGGGCGACGCCCTGGCCGCGTCCGCCAAGCCTGCTGTTGCGCCGTTGGCGCCAGCCGCTGCCAAGCCAGCGCTGCAGCAAGTGGCTACGCCGAGCATCGCCAGCCTGGGCGACCGTCCGGAAGAGCGCGTGCCAATGAGCCGCCTGCGCGCACGTATCGCCGAGCGCCTGCTGCAATCACAATCGACCAACGCCATCTTGACCACGTTCAATGAAGTGAACATGCAGCCGGTCATCGATCTGCGCACCAAGTACAAAGACAAGTTCGAGAAAGAGCACGGCGTCAAGCTGGGCTTCATGTCCTTCTTCGTCAAGGCAGCTGTTGCCGCCCTGAAAAAGTACCCGATCATCAACGCGTCTGTTGACGGCAACGATATCCTCTACCACGGCTACTTCGACATCGGTATCGCTGTCGGTTCGCCACGCGGCCTGGTGGTGCCTATCATCCGCAACGCGGACCAGCTGTCGATCGCCGACATCGAGAAAAAAATCGGTGAATTCGGCCAGAAGGCCAAAGAAGGCAAGCTGACCCTGGACGACCTGACGGGCGGCACCTTCTCGATTTCGAACGGCGGCACCTTCGGCTCCATGCTGTCGACCCCGATCATCAACCCGCCACAATCGGCCATCCTGGGCGTGCACGCGACCAAGGACCGCGCTGTCGTGGAAAACGGCCAGATCGTGGTACGTCCGATGAACTACCTGGCCATGTCCTACGATCACCGCATCATCGACGGCCGCGAAGCCGTCCTGGGCCTGGTGGCGATGAAAGAAGCGCTGGAAGATCCTGCTCGCCTGTTGCTGGACCTGTAAGCACCGAAGCACCCCGGCGTAGCCGCCGGGGCAATGTAGTTGCTACCCCTTGCCAGAAGACGCAGCTGGCTGATCTCATCATGAAAGAGGATTCCTATGAACGTCTCTGAAGAAATCAAGCGTCTGCACGAGTTGCACCTGGCGGGCGCCCTGAGCGATGCGGAATTCGCGCAAGCGAAAGCCACGCTCCTGAGCAATATCAACCTGGACAAGCCGGACAGCGGCTCTGCTGCCGGTGCCGCTACTGGCCCGGCGAACGACCTGGTGCAGGAATTCAACCGCCTGCGCCGTTCGCGCAACGACCGCTGGCTTGGTGGCGTGTGCGGCGGCCTGGGACGCGCTTCCGGCATGGAAGCGTGGATCTGGCGCCTGGTATTCGTCCTGTTTACATTGACCTTCGGCTTCGGCGTGGTGATTTACCTTCTATTGTGGATTTTCGTACCAGACGAAGAGATTGGAATAACAAAACATGAGTACTAAACAATTTGACGTAGTTGTCATCGGTGCGGGCCCTGGCGGCTACATTGCCGCCATCCGCGCAGCGCAGCTGGGCTTTTCCGTCGCTTGCGTCGACGAGTGGTCGAACGCCAAGGGCGGCGCCGCTCCTGGCGGCACTTGCACCAACGTCGGCTGCATCCCGTCGAAAGCGCTGCTGCAATCGTCCGAGCATTTCGAACACGCGGGCCACAGCTTCGCTGAGCACGGCATCGACGTCGCCGGCCTGAAGCTGAATCTGGGTCAGATGCTCAAGCGTAAAGATACCGTCGTCAAGCAAAACAACGACGGCATCCTGTACCTGTTCAAAAAGAACAAGATCGCCTTCTTCCACGGCCGCGCCGCTTTCGCCGCTGCCGCCGCTGGTACCTATGACATCAGCGTCACCGGTGCCGCCAACGAAACCTTGACGGCCAAGCACGTGGTCATCGCCACGGGTTCGAACGCACGCGAACTGCCAGGCGCACCATTCGACGAGAAACTGATCCTGTCGAACACGGGCGCACTGGCCATCGACGCCGTACCAGCCAAGCTGGGCGTCATCGGTGCCGGCGTAATCGGCCTGGAAATGGGCAGCGTCTGGCGCCGCCTGGGTTCCGACGTCACCGTACTGGAAGGCCTGCCGGTCTTCCTGGGCGCCGTGGACGAGCAGATCGCCAAGGAAGCGTCGAAGCTGTTCATCAAGCAAGGCTTGAAGATCAACCTCGGTTGCAAAATCGGTGCGATCACGCCAGGCAAGAAAGACGTGACCGTGGAATTCGTCGACGCCAAGGGCGAAGCGCAAAAAGCCGTGTTCGACAAACTGATCATCTCGATCGGCCGTACGCCGAACACGAATGGCCTGGGTGCCGATAAAGTCGGCCTGCAACTCGACGAGCGCGGCTTCATCGCCGTCGACGGCGATTGCAAGACCAACCTGGCTAACGTCTGGGCAGTGGGCGACGTGGTGCGCGGCCCGATGCTGGCGCACAAGGCGGAAGAAGAAGGCGTTGCCGTGGCCGAGCGTATCGCCGGCCAGCATGGCCACACCAACTTCAACACGATTCCCTGGGTGATCTACACCTCGCCGGAAATCGCGTGGGTCGGCAAGACCGAGCAAACCCTGAAGGCCGAAGGCATCGCCTACAAGGCTGGCACCTTCCCGTTCATGGCCAATGGCCGTGCACGCGCACTGGGCGACACCTCGGGCATGGTGAAATTCCTGGCCGATGCGACCACCGATGAAATCCTTGGCGTGCACATCGTTGGCCCGATGGCATCCGAACTGATTTCCGAAGCCGTCGTGGCGATGGAATTCAAGGCCTCGGCTGAAGACATCGCGCGCATCTGCCACGCTCACCCATCCCTGTCGGAAGCGACCAAGGAAGCGGCATTGGCAGTAGACAAGCGTACGCTGAACTTCTAAGCCAGTACAGTACTTCGCAGCGGGCCGGCAAAGCAGTTTCTGCCTTGCCGGCCCGTTTGCGCTATGTCAAGAATCTCTGTTGAATCGAATCCCATGAACGTTGAAGAGTTTTACCAGCACGCGTTGCAGCAGCGCGATTTCAAGGCTGACGCGGCCCAGCGGCGCGCAGTCGACCGCCTGCAACTGTGCTATGACGAGTGGGTGGCCTACAAGGGGGCGCGCTCGAGCACCTTCAAACGCCTGCTGAACCGGCCCTCCGTGCCGAAAGGCGTGTACATGTGGGGCGGGGTAGGGCGCGGCAAGTCGTTCCTGATGGATAGCTTCTATTCGGTCGTGCCTGTGGTGCGCAAGACGCGTTTGCACTTCCATGAATTCATGCGCGGCGTGCACCAGCAGCTCGATGAATTGAAAGGCGTGGCCGACCCGTTAGATGACGTCGCCAAGCGCATCGCCAAGAAATACCGACTCATTTGCTTCGATGAATTCCACGTCTCCGACATCGCCGACGCGATGATCCTGTACAACCTGCTGTCGGCCCTGTTCGAGAATGGCGTGTCCTTCATCATGACCTCGAATTACGACCCTGACCTGCTGTACCCGGACGGCCTGCACCGCGACCGCATGCTGCCGACCATCGCGTTGCTTAAGACCAAGCTCGACGTCATGAACGTCGATGCCGGCGTCGATTACCGTGGCCGCGCGCTGGAACAGGTGGAAAGCTACTACACGCCGCTGGGTGCCGCTACCGACAAGGCCTTGCGCGACGCCTATGCGCGCATCGCCGAGACTGCAGACGAAGATGCGCGCATCCGCATCGAAAGCCGCGAAATCCATTGCCTGCGCCGCGCCGGCGGCATCATTTGGTTCGATTTCGCCACCCTGTGCGGCGGCCCCCGCTCGCAAAATGATTACCTGGAAATCGCCAGCCGCTTCCATACAGTGGTATTGTCCGCAATACCGGCCATGTCGGCGGCGCAGTCGTCCGAGGCGCGCCGCTTTACCTGGCTGATCGACGTCTTTTATGACCAGAAGGTCAAGCTGATCATGTCGGCCGAAGTAGCGCCTGACCAGTTGTACACGAACGGCATGCTGGCCAACGAGTTTCAGCGTACCGTTTCGCGTATCATTGAGATGCAATCGCGCGAATACATGGAAAAAGAACAGCGCGGCGCGGCCGACGCGATCGTTTGAGGCAAAAGAATGAAGATGATGGTAAAAACACTATATAAGCTGGTAGCGGGCTTGGGTCTGGCGCTGGCCTTGTCCGCCTGCGCGCACCAGGGCGAGGCAGCATTGGATGAGGTCGGTGCGCCGCAGGTGCCCGCCACCTTGTCCGTCGACGAGGCAGATGCCAAGCTGAAGCTGGCGGCCAGTGAACGCGAGGCGTCGGAAAGTGAATATGCCGCGCGCGAACAGGAGTGCTACAACAAGTTTTTCGTGAATAGCTGCCTCGACAAGGCCAAGGAAAAGCGCCGCCTGATCCTGGTGCGCTCGCGCGCCATCGAGGCCGAAGCGAATCACTTCAAGCGTGCCGAATCGGTGCGCCTGCGCGATATCGACCTGGCCAGGACGCAGGAAGATGCGCGCCTCGATGCCGAGCAGCGCGCTGCCGCCATGCCCAAGCTCGTGAAGGTGATGGTGCCCGAGCCGGCGCCGAGCAAGCCGCAAGGCAAGAGCCTGGCCGAGCGCGAGGCCGAGCATGCGGCGAAACTGAAAAAGCTGGCTGCCGACGAGGCTGCCGAGGCGCCGCGCCGTGCGGCCAGCGAAGCGCAATATGCCCGCAAGCAGGCTGACGCCGTGGCGCGCCAGAAGCGCGTGGCACAACGCCTGGCCGAGCGTCAGGCCGAGGCGGATGCCAAGGCGGCCAAGGCGGCGGCCGCCGCTGCCAGTACGCCGGCCGTCGTCGCGCCACCGGCCAAGTAACGCCTCCACGCAAGGGCGGGCCGGAAATGGCGCGCCAAATGGCGTGCCCAATCCCGCGCGGCGGGTTAAACTATGCACTCGCCGGTGATCCCGGCGCAGATGGCTGCCTGCGCATGTTGCGCGCGCCTGTTGACCAACACTGCCTGGAACGCAACACATGAGCGATGCACAGCATATACAGGGGCGCCTGATTGAACTCGACGTGGAACACCGTGACCTCGATGCCGTTATCGAGTTGCTGATACTCGATGGCCATCATGACGAATTGCAATTGCGCCGCCTGAAAAAGCGCAAATTGCAACTGAAGGACCACATCACCTTGCTGAAAATGCAATTAGTGCCCGATGTTCCAGCCTGAGGGCGCCAGTAGCGCCCAGTCCAGCCCTGCCATAACTTTAAGTATATTTTGACCGATCACAATTTAATGCCTGCAAGCCAAGACGGCCAGCTACCAGTGGCTGCGGCCGAACCGCAGGCTGCGCCTGGCAAGCACGATGCCGACATCGAACGCCTGTTTGGCGCCGGCGGCCCGCTGGGCCCGGCCGTGGGCAGCTACAAGCCGCGCCGCTCGCAAACCGAGATGGCCAAGGCGATCGCCCACGCCATCGACAGCCAGACCACCCTGATCGCCGAGGCAGGCACGGGCACGGGCAAGACCTTCGCCTACCTGGTGCCAGCGCTGATGTGGGGCGGCAAGACCATCGTTTCCACCGGTACCAAGAACTTGCAGGATCAACTCTTCCTGCGCGATATCCCCACCGTGCGCGCCGCGCTGCAGGCGCCCGTCTCCGTGGCGCTGCTGAAGGGGCGCTCGAACTACGTGTGCCATTACCACCTGGAACGCACCTTGCAGAATGGGCGCATGACCTCGCGCGACGACGTGGGCCACCTGCGCGAAATCTCGCGCTTCCTGAAAATGACCAGCTCGGGCGACAAGGCCGAACTGGCCAAGGTGCCGGAAAACGCCATGATATGGAACCTGGTGACGTCCACGCGCGACACCTGCATGGGCGCCGAATGCCAGTATTACCAGGATTGCTTCGTCATGAAGGCCCGCAAGGAAGCCCAGCAGGCGGACGTCGTGGTGGTCAACCACCATTTGTTCTTTGCCGACGTGGCCCTGAAAGACACGGGCGTGGCCGAATTGTTGCCTTCGGCCAATACCATCATCTTCGATGAGGCGCACCAGCTGCCCGATACGGCTACCTTGTTCTTTGGTAACACGGTTTCCACCTCGCAAATCCTGGAACTGTGCCGCGACGTGCTGGCCGAAGGCCTGGCGCATGCGCGCGGCATCGACTGGGGCAAGACCGTCACGGTGGTGGAAAAGGCCGCGCGCGATTTGCGATTGACGTTTCCGCAAGACATTGTGCGCCTGTCCCTGCCGCAAATCGCTCCATCGAGCGACTTCTTCCCCGCGCTGGAGACCCTCAAGGATGAACTGGACGGCATGGTGGCCGTGCTGGAAACCCAGGCCGAACGGGCGGAAACGCTGGAGCAGTGCCGCGTGCGCGGCGTCGAGCTGGCGCAGCAGCTGAGTAGCTGGAAGTTCGACCCGAAGGCAAAGATTGTTGCCGGCGAAGAGGCCGTGTTCTGGGTGGAAGCATTTTCCAGCTCCCTGCAGCTGCACAAGACGCCGCTGTCGATCGCGCCGATTTTCAATAACCAGCGCGAAGGCACGCCGCGCAGCTGGATTTTCACGTCTGCCACCCTGGCCGTGAAAAACGACTTCAAGCATTTCTCGGAACAGATGGGTTTGACGGGCGAACCGTCGCACACCTGGCCGTCGCCATTCGACTATGGCCAGCAAGGCTTGCTGTTCGTGCCGCAAAACCTGCCGCAACCCAATTCGCTGGGCTACACGGACGCCGTCATCGATTGTGCCTTGCCCATCATCGAGGCGGCGGGCGGGCGCACCTTCTTCCTGTGCACCACCTTGCGCGCCGTGAAACGGGCGGCCGAGCGCCTGGCCGACGAATTCAAGCAGCGGGGCTTGAACTTTCCCCTGTTCGTGCAGGGCGACCGGGGCCGCACGGAATTGCTGGACCAGTTCCGCGCCGCCGGTAACGGCGTGCTGATCGGCAGCCAGAGCTTCTGGGAAGGCGTCGACGTGCGCGGCGATGCGCTCTCCCTGGTCATCATCGACAAGCTGCCGTTCGCGCCGCCCGACGACCCCGTGCTGGCGGCGCGTATCGAAGTGATGGAAAAGCAGGGCAAGAATGGCTTCATGCACCACTCGCTGCCGGAAGCGATCATCAACCTGAAGCAGGGGGCGGGCCGTTTGATCCGTGATGAAGGCGACCGTGGCGTGCTGATGATCTGCGATCCGCGCCTCATTTCCAAGCCCTATGGCAAGCGCATCTGGCAAAGCCTGCCACCGTTCAAGCGCACGCGCGATACGGCAGAAGTGATCGAGTTCTTCCGCAACCTGCCCGCCCGGGCCGAGTAGTTTTCTGGCCGGCGCCCGCACGCTGGCCATTTCCCTGTGCAAGCTAACCATTGGCGCTTTCCGCCGCGCACGCTTGCGCGCCTGGCATGCCAGAAAGCGGCGTGATCGCGCCAGTTTCTGGCATTTTTCAATGTCCAGGACGCCGGACACATCTTTGCGCCAGCGCAAACAGGCCGTTGCCCGGCGGCTTACAGTGGCAGCATGCCTTGCGCCTTGTGGGTTTGGGGCGCGGCGAAGGCAGGGCCGCACGGCCAAGCAGGGGGTGCCATGGATATCGGCTACGGCTGTTTCTTGATTTATGCGCACGGCCAACATGCGTTCATGAACAAGTTCAAGAATGACCTCATCGAGGCGAACTGGCCGAGCATTTGAAGCCGTGCCTGCTGCGCCTTGGTGTGCCGGAAAAATTGCGCAAGCGGGGCATGGTCCAGCTGAAAAGAATATATAAATTGCAAGGTGATCTGGACGGCTTGCTGGCCTTGCAGGAAGACGCGGTGCAGGCGCTGGAGGGGGCGCTGTCGGAAGTGCGCATCGAGCAGCGCTGAGCAGGTGCGCCATGCTGGCCAGGCGGCAGAAAAAATGCTGCCGATCGGCGTGCCGTACGCGCAGTGATGGCATTGCTTCAGGTAAAATCTCGTTATGAGAATTCTTATCAGTAACGACGACGGCTACCTCGCGCCTGGCCTTGCTGCACTGGCCGAGGCGCTGGCACCCATCGCCGAGATCGTGGTGGTGGCGCCCGACAGCAATCGCTCTGGCGCCTCCAATTCGCTGTCCCTGGACCGGCCCCTTTCCGTGCACAAGGCCGCCAACGGCTTTTATTATGTCAACGGCACACCCACCGATTGCGTGCACGTGGCGCTGACGGGCATGCTGATCGAGCGTCCCGACCTGGTGGTCTCGGGCATCAACAACGGCCCCAATATGGGCGACGACACCCTGTATTCGGGCACCGTGGCCGCCGCCACGGAAGGCTATCTGTTCGGCATCCCGGCCATCGCCTTTTCCCAGTCCGAGTTTGGCTGGGCCAACCTGGATGCCGCCGCCCGCGTGGCGCGGGAAATCGTCGAGCGCCGCTTTGATGCCTTGCAAAAACCGTATCTGCTGAACGTGAATATCCCGGCGATTCCTTACGCGCAATTGCAAGGCGTGGTCGCTACGCGGCTGGGCAAGCGCCATTCGGCTGAACCGGTAATCCGCGCGCTCGATCCGCGCGGCCGCGAAATCTTCTGGATCGGCCCCGCCGGCGCCACCAAGGAAGGCGGTCCTGGCACGGACTTCCATGCCATTGCGCAAGGACAAGTCTCGATCACCCCGTTGCAGATCGACCTGACGCATACTACGCAACTCGATGCACTGGCTAAAGGCCTGGCATGACCGCTCACCATGACCGCTCACTATGACCAATAAGCCGCGCACTTTCCCCCTATCGCTCGATTCGCTGGCCGGCAAGCCTGCCAGGCTGGGCGGGGGGCAGTCGCTGGCGCAGTCCAGGATCGCCACGCCGCAGACGGCCACGCAGAATGCGGCGCAAAGCGCGGCCCGGGGCGGTGCGCAGCCGTATGGCGCGCCTGCGGCCATCGCGCCGTCGCGCGCTCAGGCCATCGCCAATGAGCGGGCGCAACCGGTGGTAGTGGCGCCGCCACGCCAAAACCCGCTGGTCTCGGACGCCGTGCGGCGCGCCATGGTGGCCCGCATTGCGAAGCAGGGCGTGAAAGACCAGGTGGTGCTCGACGCCATGCAGGCCGTGCCGCGCCACATGTTCATGGACGAGGCGCTGGCCTCGCAAGCGTATATCGATGCATCGCTCCCCATCGGCCATCACCAGACTATTTCCCAGCCCTACATCGTGGCACGCATGATTGAAGTGATGCGCAATGGCGGCAGCTTGCAGCGCGTGCTGGAAATCGGTACGGGCTGCGGCTACCAGGCAACGGTGCTGTCGCTGGTGGCCCGGGAGGTGTATTCGATCGAGCGCATCCGGCCCCTGCACGAACTGGCGAAGGCCAACCTGCGCCCGCTGCGTGTGGCAAATCTGCGCTTGCAGTACGGAGATGGTATGCTTGGCCTGCCGCAGGCGGCGCCCTTTGATGGCATCATCCTTGCTGCAGCCGGCCTGGAAGTCCCGCAAGCCCTGCTGGAACAGCTGACGCTCGGCGGGCGCCTGGTTGCGCCAGTCGGTGCGAAATTGCAACACTTACAACTCATTACCCGGGTGGGAAAAATGGAATGGACCAGCCAAACCCTGGAAGACTGCCATTTCGTGCCTTTGCGCCCGGGCACCATATGATCCCCGGATCAGTTAGCAGCAGGACCAACAATGACATGCGAATGATTAAGAAAAGTAAGCTACTACTATGCAGTATCACCCTGGCCGCCCTGTTGAGCGGTTGCGGCACGACGGGCGTCCAGGCGCCGGTCGTCGAGCGTCAGCCGTCCACCAGCAATGCAGCGGCAAACGATCCCAGGGATCGCGATCCCGCCTTTTATCGGGTCAAGCGCGGCGATACGCTGCTGCGCATTGCCTTGGAGCACGGCCAGAACTACCGCGACCTGGTGGCCTGGAATGACTTGAGCAATCCGAACGACATCAAGGTCGACCAGATGCTGCGCGTGCTGCCGCCAACGGGCGACACGGGCGGTGCGCAAACATCGGCCGTCATCATGCCGCCAGTCACGGAAGTGCGTCCTGCTGCGCCAGTCGTGCCGAAGAAGACGGGCCCGCGTGGCGAGAAGCGCGCGTATTCCGATGCCACCCTGGCCGAGCTGCGCGCCGATGGTGGTGCCGATGCCAAGCCTGCAGTGGCGCCAGCGCCGGCACCTGTCGTTGCGACTGCGGCAGCGGCAGCGGCACCCGCCGCGCAAGTGGCCGGCGACGACAAGATCAGCTGGATGTGGCCTTCCGAAGGCAAAGTCATCGGTACTTTTGATGAAGGCAAGAACAAGGGCGTCGACATCGCCGGCAAGGCGGGCCAGCAGGTGGTGGCGGCCGGGGCGGGGACAGTCATGTATGCCGGCAGTGGAATCCGTGGTTATGGTAATCTTGTCATCGTGAAGCACAGTAATAGTTTATTGTCCGCGTATGCGCATAACCGCAGCATTCTGGTGAAGGAAAAACAGACCGTCAATAAAGGCCAGGCCATCGCCGAAATGGGCGATTCCGATGCTGACCGCGTGAAGCTGCACTTTGAAATCCGCCAGCAAGGCAAGCCTGTCGATCCTACGAAATTCCTGCCTAACCGTTAGGTAAAGCAATGACACACGCGCCGCACGAACAGTTGGACGATGACCCGGAACCGCCGGAAGACGGGGCGGACGAAGTCGTGACGGACGATGCCGGCGAACTCGACGGTATTGACGCCGTCGAGGCAGGCGAAGGCGGTGAAGTGGCCAGTGTCAGCGTGCTGGTCGAAAGTGTCGATGAATTGAAGAAAGTGCTGGCGGCCGAGCTGTCGACCGATACCACGCAGCACTATTTGAACCAGATCGGCACGCGGCCCCTGCTGACGGTGGCGCAGGAAGTGCATTACGCTACCCTGGCCAAGCAGGGCAACTTCGAAGCCCGGCAAACCATGATCGAGCACAACTTGCGCCTGGTCGTGTCGATCGCCAAGCATTACATCAACCGCGGCGTGGTACTGCTCGACATGATCGAGGAGGGCAACATCGGCCTGATGCGCGCCATCGACAAGTTCGAGCCTGAACGCGGTTTCCGTTTTTCCACCTACGCCACCTGGTGGATACGCCAGAGCATCGAACGGGCCATCATGAACCAGGCGCGCACGGTGCGCCTGCCGGTGCACATGGTGCGCGAACTGAACCAGATCCTGCGCGGCAAATACCACCTCGAAGCCCAGCACCACGACGGCAAGGATGCCACTGCGGAAGATATCGCCCACCTGGTGGGGCGTCCCGTGGAAGAGGTGCAAGATATCCTGGCGCTGTCCGAGCACGCCACCTCGCTCGACGCGCCGCTCGACAACGACCCGCAATCATCCTTGATGGACATGCTGCCCGGCGCCAGCGAAGACAGTCCCGACGCGCGCGCCGAACACCATGAAATGACGGTGCTGGTGCGCGACTGGCTGACCAAGCTGCCCGACAAGCAGCGCGTGGTCATCATGCGCCGTTTCGGTCTCGATAATGATGACCCCGCCACCCTGGAAACCCTGGCCGAAGAAATGGGCGTGACGCGCGAACGCGTGCGGCAAATCCAGCAAGAGGCCTTGATCAAGCTCAAACGGGCCATGGCCGCGCGCGGCGTGGTGCGCGATTCGCTTTTGTAGCGCACCGCATAAAACGCACATGGCTGCGTTGCACATTTTCCAGGGCGCGCTGATCGGAGCGGCTGCGCCGCAGACTTCAACTAGCCCGCATCTGCTATCATACGCCCCGCTCGCGGCGCCTGAGCTCCCTCCCATTCTTTCAAGTTTCAGCGCGGCCCTGCGTCCTGGCCCACTCTTACCTATTGATCGCTATGCAAGAAAATATCATTGAAATCAAATCACTCGACATGGACGCCCGCGGCGTTGGCCATATCGAGAATGAAGACGGCTCGCCGGGCAAGGTCGTGTTTGTCGAAGGCGCGCTGCCCGGCGAGCGCGTCAGCTTTGTGTCGTTCAAGAAGAAGAAAAACTGGGAAATGGCCCGCATGACGGCGCTGCACCGGGAATCGTCGATGCGCGTGACGCCCAAGTGCAAGCACTTCGATCACTGCGGCGGCTGCTCCATGCAGCATCTGGAACCTTCGGCGCAAGTGGCGATCAAACAACGTGTGCTGGAAGATAACCTGTGGCACATCGGCAAGGTGCGTCCGCAAAGCGTGATGCGCCCCATGTATGGCCCGACGTGGGGCTACCGCTATCGTGCGCGCCTGTCGGTGCGCCACGTGAAGAAAAAAGACGTCGTGCTGGTGGGCTTTCATGAAAAGAAATCGGCGTTCGTCGCCGACATGGATAGCTGCGAAATCTTGCCACCGCACATTTCCGCTATGCTGCTGCCGCTACGCGCGCTGATCGGTTCGCTGTCCATCTTCGACCAGATGCCGCAGATCGAGCTGGCCGTCGGCGAAGACGTGACGGCGATGGTGTTGCGTATCATGGCACCGCTGACGGCAGACGACGAAACCAAGCTGAAGGCATTTGCCGACGAGTACGGCGTGCAATGGTGGTTGCAGGTGAAGGGGCCGGAAACAGCCGTGCCGTTCTACCCGCTGGACCAGCAATTGCATTACTTGCTGCCGGAATTCGGCGTCAAGATGCCATTCAAACCTGTCGATTTTACCCAGGTGAACCATCACATCAACCGTGTGCTGGTGTCGAAAGCCCTGCGCTTGCTGGAAGTGCAGCCGCAAGACCGTGTCGCCGACCTGTTCTGCGGCCTGGGCAACTTTACCTTGCCGCTGGCCACGCAGGGCAGTGAAGTGGTGGGTATCGAAGGCAGCACGGCCCTGACGGAGCGGGCGCTGGAAAACGCCCTGGCCAATGGCCTGGCGGAGAAAACCTCGTTCTCGACGCGCAACCTGTTTGAAGTGACCACCGACGATTTGATCGCGCTGGGCAAGTTCGACCGCATCCTGGTCGACCCGCCGCGCGATGGCGCCATGGCCCTGTGCCAGGCACTGGCCGGCCTGTCGCAAGTGCGTCCGGACATGCTGCCAAAGCGCATCGTCTACGTTTCGTGCAGCCCGTCGACCCTGGCGCGCGACGCCGGCATTCTGGTGCGGGAAGCGGGCTATGTGCTGAGCAAGGCGGGCGTGGTCAACATGTTCCCGCATACTTCGCATGTGGAATCCATGGCCGTGTTTGACCTGGCTTAAAGTCATGATGCGGCCGGTGGCCAGGCAGGCGCCCGCCCTTGTCTTGTGCAGCGGGACAGCAAGCCACTGCAATACCACCAAGCTGTTATATAAAATTGGTCCGTATTTTTTTGACCAAGCGCTTTTCTTCCTCTTCCCCCTGCAGTCTTTCCGCCCCGTACTTCGCGCAGTGGGGCAAGTATGGCAGCGATAAATGGCTGCGATGTATGGCCGCGATGACGAAGTGGCGAGCGTGCATACCCGCGGCGTGGCCGGCAAGCTAGTCGCCGATGGCCGATGGCTGATGGCTGACGTGCAGGTGCGCGAATGCGTGCTGGCACCCGGTGAGATCCTGTTCTTGCCCGTCGGTGGCTGGCATGCCGTCGAAGCGCTGGACATGTCGATGACGGTCACCTTTGCCAATTTCAAATGGATAACGATTTTTACAGCAAGTATCCGATAAATAACGACTTTTGATCGTGGTGGCGGATGGCGGGAACGTGCTGAAACAGCTGCGAACAGGCGCGTTTTTTCATGCTACAGCGTGCTTCATGTAAAGAGTACTTCTAGAAATAATTGATTCAAGTCATTTTGGTGCAAAATTATTGATATGAATAGCCATGATGTTTCATTATCCAGATGAGTATGGTGGGCGGATAATTTTATTGCTGTTGCGCCGCCCGGTAGCTGATGTTGACTTGCTGGCGCGCGCCAGCACCGACAACCATCTGGAGGCAGCAAGGCCATGAACATGCAGCACACGATACAAGCAGCAATGCAGTTGCACCCAACACCGGAACTCAATCTCGATACGCGGCTGACCCGCGAAGCGGCCGAATTGCTGGGCAGGGCCGACATACATTTGAATGGCCGCGCCGCCTGGGACATGCAGTTGCGTAAACCCGGGGTGCCCGAGCGGGCCTTCGCCAGCGGCAACCTGGGCCTGGGCGAAGCGTACATGGACGGCGACTGGGACGCGCAGCAGCTCGACGAATTCTTTTGCCATCTGCTGCGCGCCAGGGTGGCCGACGATGTACGTCCCATGCGCCTGGCCTTCCATGCCCTGTACGCGCGCCTGTTCAACCTGCAGACTGAGCGCCGCGCCTGGATGGTGGGCAAGGAACATTACGACCTGGGCAACGCCTTCTATGCGGCCATGCTCGATGCGCGCATGACCTACACCTGCGGCTACTGGAAGGATGCGGCCAACCTGGCCGAGGCGCAGGAGGCCAAGCTCGATTTGATTTGCCGCAAGCTGCGCCTGGAGCCCGGCATGCGCGTGCTCGACATCGGCTGCGGCTGGGGCAGCTTCATGCGCTATGCGGCCGAGAAATACCAGGTGCAATGCGTCGGCGTGACGATCTCGACAGAGCAGGTCGAGTATGCGCGCGGCATGCCGGGCGGTGAAAACCTGGATTTTCGCCTGCAGGATTACCGCGACACGCATGAAAAATTTGACCGCATCGTCAGCATCGGCATGTTCGAGCACGTGGGGCACAAGAACCACCGCACCTTCATGGAAGTGGCGCACCGCTGCCTGGAAGACGATGGCCTGTTTTTGCTGCACACGATCGGCAAGAACAAGCGCCATTCCACGTGCGATCCGTGGATCGACAAATACATCTTCCCGAATGGCGATTTGCCGTCGCTTGGCCAGATTGGCGACGCCATGGACGATCTGTTCGTGGCCGAAGACCTGCACAACTTCGGCGCCGACTACGACAAGACCCTGATGGCTTGGCATGCCAACTTCGAGCAGGCGTGGCCGCAGTTTTCCGCCCAGCTGGGCGAGCGCTTCCACCGCATGTGGTCATACTATTTGCTGTCTTGTGCCGGCGCCTTCCGTGCGCGCGATCTGCAGCTATGGCAATGGGTCTTGTCGAAGCAGGGCGTGCTGGGTGGCTACGAGCGGGTCAGCTGATGCGCGCGTCAGCTGATATCATGGCTTGATGGATATTAATCAAGCACGTACCTTTCTGGAAGTCGCGTCCTGCGGCAGTTTCATCATGGCGGCCGAGCGCATGCACGTGACGCAAACGGCCGTCAGCGCCCGCATCCGCACCCTGGAGCAGCAACTGGGGCGCCAGTTATTTGTGCGCAACAAGGCGGGCGCGCGCCTGACCTCGGCCGGCGAGCGCTTCATGCGCCACGCGGCCACCATGGTGCAGGTGTGGGAGCGGGCGCGCCACCAAGTGGCCTTGCCGCCTGGGCGCGACGACGCCATCAGCATCGGCTGCGAACTGAGCCTGTGGCAGCCGCTGCTGGGCGACTGGCTGATACGCATGAGCCGGGACTGTCCCGAGATCGCCCTGCGCGCGGAAGTCGACAGTCCGGCGCGCCTGCTCGACGCCGTGCACGACGGTTCGCTGGACCTGGCCGTGCTGTATAACCCGCCGCAGCGCCCGGGCATCGTCAGTGAATTGCTGGCTGAGGAAAAGCTGGTGATGGTCACTACGCGCGCCGATGGGCAACTGCATGCCGACGCGTATGTGTATGTCGACTGGGGTCCCAGCTTTGCGGCCAATCACCAGGCGGCGTACCCGGAGCTGAGCAGCCCGCCCGTGTCGATCTCGCTCGGTCCGCTGGCGCTCGTGTACCTGCTGGAGGTGGGCGGCGCCAGCTATTTCCGCATCGGCAGCGCGCAGCCCTACCTCGACGCGGGCCTGCTGCATCGCGTGCGCGACGCGCCCGAATTCTCGCATTCCGCCTACGCCGTGTATGCGGCCCAGCGCGGCAACCCCACCCTGGACCGCGCCCGCGCCTGCCTGCTTGCCGTGGCCGAGAAGGTCAGGTAAGTTCTGCAGGCGTAAAAAAGCCGACCCGAGGGTCGGCTTTTCATTCTTATATCGCTGCGATTAGTCGCGGTTACCGCCGGCGAAGCCCAGCAGGGACAACAAGCTGGTGAAGATGTTGTACACGTCCAGGTAGATGCGCAGGGTGGCCGAGATGTAGTTGGTCTCGCCGCCGTTGATGATTTGCTGCACGTCATACAGGATGTAGGCCGAGAAGATGGCGATGGCGACCATTGAGATCACGATCGACAGTGCCGACAGGCCCAGGAAGATGTTTGCCACCGATGCCAGGATCAGCACGATCACGCCGGCGAACAGCCATTTGCCCATGGCCGAGAAGTCGCGCTTCGAGACCGTGGCGATGGTTGCCATTACGGCCAGGATGGTGGCCGTGCCGCCGAATGCCGTCATGATCAGCATGCCGCCATTCGAGTAGCCGAGCGTGCGCGTTAGGATAGGCGTGAGCATCAGGCCCATGAAGAAGGTAAAGCCCAGCAGGACGGCGACGCCCAGGCCCGAGTTCTTGGTTTTTTCAATCGCGTACATGAAGCCGAACGCGACCGCCATGAAGATGATGAAGCCCATGCCGCCGGTCAGCATCGGCAAATGCATTTGCACGCCGATGAAGGCGCCCAGCACGGTCGGTATCATGGACAGTGCCAGCAGCCAGTAAGTGTTGCGCAAGACCTGGTGGCGCACTTGCTGCATGCCCCCCGACAGGTCAAAGGTGCGTTGCATGTTCTGATTCATATTGCCTCCGTGTTGTCAATTCAAATTACTACTTTGCCCAAGGATAGCATGGACCCCGGATTTTGCAAAAAAAGCAGCTTAAGATTTCATTAAACGCAGGCAGGGCGGGAAGATGCCCCCTGCCTGTCTGGGTGATATGGGGTGGAGTATGGTAAAATCGAAGGTTGATTGAGTTATCAATTTATCGTTTTAAACCTTTCTTTTTATTGGAGTTTTCACACATGGCAATCGAACGCACCCTGTCGATCATCAAACCAGACGCAGTTGCAAAAAACGTAATTGGTCAAATCTACACCCGTTTTGAAAACGCTGGCTTGAAAATCGTTGCTGCGCGCATGACCCAACTGTCGCGCGAACAAGCTGAAGGCTTCTACGCAGCGCACAAAGAGCGCGGCTTCTTCAAGGACCTGGTCGACTTCATGGTTTCCGGTCCAGTCATGATCCAAGCCCTGGAAGGCGAAAACGCCGTCCTGGCCCACCGTGACCTGATGGGCGCGACCGATCCGAAGAAAGCAGAAAAAGGCACGATCCGCGCCGATTTCGCCGATTCGATCGACGCTAACGCCGTACACGGTTCCGACGCTGTCGAAGCTGGCAAAGAAGAAATCGCTTACTTCTTCCCAGAATTGAAGGCTTAATTGCCTTAGATAACGTTATTTCCTGGCGTTATCTGTGAAATAACTTATCACCCCCTGTTCCCGCTGCGCTGTGGTGGCTTCTTGCTCCTGATGCGCGCGGGGACGGATTTTTAGAATAGGCATGATCATGAATACGACGACCCTCACCAACTTGCTGGACTTCGATCCCGCGCAACTCATCGCCTACTGCGCCGAGTTGGGGGAGAAACCGTTTCGTGCGAAACAATTGCAACGCTGGATACACCAGTTCGGCGCCTCCGATTTCGACGCCATGACGGACCTGGCCAAGTCGCTGCGCGACAAGCTGGCCACGCGCGCCGAAGTGCGCGCCCCCGCCGTCATCAGCGACCACACGTCGACGGATGGCACGCGCAAGTGGCTGGTTGATGTCGGCAATGGCAATGCCGTGGAAACCGTGTTCATTCCGGAAGAAAACCGCGGCACCCTGTGCATCTCGACCCAGGCTGGCTGCGCCGTGAACTGCCGTTTCTGCTCGACGGGAAAGCAAGGCTTCAACCGCAACTTGTCCGTGGGCGAGATCATCGGCCAGCTGTGGATGGCAGAATTTGAATTGCGCCGCACCAAGGGCATCGAGCCGGGCCCGAAAGGCGAGCGCCAGATCACCAACGTGGTGATGATGGGCATGGGCGAACCCCTGCTGAACTTCGAGCCGACCGTCACGGCCCTGAAATTGATGCTCGACGACAATGCCTACGGCCTGTCGCGCCGCCGCGTGACCCTGTCGACCTCGGGCGTGGTGCCGATGATGGACAAGCTGTCGCAGGAAGTGCCGGTGGCCCTGGCCGTCTCGCTGCACGCTTCGAACGATGCCTTGCGTGACGGTTTGATTCCACTGAACAAGAAATACCCGCTGAAGGAATTGATGGCGGCCTGCAAGCGCTACCTGGAGTTCGCGCCGCGCGATTTCATTACCTTCGAATACTGCATGCTCGATGGCGTCAACGACAGCGACGAGCACGCGCGCGAATTGCTGGCGCTGGTGCAAGACCGCGAGTTTGGCGTGAACTGCAAGTTCAACCTGATTCCTTTCAACCCTTTCCCCGAGTCGGGCCTGTTCCGCTCGAAAAACCCGCGCATCAAGGCGTTTGCCCAAGTCCTCATGGATGGCGGCATCATCACCACCGTGCGCAAGACGCGCGGCGATGATATCGATGCTGCCTGTGGCCAGCTGGCCGGCGAAGTCAAGGATCGCACGCGGGTGCAGGAACGCATGGAAAAGATGACTGAGTATCAACAAAAATTTGGTGCCAATTTTGGCAAGATCGTGGAGATCCGCTCCTGATGGGAGATAGCATGGCTTACCCTCGCTCGCTCGCTGTGGCCGCTGTTAGCCTGGCTGTGCTGCTGGTCGGCTGTGCATCCTCTTCATCCGATGCTCCTGTTCGGGCCGCTGGCCAGGACAGGCAGGCGAGTACCCAGGAGCGCGCCGCGTTGCGCTTGCAGCTGGCCAGCGCGTATTATGCGCAAGGCCAGCTCGACGTGGCCCTGGCGGAGGCGGCGCAAGCCGTGCAGCTGGCGCCGAACGATGCGCAGGCGTACGGCATGCGCGCCCTGATCCTCGCGGCCCAGCGTCAAACTTTGCCTGCTGAGAAAGATTTCCTTTACGCTTTGCGCCTTGCGCCCCACAATCCTGAGTTGAGCAATAATTACGGCCTGTTTTTGTGCCAGACGGGACGCGCCGCGCAAGCGCTGGCGTATTTCGATGCGGCGCTGGCGGACGCGGCCTATGTGTCGCCGGAAAAGGCGCTCAATAATGGGGGCGCTTGCAGCCTGGCCCTGAATGATTACCCGCGTGCCGGCGCGTATTTGTTGCGCGCGGTACGCATCGCGCCGGATGTGGCAGTGACGAACGCCGGCCTGGTGCGCGTGTTTTACCAGCAGCAAGACTACCGGCAAGCGGCTCATTATCTTGAGCAGCTCGGTAAAATAGCGACAATGGAGAGCCAGACGGCCGATGTGCTGTGGCTAGCGATCAAGGTGCAGCATAAGCTCGGGGATGCGGGTGCGGAAGCTGGCCTGGGGGCGCATTTGCGCAACCACCATTCCGGCTCGTCCGAATATGCTGCTTATCAAAGTGGGGCGTTTGATGAGTGAGACAGGGATACCAATGAATTCAGAGCGGGCAGAAACGCCTCAGCAGCAGCCCCAGGGCAATCTTGCGTTGGCAGGCGCACAGTTGAAGGCACAGCGCGAAGCGCTGGGCTGGCCAGTGGAACAGGTGGCCGACCAGCTCAAGCTGGCGCCGCGCCAGGTGATCGCGCTGGAAGAGGGCGACATGGCGGCCTTGCCGAACCTGGCCGTGGTGCGTGGTTTCGTGCGCGCCTACGCCAAGGTGGTGCGTCTCGATGCGGCGCCCCTGGTGGCCATGATCGAAGTCCATCCGGCACCGGCGCAAGACCCGGCCGCGCCCGTACGGCGGGAAATTTCCGCCACGTTTTCCGAATCGCGCTTTCCGTCGATGACGCAGCGCTCGTCGAACCAGGCGCCGATCTGGGTCGCCGGCGCCGTGGCGGTCGTCGTGGCGGCCGCTTTTGGCGCATACAAGTTTGGTTATGTACCGGCTAGCCTGCTGTCCTCGCACGCCGAGAAAGAAGCCGTGCATGCGGACGTGGGGCCGGTAGAAACGACCCTGATCAAGCCGGGGCAAGACCTGACGCCCGTGCAAACGCCGTCCGTGCCGCTCATTTCCGTACCGCCGCCGCCCGGCAATGATACGCAGACGGGCGCGCCGGCTTCCGGTATCGCTTCTGCGCCAGCCGCTGCCGTGGTGCCGCCAGCCGCTACGCCGGCCGCCGTGGGCGCGAACGCGCTGGTATTGAAGGTGGAGCAGGATTCCTGGGTCGAGATTCGCCGTACCGGCGCCTCGCCGCTGATTTCGCGCATGGTCAAGGCGGGTAGCACGGAAACGTTTGATATCACCGGTCCGGCCACGCTGGTGGTGGGCAAGCCTGCTGCCGTGCAGGCAACGTTGCGCGGCACCCGGCTGGATTTGCCGACCGCAGGCGGCGGCACGATTTCGCGCATCAGTATCAAATAAGCATCAAATAAATGAAGTAGTTAAGTAATAGTTTAAGCAAGTAAACTCAGAAGATAATATTATGGCGACCTCGAAAACAGCGATTGGCTCCGGCCCTTCCGATCGGCGCGACAGCCGCAAGGTGCTGATCGCGCACGGCCAGCGCCAGATCTGGGTGGGCGGCGACGCCCCCGTGGTGGTGCAGTCGATGACGAATACGGATACGGCCGATGCCATCGGTACGGCAATCCAGATCAAGGAGCTGGCGCGTGCCGGTTCGGAGCTGGTGCGCCTGACGGTGGATCGTCCGGAAGCGGCCGCGGCCGTGCCCTACATCCGCGAGCAGCTCGACAAGATGGACATCGACGTGCCGCTGGTGGGCGACTTCCATTACAACGGCCATACCCTGCTCAACGATTATCCCGATTGTGCGCGCGCGCTGTCGAAGTACCGCATCAATCCGGGCAACGTGGGCAAGGGTGCCAAGCGCGACACGCAATTTGCGCAGATGATCGAAGCAGCGTGCAAGTATGACAAGCCGGTGCGCATCGGCGTGAACTGGGGCAGCCTCGATCAAGCCTTGCTGGCGCGCATCATGGATGAAAACGCTGGCCGCGCCGAGCCATGGCCGGCGCAATCCGTCATGTACGAAGCACTGGTGACGTCGGCGATTGAAAACGCCGTGCGCGCCGAAGAGCTGGGCCTGGGCCGCGACAAGATCATCCTGTCGTGCAAGGTTTCTGGTGTGCAAGATCTGATCGCCGTCTACCGCGAACTGGCCAAGCGCTGCGACTATCCGCTGCACTTGGGCTTGACGGAAGCGGGCATGGGCAGCAAGGGCATCGTCGCCTCGACGGCGGCCCTGTCGGTGCTGCTGCAAGAGGGCATCGGCGACACCATCCGCATTTCGCTGACGCCGGAGCCGGGCGGCGACCGCACGCGCGAAGTGATCGTCGGCCAGGAAATCTTGCAAACCATGGGTTTGCGCAAGTTCGCACCGATGGTGATCGCCTGCCCAGGCTGTGGCCGCACGACCTCGACCACGTTCCAGGAGCTGGCCGAGAATATCCAGACGTATCTGCGCGAGCAGATGCCGGAATGGAAGAAGTCATATCCAGGCGTGGAGGGGATGAACGTGGCCGTCATGGGCTGCATCGTCAACGGACCTGGCGAATCGAAACATGCGAATATCGGCATCAGCTTGCCCGGCACGGGCGAATCGCCGGCCGCGCCGGTGTTCGTCGATGGCGAAAAAGTCGTCACCCTGCGCGGCGAGCGCATCGTCGAGCAATTCCAGGACATCGTCTTGAATTATGTAAAGAGTCACTACGGCGTAGCTGGGGTTTCGAGCGACATGTCGCTCGCCAGCGTAGCGGTATAGGCTTGCAAGCCTAGACTCCTGAGCGGTATAGGTTTGCAAGCCTAGACTCCTGAATACGCCCAAAATTGAACAGCAATCGTAGCTAATAAAAGTAGATACCATGTCAGAAAATAAAAAAGCAGATAAGATTACCGCAGTCAAAGGCATGAATGACGTGCTGCCGGCCGACGCCCCGCTGTGGGAATTGTTTGAAAATACGGCGCAATCCGTGCTGCAAAGCTATGGCTTCCAGCAGATCCGCACGCCGATCGTGGAAGAAACCAAGCTGTTCGCGCGCGCCATCGGCGCCGTGACCGATATCGTGGAAAAGGAAATGTATTCGTTCACCGATTCGATGAACGGCGACAACCTGACCCTGCGCCCGGAAGGCACGGCTGGCGTGGTGCGCGCCGTGGTCGAGCATAACCTGGTGTACGAAGGCCCGAAACGCCTGTGGTACAAGGGCCAGATGTTCCGCCACGAGCGCCCGCAAAAAGGCCGCTACCGCCAGTTTTACCAGTTCGGCGCAGAAGCCATCGGTTTTACGGGGCCCGATATCGACGCCGAAATGATCATGCTGTCGCGCCGCCTGTGGGATGACCTGGGCCTGGAAGGCATCCGCCTGGAATTGAACTCGATCGGCGACGCGGCCGAGCGCCTGCGCCACCGCGCCGACCTGATCACCTACCTGGAAAGCCACAGCGAGCTGCTCGACGAAGAAGCCAAGCGCCGCCTGCACAGCAATCCGCTGCGCATTCTGGACACCAAGAACCCTGCCATGCAGGACCTGGTCAATGGCGCGCCGAAGCTGCTGGAGTACCTGGGCGAAGAATCGCTGGCGCACTTCCACGGCGTGCAAAAGATTCTGAATCACAACAATATTCCATTCACCATCAATCCACGCCTGGTGCGCGGCCTCGACTACTACAACCGCACCGTGTTCGAGTGGGTGACGGACAAGCTGGGCGCGCAAGGCACGGTCTGCGCCGGTGGCCGCTATGACGGCATGGTGGAAATGTTCGGCGGCAAGTCGACGCCCGCCGTCGGTTTTGCCATGGGCATCGAGCGCCTGGTCTTGCTGATGAAGGACGCGGCCGAACCGGAAGCGCCAGCCCAGTGCGACGTCTACCTGGTGCATCAGGGCGAGGAAGCGGGCTTGCAGGCGTTCGTGCTGGCAGAGCGGATTCGCGATGCCGGCCTGGACGTTGTGCTACATTGCGCAGCGAGCAATGGCGGCGGCAGCTTCAAGACGCAAATGAAAAAGGCCGATGCCAGCGGCGCGGCGTTTGCCGTGATCCTGGGCGACGATGAAATCGCCAACAAGGTGGCCACGGTGAAGGCCATGCGCGAAGCTGATGCAGGGTCGCAGCAAAACACGGTGCCGTTCGACGATGTCGTCGATTACCTGGTCGACCAGATCATCGGCGGCCACGATTGCGGCCACGACCACGGTCCTGATGGTCACGTGCATCACCACCATTGATTTGAAGCAACACAGTTCTACCCTCGATCAACTACTCATTAAAACTGACGACCATGGCATACGATCACGAAGAACAAGAACAACTGGCAACTCTCAAGGCCTGGTGGCAGCGCAATGGCAATCTGGCCTCATGGGTCCTGATCGTGGCGCTGGCCGGCTATAGCGGCTGGGCTGGCTGGCAGTACTACCAGCGCACCCAGGCGGCGCAAGCGGGCCAGTTGTATGACGAGCTGCAAAACGCCATCGCCGCCAAGGACACGGCCAAGGTGATGCGTGCGGCCGGCGACATGCAGTCGCGCTTCAGCGGCACGGCGTATGCGCAGATGAGCGCCCTGGCTGCGGCCAAGGTGGCGTTCGATGCGAATGACCTGAAAACGGCCAAGACCCAGCTGCAATGGGTCGCCGAGCACGGCACGGAAGAATACAAGGCCATCGCCAAGCTGCGCCTGGCCGGTGTCTTGCTGGATGAAAAAGCCTACGATGAAGCGCTGAAAGTGCTGGCGACGGCCAGCGTGCCGCAATTTGCCGGCGCCGTGGCCGACCGCAAGGGCGACATCCTGGTGGCACAAAACAAGCTGGCCGATGCCCGCACCGCCTACCTGGCAGCGCTGGCCGCAACGGACAAGAATAATCCAGGCCGTCAGTTGATCCAGGTCAAACTGGAAGCGATTGGCGGTACGGTGCCGGAAGACAAGGCCAACGCTGACAAGGCTGCCGCCTGATAGGAACCGGTTCTGCTGCGCGGCCTGCGTGCCGCCTGCCTGACCCTTACAAGTACAAGAAAAAGGTTGGATAACACTTATGCGTGTCACTGAAAAGCTGGTAGCTGCAAGCCTGTTGGTCCTGATGGCCGGTTGCTCGTCCTGGAACCCGTTCTCCTCGAAAGACCCGAAAACCGAGCCGGCCAAGCTGGTCGAGTTAACCTCGAGCATTGCCGTGCGCGATGCCTGGAAATACTCGATCGGCAAGGCGGGCGTGTATGCATTCACGCCAGCGCTGGCGGGCAGCAGCCTGTACGTGGTCAATGCCGATGGCGCGCTGGCGCGCCTGGATGCGGCCAGTGGCCGTGAAACCTGGCGTATCAAGGCTGGCAGCGATATCACCTCGAGTGCCGGCAGCGATGGCACGGTCGTGGCCGTGGGCGCCGCCAAGGGTACCGTGCTGGCGTTTGACGCCGACGGCAAGTCCTTGTGGACGGCGCAGGCATCGAGCGAAGTATTGACGCCGCCAGTCGTTGGGCAGGGCGTGGTGGTGGTGCGCAGCGTGGACAACCGCATCGTCGGCCTCGACGCCAAGACGGGCGAGCGCAAGTGGGTGGTGCAGCGCGCCACGCCGGCGTTGACCTTGCGCAATGCCCCCGGCATGGTGCTGGGCGGCGCGAATGTCTACGTGGCCCAGCCTGGCGGCAAGCTGCTGGCACTGACGGCGGCCACCGGTGTGGTACGCTGGGAGATTGTTGTCAGCGAACCGCGCGGCGCCACCGAACTGGAACGCGTCTCCGACATCGCCGGCACGCCGGTGGTGTTTGAAGGCGAAGTATGCACCGTCACGTACCAGGGCAAGGCAGGCTGTTTCGATGCCGCCACGGGTGCGCCGCGCTGGACCAAGCCGATGTCGTCCGATGTGGGCGTGGCGGTCGACCAGCGTTTCGTGTTTGCCGCCGATGACAAGGGCGCCGTAGTGGCGTTCAGCCGCGATGGCGGCCAGAGCGCCTGGAAGAATGATGCGCTGGCGCGCCGCCGCCTGTCGACGCCAGCGTCGTATGGCCGCAGCGTCGCCGTCGGTGACTATCAAGGTTACATCCACTTCCTGTCACGGGAAGATGGTGCATTAATAGGTCGGGTCAGCACCGACGGTAGTCCGATTGTTTCGGCTCCCGTTGTCGCCGGTTCGAATTTGATTTTTCAAACCCAATCAGGGACAGTGACCGCTCTCGCGGTCGAGTAATACAATGAAGCCGGTAATTGCACTAGTTGGTCGACCCAATGTTGGGAAATCGACCTTATTCAATCGTCTGACCCGCTCGCGCGATGCGCTGGTGGCGGATTTGCCTGGGTTGACGCGCGATCGTCACTATGGCGAAGGCCGTGTCGGCGAACGTCCCTTCCTGGTCATCGATACGGGTGGTTTCGAGCCCGTCGCCAAGGAAGGCATCATGCACCAGATGGCACTGCAGACCAAGCAGGCTGTGGCCGAGGCCGACGTGGTGGTCTTCATCGTGGACGGCCGTCAAGGCCTGACCCCGCATGACAAGACCATCGTTGACTTCCTGCGCAAGAGCGGACGTCCGGTCTTGTTGGTGGTCAACAAAAGCGAAGGCATGCGCTATACGGCCGTCGTGTCCGAATTCTATGAATTGGGCATGGGCGATCCGTATGCGGTCTCGTCGGCGCACGGCGACGGCGTCAATGACCTCGTCGAAGTGATGCTGGACGTGGCGTTTGCGCAGCGTCCGGATGAGCCTGAAGAGCTGGAAAAGACCGATCGCGGCATCAAGATCGCTCTGGTCGGCCGTCCGAACGTGGGCAAGTCGACCCTCATCAACACCCTGCTGGGCGAAGAGCGCGTGATCGCCTTCGACATGCCGGGCACGACGCGCGATTCGATCGAGATTCCGTTCGAGCGCGATGGCCAGCAATATACGCTGATCGACACGGCCGGTATCCGCCGCCGTGGCAAGGTGTTTGAAGCGATCGAGAAATTCTCGGTGGTGAAAACCCTGCAGTCGATTTCCGAAGCCAACGTGGTGGTGCTGATGCTCGACGCGCAGCAGGATATTTCCGAGCAGGACGCGCATATCGCCGGCTTCATCCTGGAATCGGGCCGCGCACTGGTGGTGGCCGTGAACAAATGGGATGGTCTGCAATCGCACGAACGCGACGAGATCAAGATCGATATCGACCGCAAGCTCGATTTCCTGTCATTCGCGCAGATGCATTTCATTTCGGCGCTGAAGGGCACCAACATCGCTCCACTGATGAAGTCGCTCAACGCCGCGTATGCGGCCGCCATGTGCGACCTGTCGACGCCGAAGCTGACGCGCGCCCTGATCGAGGCCGTGGAGAAGCAGGAGCCGCGCCGCAAGGGCTCGATCCGTCCGAAGCTGCGTTATGCCCACCAGGGCGGCATGAACCCGCCTGTGATCGTTATTCACGGCAATGCACTCGATGCCGTCGGCGATCCGTACAAGCGCTATCTGGAAAAGCATTTCCGCGATACCTTTGCGCTGGTCGGCACGCCATTGCGCATCGAACTGCGCACGGGTAAAAACCCATTTGCACGCACGCCAAGCAAGTAAAAAATGCAATGAGTTAAGCGTCAATTAAGGCGCCGCATCGATAATGCGGCGCCGACAGTAAATAAATAGGGCCATTTGCACGGAAATAATAAAGTGTTAATGCGCCATGCGCGACAGCGATCGCGAAAACAGGTTACAGTAGCTGTGATGCATCTTTCTCTCTTTGAAAGGTGTGAGAGCACTTGAAATCAAGCGAGTCGCCTCCAATTCTTACACAACAACATAAACAAACGGAGCTGTTATGAGCAACAAAGGGCAACTGTTACAAGACCCATTCCTCAATGCATTACGCAAAGAGCATGTTCCTGTCTCGATCTACCTGGTCAACGGCATTAAACTGCAGGGCCATATCGAATCGTTCGATCAATATGTCGTATTGCTGCGCAATACGGTCACGCAGATGGTGTACAAGCATGCCATCTCGACAGTGGTGCCAGCCCGTGCCGTCAATCTCAATATTGAACCTGAAGCGGAGTAAAGCGTTGAGCTTGACGGCCCAGCGCCTTTCACCCGCCATCGCCCCCGTCCGCGCCAGCGGCGCTGATGCGTTTGCATCGGTGTCGGCGTCCGAGTCCGAGTCCGCCTCAACTTGTCTGTTCCCATCATGCGCGCGGCACTAGTCGGGGTTGACTTCGGTCACAGCGACTTCGCCGCCAGCATGGAGGAGCTGACGCTGTTGTCGCGCTCAGCCGGTGTGGACCCGATTTCCACCATCACGGCCAAGCGTTCCAGTCCGGATTCGGCTTATTTTGTCGGCAGCGGCAAGGCCGATGAAATTGGTGACGTCGTCGTCAATGATGGCCTGGAAATTGTCATCTTCAATCACGCCTTGTCTCCTGCCCAGCAGCGCAATCTGGAAAAGCGCCTGAATGTGCGGGTGCTCGACCGTACCAGCCTGATCCTCGATATCTTCGCGCAGCGCGCCAAGAGCCACGAGGGCAAGCTGCAAGTCGAGCTGGCCCAGTTGCAGCATCTGGCCACGCGCCTGATCCGCGGCTGGACTCACCTGGAACGGCAAAAAGGCGGTATCGGCTTGCGCGGTCCCGGCGAGACGCAGCTCGAGACTGACCGCCGGCTGATCGGCGACCGTGTCAAGGCCCTGCGTGCGCGCCTGGAAAAGCTGCACAAGCAACGCGAAACGCAGCGCCGTGCGCGCGGCCGCAATCACACATTTTCGGTGTCCCTGGTCGGCTATACCAATGCCGGCAAGTCGACCCTGTTCAATGCCCTGACCAAGGCTGGCGTATATGTTGCCGACCAGTTGTTCGCCACCCTTGACACTACCTCGCGCCGGGTTTACCTGGGCCAGGAAGTGGGCAATGTGGTTATTTCAGATACGGTCGGTTTCGTGCGCGAATTGCCGCACCAACTGGTGGCCGCTTTTCGCGCCACGCTTGAAGAAACCATCCATGCAGATTTGCTGCTGCACGTCGTCGACGCCGCGTCGCCGGTGCGCATGGAGCAGATCGAGCAGGTCAACCTGGTCTTGAAAGAGATCGGCGCCGATCATATTCCGCAAATTCTCGTGTGGAACAAGATCGATGCGGCCGGGCTGGAGCCTTCGGTGGAACGCGACGAATATGCTACGATCAGTCGCGTGTTCGTCAGTGCGCAGAAGGGCAGCGGTCTCGATTTGCTGCGCGATGCCATTGTCGAGATGGCCAAGAAGGCGCCGGCTTCGGCCCACCGCTATCAGAACGATCAGAACGGCGAAACTCAACTGCAGGAAGATCAGTTTGACGGTCAGTGCGACCAGCACGACCAGCACGATGGCGCCGCCCCGGACCAGGCCGAAGAGCCTGGCGAGGACGATAGGTTTTCCACCCACTCCAAAGTCGGAACACGATAGTTATGCTTGTCTCCCTACTCAAAAAAACAGGCTTGAAGTTGTCCCTGAACGATCCCCGCTGGGGCAATCGCAAGGACGACGGCAAGAAAGCCCAAGAAGGCAAAAAGCCCGGCGAAGGTCCGCCGGACCTCGACCAGTTGTGGCGCGATTTCAATCAGCGCCTGAATGCCTTTTTCGGACAGAAGAACCGTCCCGATAATGGCGGCAATGGCGGCAACAATAATGGTGGCCCGCGTCCTGACATGAAGGGCGCCGGTATCACCGCTGGCGTCGTCGGCGTGATCGCGGTGCTGATCTGGCTCGCCAGCGGCGCCTTCATCGTGCAAGAGGGTCAGAGCGGTGTCGTGCTGACGTTCGGTAAATACACGCGTACCACGCCGGCCGGTTTCAACTGGCGCTGGCCGTACCCGTTCCAGGCCGACGAAACCGTCAATGTGTCGCAGGTGCGTACCGTGGAAGTGGGCTATCGCCAGTCGCTGCGCAACAAGCAGGCCAGCGAGTCGCTGATGCTGACGGACGATGAAAACATCATCGACATCCAGTTCGCGGTGCAGTACACCTTGAAAGATCCGGGCGAGTGGCTGTTCAACGTGCGCGACCAGGAAGACACCTTGCGCCAGGTCGCCGAAACGGCGATCCGCGAAGTGGTCGGACGCAGCAAGATGGACTTTGTGCTGTATGAAGGACGCGAGAAAGTCGCTTACGAAACGCAGCAACTGATGCAGCAGATCCTCGACCGCTACAAGGTTGGCGTCTTGATCAACAATGTGACGATGCAGGCCGTGCAGCCGCCGGAGCAGGTGCAAGCTGCCTTCGACGACGCCGTCAAGGCTGGCCAGGACCGCGAGCGCCAGAAGAATGAAGGCCAGGCGTATGCCAACGACGTCATTCCGAAAGCGCGCGGTGCCGCATTCCGTCTGATGCAGGAAGCCGAAGCCTATCGTTCCATGGTGACCGAGAACGCCGAAGGTAACGCGTCGCGCTTCAAGCAGGTGCTGGTCGAGTACCAGAAGGCGCCGGCCGTCACGCGTGACCGCATGTATCTGGAAACGATGCAGCAGGTGTTCAGCAGTGCCAGCAAGGTCATGGTCGATGCGAAGACGGGCAGCAACCTGCTGTATCTGCCACTCGACAAGTTGATCGCCCAGACGGCAGCGTCGGACGCCACGGCTGCGGCAGCGCGCGCAGCAGCGGCCGCACCTGCAGCCAATACCGTAATGCCACAGGAAGCCATGCAGACAGTAGAAGTCAATTCGCGTCGCGATAGCCGCCCTTCGCGTGAACGGGAGAGCCGCTAATGAACCGTATCGTCGCCGCCCTGATCGCGGGCTTTATCGCGATCATGCTCTTGTCCTCGACCGTGTTCGTGGTCGATCAGCGTAAATACGCGATCGTCTTCGCCTTGGGCGAGGTCAAGGAAGTGATCAGTACGCCGGGCTTGTATTTCAAGCTGCCGCCGCCATTCCAGAATGTGATGTACCTGGATAAGCGTGTGCTGACCATCGACACGCCGGAGCCTGAGCGCTTCATCACGGCCGAGAAGAAAAACATCCTCGTCGACAATTTCGTCAAATGGCGCATCGCCGATCCGAAGCTGTATTTCCGCAGTTTCGGTGGCGATGAAAGCCGGGCCCGCAATCGCATGTCGCAAATCGTCAAAGCCGCCCTGAACGATGAAATCACCAAACGCACCGTGCGCGAAGTGATCTCCGGCCAGCGCGGCAAGGTGATGGAAGCGATCCTGGCCAAGGTCGCGCTTGAGGCGAAAGCCATCGGTGTGGGCATCGTCGATGTGCGCCTGAAACGCGTCGACTATGTCGAGCAGATCAACAACTCGGTGTACGACCGCATGAAGTCCGAGCGTGTGCGTGTCGCCAATGAACTGCGTTCGACCGGTTCGGCCGATTCTGAGAAAATCCGCGCCGACGCCGACAAGCAGCGCACGGTGATCCTGGCTGAAGCATACCGCGAAGCCGAGAAGATCCGCGGCGAAGGCGATGCCAAGGCGTCGCAGGTCTACGCGGAAGCGTTTGGCAAGAATCCGGAGTTCTACAAGTTCTACCGTAGCCTGGAAGCCTACCGCGCTACCTTCAAGGACAAGGGTGACGTGATGGTGGTCGATCCGAGCTCGGAATTCTTCAAGTACTTCAAGGGCGGCGGCGCAGCCGGTTCGGCCAAGAAGTAAGGCAGCATCGTGCCTGCACCTGCCCGCGAGGACAGGTGGCGGTATCAGCAGGGCCGGCATAGACGCCGGCCCTGTTTTTTTGTGCCCGCCATGCTGTTGCGGGAAGGCGTAAAATGGGGTGTTTTTAGGCTTGCGCGGCAGTGAATCGGAGAACTTATCCCTAAAGGGCCGCGTTTCGCGTAAAATATCAGGTTCGGCCTCTTGCCTGGCGCGCTTGCCGCTGCCTCGCATGATGCATTTTTTCAACTTTCTTCCGTATCTCGCTCCCTCATGCCGAATTGGCTTTTGCCCGAAAATATTGCCGATGTTCTGCCGTCGGAAGCGCGCAAGATCGAAGAGCTGCGCCGCCTCATGCTGGATAATTTCCGTCTGTACGGATATGAACTGGTGATGCCGCCGCTGCTCGAGTATCTGGAATCGCTGATGACCGGCGCTGGCAAAGATACCGACCTGCGCACCTTTAAACTGGTTGACCAGCTCTCTGGCCGCATGCTCGGCCTGCGTGCCGACATGACCACGCAAGTGGCGCGTATCGACGCCCATTTGTTGAACCGCGCCACAGTGACGCGCCTGTGCTATGCCGGCAGCGTGCTGCATACCCGTCCTTCGGGTCTGCACGCCACCCGCGAACCACTGCAGATCGGCGCCGAAATTTATGGCCATGCCGGCCTGGAAGCGGACGCCGAGATCCAGGAACTGGCGCTCGCTTCGCTGGCACTGGCAGGTTTCGATAGCGTGCGCCTGGATTTGTCGCACGTCGGCCTGTTGCGCGCTATCATTGCGCAGGATGCCGCTGCCGTGCGCGACGAAGCTGCGCTGTACACCTTGCTGCGCGCGAAAGATGCGCCAGGCCTGCGCGCGCTGACCGCCGGTTATGATGCCGTGACGCGCGATGCGCTGCTGGCCTTGCCTGGCCTGTATGGCGACATCGATGTGCTGGCGCGTGCGCGCGCAGTGCTGCCGCCGCTGCCCGGCGTACTCAAGGCGCTGGCCGAACTGGCCGCGCTGGCTGGATCGGCCCTGGGCCGCGCCGAAGTGGCGATCGACCTGGCCGATCTGCGCGGCTACCAATATGAAAGTGGCGCGATGTTTGCGCTGTATGTACCTGGCTTGCCGAACGCGGTTGCGCGCGGCGGCCGTTATGACCACGTCGGCGAAGCGTTCGGCCGGGCACGTCCCGCGACCGGCTTCTCGCTCGATTTGCGCGAACTGGCGCGCCTGTTGCCGACCGCGGAACGGAAGCATTCGATCCGCGCGCCGTGGGGCAGCGCGCCAGAATTGAAGGAAAAAATCGCCGAGTTGCGCAAGGCGGGCGAGGTCGTGATCCAGAGTATGCCGGGTCACAGTAATGAACAAGACGAGTTCGAGTGCGATCGCGCGCTGGTACTTGCCGATAATGGTAGTAGCTGGATTCTTAAAAACTTAGGTTGAGTGATGTCAAAGAAAATTATGGCAAAGAACGTCGTTGTCATCGGCACCCAATGGGGCGATGAAGGTAAAGGCAAGATCGTCGATTGGTTGACCGATCACGCCCAGGGTGTGGTGCGCTTCCAGGGCGGCCACAATGCAGGCCACACGCTGGTCATTGGCGGCGTCAAGACCGCGCTGCAATTGATCCCGTCGGGCATCATGCGCGCCGGTGTCGCCTGCTACATCGGTAACGGTGTGGTCGTGTCGGTCCCAGATGTGCTGCGCGAAATCGACAAGCTCGAAGCGGTCGGCGTCGAAGTCGCTTCGCGTCTGAAAATCTCCGAAGCTTCGCCAGTCATCCTGCCTTACCACGCGGCACTCGACGCGGCCCGCGAAGCGGCACGCGGCGCGGCCAAGATTGGCACGACCGGCAAGGGCATCGGCCCTGCCTACGAAGATAAAGTGGCACGCCGTGCGATCCGTATCGCCGACCTGCTGAACGAGACCCGTTTTGCCGAAAAACTGGCAGAAAACCTCGATTACCACAACTTCGTGCTGGAAAATTATCTGAAGGCGCCGAAAGTCGACTATCAGAAGACCCTCGACGACGCGCTGGCCTATGTGCCGCGCCTGCGTCCGATGGTTGCCGACGTGTCGAGCGCGCTGTACGCAGCGCACAAGGCCGGCGCCAATTTGCTGTTCGAAGGCGCGCAGGGTTCCCTGCTCGACGTCGACCACGGCACCTATCCGTTTGTCACTTCGTCGAACTGCGTGGCGGGCAATGCATCGGCCGGCGCCGGCGTCGGTCCTGGCATGCTGCACTACATCCTGGGCATCACCAAGGCTTACACGACGCGCGTCGGCTCCGGCCCATTCCCGTCGGAACTGCCTACGGATGCAGGCGTTGGCTTGCACCTGGCCAAAGTCGGCCATGAATTTGGCACCGTGACGGGCCGCGCCCGCCGCTGCGGCTGGTTCGATGCCGCCTTGCTGCGCCGTTCGGTACAGATCAACGGCGTGTCGGGCATGTGCCTGACCAAGCTGGACGTGCTGGACGGCCTGGAAACGCTGAAGCTGTGCACCGGCTACAAGCTCGATGGCAAGATCGTCGATATTTTCCCGGTTGGCGCCGAAGACGCAGCACGCTGCGAGCCGATCTACGAAGAAATGCCAGGCTGGACGGAAAGCACCGTCGGTGCGAAATCGCTGGCGGCCCTGCCCGCAACGGCGCGTGCCTACATCAAGCGCATCGAAGAACTGGTCGGCGTGCCGGTGGACATGGTTTCGACCGGTCCTGATCGTGAAGAAACGATCGTCCTGCGCCACCCATTCGAATAAGCTGCTGGACACAATCCGCCGCAAGGCGGATTTTTTTAATCAAGCCAATAATAAGATTTCACTATCATGACTACCCCACAATCGAACGATCAACATCTCTGGGTCAACTGGGAAGAATACCACCGCCTGATCGAGCGCCTGGCGCTCAAGGTCTACGAATCGGGCTGGAAATTTGACCAGGTGCTGTGCCTGGCGCGCGGCGGCGTGCGCCCTGGCGATGTGTTCTCACGCATCTTCGACCTGCCACTGGCCATCCTGTCGACCAGCTCCTACCGCGAAGACGCAGGCACCGTGCGCGGCGACCTCGATATCGCCAAGTACATGACCATGACCAAGGGCCCGCTGGCTGGCCGCATCCTGCTGGTGGATGATTTGGCCGATTCCGGCGTCACGCTGGACAAGGTCACGCGCCACCTGAAGGAAAACTTTCCTGACGTGACCGAAGTCAAGTCGGCCGTGATCTGGCTCAAAGGCTGCTCCGTCGTGCGTCCTGACTACTTCCTCGACGAGCTGCCGCACAACCCGTGGATCCACCAGCCGTTCGAAGACTACGATGGCCTGCGCCCGCACCAGCTGGCAGCGTGGATCAAAAAGGGCGAAGCAGGCAAGTAATTCGCTTGCATTCTTGCTAAAAAAAGACGATCGTGTATCGTCTTTTTTTTCGTCCAAGGAAATGCGATGACCATACTGACGACGGCGCGCCTGCGCCTGGAACCGATCGCCGAGCACCATTACGAGCGCCTGCGCACGCTCAATACCGATCCCGAGGTGATGACATACCTGAACGCCGGCCAGCCCGAGACAGAGGCAGACACGCGCGCTGCCGTGAGCCGCACCATGGGCCGCTGGGCCGAATGGGGTTATTCGTGGTGGGTGCTGATCCGCCTGGACGATGGCGCCTTGGTTGGCATGGCCTGCCTGCAGCACATCGATGGCGACAAGCGCAAACCGCATGAAATCGGCTGGCGCCTGGCGCGCGCCTGCTGGGGCCAGGGCTACGCCAGCGAAGCGGCGGCCGCCATCGTCGCGCATGCCTTCGATGTCGTTGGTGCGCCCGAAGTGGTGGCCGTGGCCCATCCCGGCAACGCCGCCTCGATCAAGGTCATGACGCGCCTGGGCATGCAGTACGTGGGCATGGCGCGCCATTATGACCTCGATAGCGTGGTGTACCGCCTGGCGCGCCCATGACGGCGTTGCACAAGCCCCCGAAGCTGGGCACGCGTCTGGCCGCCATCGCATCCCGCCAGAGTCCCCCCAAACGTAACACTTATTTATTCACGGCCCCTTACACAAGGAAACCGCATGATCACCTGCTACCTGCGCTACATCATCGACCCCTATAAATTGCAGGAATTCGAAGCCTACGGTAAGTTGTGGATACCGCTGGTCGAGCGCTTCGGCGGCCAGCACCACGGCTACTTTCTGCCGTCAGAAGGCGCCAGCAACGTGGCGCTGGCCATGTTCTCGTTCCCCAGCCTGGCCCAGTACGAACAGTACCGCAGCGATTCGCTGCAGGATGCCGAGTGCCAGGCCGCGTTCCGCTACGCCGAGGAGACGCGCTGCATCGTCAGCTATGAGCGCAGTTTTTTCCGGCCGGTGTTCGGGTAAGCAGCACTGGCCTCAGTCCGCATGAAACTCGCTGGCCGAGACGAACAAGTCCCATGAGGCGATGAAGAGGGCGGCCACCACCGGGCCGATGACAAAGCCGTTCAGGCCGAACAGGGCCATGCCGCCCACGGTTGACAGCAGCACCACGTAGTCGGGCATCTTGGTGTCCTTGCCGACCAGGATGGGGCGCAGCACGTTGTCGACCAGGCCGATGACGAAGACGCCGAAGGCGGCCAGGCCCGCGCCCTGCCAGATGGCGCCCGTGGCCAGGAAGTAGACGGCCACGGGCGCCCAGACGAGGGCGGCGCCGACGGCGGGCAGCAGCGACAGGAAAGCCATCAGCACGGCCCACAGCAGTGGCGCCGGCACGTCGAGGAACCAGAAGGCCAGGCCGCCGAGGGCGCCCTGGGCAATGGCCACCAGGATGTTGCCTTTCACGGTGGCGCGGATCACCGTGGTGAAATTGTTGAACAGGCGCTGCTTGTATTTGCGGCTCAGCGGCACGGCATCCCGGATGCGGGCTGACAGGGTCGATCCATCGCGCATGAGGAAAAACAGCAGGTACAGCATGATGCACAGGCTGGTCAGGAATTCAAAGGTGTACAAGCCGACATTGATGGCTTTCACGGCCACCACCTGGCTCAGCTGCGTGGCGCCCTCGGCCAGCTTGTCTTGCAGGTTCGCCAGGCTGGACAGGTTGAAACGCTCCAGCAGATTGAGCAGCCATTGCGGCAGAACCGCCATGATTTTATTGAAAAACATGCCCACCGTGATCTCGCCCGAGCGCACCATTTCCACCACGCCGGCCGCCTGGTTGACCAGCGACACGGCAATGAGCGACAGCGGCAGGATGACGATGACGATGATCAACAGCAAGGTCAACAACGAAGCCAGGCCGGCGCGCCCCTTGGTTTTCTGCAGCAGCCAGCGGTGGACGGGCGCGAACAGGATCGCCAGCACCACGCCCCAGAAGACGGCGCCCGCGTACGGCGCCAGTATCGAGCCGAAGCCGACGGTGACGATGCTCAACAGGAGCAAGAACACTTTCTGGTGCAGCGTGAGTGTATGCATGGGCGGTAGCGGAATGATAATGGTTGGGTTACCTCATCATAAGCGAGGCCGGGCGCCCCGTGCCACACAATTGTGGCGCTGCGTGCGCCATGCTACATACGCGTGGCAATTCCAGTAAGCTGTCGTTCCAGGCGTCCGATTCCCGGCGCCTTTCACTTCAGGAATACGCGTGGCCGATCACATTCATTTTTATGAACCTGCACGGGGCCATGGCCTGCCACACGATCCGTTCAATGCCATCGTGGGGCCGCGGCCGATCGGCTGGATCGCCTCGCGCAGCGGCGAGGGCGTGCTCAATCTGGCGCCGTACAGCTTTTTCAACGCCTTCAATTACCATCCGCCGCTGATCGGCTTTTCCAGCATTGGCCGAAAGGACACCTTGCGCAATATCGAGCAGACCGGCGAATTCGTGTGGAACCTGGCGACGCGTCCGCTGGCCGGGGCCATGAACGCCAGCTGCGCGCCGGCGCCGCCCGAGGTGGATGAATTCGTGCTGGCCGGCCTGACGCCGGTTGCCTCGCGCATCGTCAAGGTGCCGCGCGTTGCCGAAAGCCCGGTGTCTTTCGAATGCCGGCGCACGCAGATCATCGAACTGCAAGGCGTGAATGGGGAGGGCGTCGGCAGCTGGCTGGTGCTGGGCGAAGTGGTTGGCGTGCATATCGCGCGCCATCTGCTGACCGACGGAATCTATGACACGGCGGCAGCAAAGCCGATCCTGCGCGGCGGCGGACCGGCCGATTATTTTGAAATCGGGCCGCACAGCCTGTTTCAGATGCGCCGGCCCGGCTACCCTTGATCGGGTGACTGCAGCGCGCTATTTTTGCATGATGGGATCGCGTCCCAGGGTGCGCGCCAGCGCGCCGCCGTCGCCGCGCCAGAATTCGCGGTCGGCCAGACGCACCCGTTCGGCCGCATGCTGCATGTGTTCCATTGCCGCCTGGCGGGCAAGCTGCGGGTCGCCGGCAGCGATGGCTTGCACGATCTTTTCATGCTCGCGGCGCACTTCGATGGAGAAGTCGCTGCGTCGCGCTTCGTTCGCACGCGTCACCTTGACAGCCGAGCGGATCGGGTCGGCGAACATGGCGACAAATTTCGGCCAATAGGGATTGCCGGTCGCCTCGGCGATGCACAGGTGCAGGCGCACGTCCTCTTCCACACCATCGACCCCGGCCGCCACGGCGTCCTCGATGCGCCGCAGCGCATGTTCGATGTCGGCCAGCTGGCCCGGCGTGCGCCGCACGGCCGCCAGTGCGGCGATTTCCGCTTCCAGTCCCTGGCGTACCTCGATCAGGTTCAGCAGCGACTGCACGGATTGCTCCGTCAGCGCGTCGCCGCGCTCCCCGCCCTTCGCGCCATCCTGTGCGCACACAAACGTGCCGCTGCCCTTGCGCGTGACGAGGATGCCTTCCGCTTGCAGCAGGGCGATGGCTTCGCGCAGCACGGTGCGGCTGACACCGAAATGCTCGGCCATGGCTTGCTCCGACGGCAGGCGCGTGCCGCTGGCCAGGCCATCGTGATGGATTTGCTGGCGCAGTCGTGCCGCCACCCGCGCCCCCAGGGTGCCAGTGGTGAAACTGCCCGCAGCGGACTCCGGCGCGGGGAGGGTAAAGCGGAACGTGCGGTCCATCGGATGCATCCTGGTCTTGGGTTTTGGGTGGGGATCAAGTTTGCCTGCTTGCCATTATATGGAATATACAGCTTGACACACATAAAACACACACATAATATACATCAATACAAATTTTAGACAAGTTGCCAGCCACCTCCGGTGGACCATAAAAATCCGGCACGGTCGATCCCTTAGTGATCAGGAGACAAGCATGGAAGCTTCACCAGTACACCCGCAAGCAATGCCGGGCCAGCCGGCCGGCACCGCCGCAAGCCAGAAAACCATCGACGACGCCGTATACCGCAAGGTCACCTGGCGCATCATCCCCTTCCTCATGCTGTGCTACATCGTCGCGTACCTCGACCGTGTCAACGTGGGTTTTGCCAAGCTGCAAATGCTGGCCGACCTGCAATTTTCCGAGACCGTGTACGGCCTGGGCGCCGGCGTCTTCTTTCTCGGCTATTTCCTGTTCGAAGTGCCCAGCAACGTGATGCTGCACAAGATCGGCGCGCGCGTCTGGATCGCCCGCATCATGATCACCTGGGCCATCATCTCGGGCGCCTTCATGTTCGTCACTACGCCGACCATGTTCTACGTCATGCGCTTCCTGCTCGGTATCGCCGAAGCGGGTTTCTTCCCTGGCATCATCCTGTATCTGACCTACTGGTATCCATCTGAACGCCGTGCGCGCATGGTGTGCACTTTCATGGCCGCCATTCCCGTCGCTGGCCTGATCGGCGGCCCGCTGTCGGGCTGGATCATGGAAACCTTCGCCGGCTGGCATGGTTATGCAGGCTGGCAGTGGATGTTCGTGCTCGAAGCGATTCCCGCCGTGATCATGGGCGTGGCCGTGCTGCTGTACCTGGACAACAGTATCCGCGCTGCGAAATGGCTGACGGAAGACGAAAAAGTCATCCTTGAGCAGCGCATCGCCACGGAAGCGAATGGCAAGGTATCGCACCCGTCGATCCGCGCCATGTTTGCCGACCCGCGCATCTGGCTCATGGCCCTGATTTATTTCTGCTGCGTGATGGGCCAGTATTCGCTGACCTTCTGGCTGCCCAGCCTGATCAAGGCGGCCGGCGTGACGGGCGTGCTCAATATTGGCATGTTCACGGCGATTCCGTACTCGTTTGCCGTGGTAACGATGATTTTGCTGGGACGCAGCTCGGACAAATACCGCGAACGGCGCTGGCACATGGCCATCCCGCTGGTGGTGGGCGCCGCAGCCATCGTCTGTAGCGCGCTGGCTGGCGCCGACAACACGGGTTGGGCCATCTTCTTCCTGACGATCGCCGCCGGTGGCATCCTGGCCGCCTCGCCCATGTTCTGGAGCTTGCCGACGGCCTTCCTCGGTGGCGTCTCGGCCGCCGCCGGCATCGCCGCCATCAACTCGGTAGGCAACCTGGCCGGCTTCGCTGCGCCCTACATGATCGGCTCCATCAAGGATATGACCCAATCGACCGACATGGCCATCTACCTGCTGGCGGGCATTCTGGTGATCGGCGCGGCCATCATCATGCGCGTGCCGGCCAAGCTGGTGAATAAATAAGTGGAGCAAACAATGACTGCAATAATCAAAAAAGTTGGCGTGGTAGGCCTTGGCGCCATGGGCATGGGCATTGCGCAATCCTTGCTGCGCGCCGGCTTTGAAGTGCATGCCTGCGATGTGCGCCCTGAAACCGTGCAAAAGCTGGTCGATGGCGGCGCCCATGCTGCCGCCTCGCCGGCCGCCCTGGCGGCGCAGGTGCAGGCCTTGCTGATCGTTGTCGTCAATGCGCAGCAGACGGAAACCGTGCTGTTTGGCGAGCATGGCGCCGCAGCCAATCTGGCGCCGGGCAGCGTGGTGATCGCCTGCGCCACCGTGGCGCCCGAATTTGCCGAAGCGCTCGGGGTGCGCCTGGCGGCCATGGGCTTGCGTTTCATCGATGCACCCATTTCCGGCGGCGCGGCCAAGGCGGCTGCCGGCGAGATGTCGGTGATGGCGGCCGGCACGCCCGACGCCTTCGACGCCTGCGCCGGCATCTTTGATGCCATCTGCGCCAAGCTGTATCGCCTGGGCGAACAGCCGGGGCAGGGCTCGAAAGTAAAGATGATCAACCAGCTGCTGGCCGGCGTGCATATCGCCGCCGCGGCCGAAGCGATGGCGCTGGGTTTGCGCGCCGGCTGCGACCCGGATGCACTGTACGAAGTGATCTCGAACAGCGCTGGCAGTTCCTGGATGTTCCAGAACCGCGTGCCGCACATCTTGAAGGGCGACTATACGCCCCTGTCGGCCGTCAACATCTTCGTGAAAGACCTGGGCATCGTGCTCGATTACGCGAAAAAAAGCGTCTTCCCCTTGCCCCTGTCGGCCACGGCCCACCAGATGTTCATGCAGGCTTCGGCCGCCGGTTACGGCGGCGAGGACGACTCTGCAGTCATCAAGCTTTTCCCTGGAATTACATTGCCAGCGAAAGCGTAACGAATCAAGGAAGGAAGAATCATGACTGTACTACTGGGATGTATTGCCGACGATTTCACGGGTGGTACCGACCTGGCCGGCATGCTGGTCAAGGCGGGCATGCGCACGGTGCAGCTGATCGGCGTGCCGCAAGGGCCGCCACCGGCGGACGTTGATGCGGTCGTCATCGCGCTCAAGTCGCGCACGACTGCGTCGGCAGACGCGGTGGCCGAATCGCTGGCCGCGCTGGCCTGGCTGCAACAGGCCGGATGCCGCCAGTTCTACTTCAAGTACTGCTCCACGTTCGACTCCACGCCGCGCGGCAATATCGGCCCCGTGGCCGAGGCGCTGATGCAGGCGCTCGACACCGACTTTACGATTGCCTGCCCGGCGTTTCCCGCCAACGGGCGCACCATCTACAAGGGCAATCTGTTTGTCGGCGATGTGCCGCTGGCCGAATCGGGCATGCGCGACCATCCCTTGACGCCGATGACGGATTCGAACCTGGTGCGCGTGCTGCAGCAGCAGGTGCAGGCGAAAGTGGGCCTGGCCGATTTCTCCGTGGTGGAAAAAGGCGCGGCTGCCATTGCGCAGCGCTTCACGGACTTGCGCGCGCAAGGCTGCCGCTTCGCCGTCGTCGATGCCGTCTCTAACCGCGACCTCGAAGCCATCGGCGCAGCCTGCGCCGACTTGAAACTGATTACGGGCGGCTCCGGCATCGCGCTGGGACTGCCGCAGAATTTCCGCCAGCGTGGCCAGTTGGCGCCATCGAATGCGGGCCAGGCGGGCCGTTTGCCGCCGCCGTCCGGCATGCGCGCCGTGATCTCGGGCAGCTGCTCGGTGGCCACGCAGCAGCAGGTGGCGCACTTGCGCGAGCGATCACCGTCGTTTCATGTCGATCCCTTGCAGCTCGCTGCTGGCGGCGAGGTGGTCGATGCGGTCGTCGAGCAAGCCCTGGAGTGGGCCGGTGCACACCTGGCGCAAGGACCAATTCTAATTTATGCCACGGCCACGCCGGATGCCGTGCGCGCCGTGCAGGCGCAGCTGGGCGTGGAACGGGCCGGCGCCCTGGTCGAGGAAACCCTGGCCGCCATCGCGCAAGGACTGGTACGCCTGGGTGTGGGCCAGCTGATTGTCGCTGGCGGCGAGACCTCGGGCGCCGTCGTCAAGGCGCTCGGCGTGGCGGGTTTGCGCATCGGGCCGGAAATCGATCCGGGCGTGCCCTGGACGCAAGCCATGCCCGCACTGGGCGATGAGGGCGGTGCGCCTTTGCTGCTGGCGCTCAAGTCCGGCAACTTTGGTACGGTCGATTTCTTCAGCAAAGCCTGGGACGTACTGGCATGACTACTGCCACCCCTGCCATCCACACCTCGCCCGAGGAAATGCGCCAGCGCGAGCAGATCGTCGATTTCGGCAGGTCGCTGTTCGAGCGTGGCCTGACGGCCGGTAGCAGCGGCAATCTGAGCGTGCGCCTGTCCGACGGCTGGCTGCTGACGCCAACGAACGCCAGCCTCGGGCGGCTCGATCCTGCGCAATTGTCCAAGCTCGATTGGGACGGCAAATTGATCAGCGGCGCGCAGCCTTCCAAAGAGGCGTTTCTGCACCGCGCCATGTACGAGGAGCGCGGTAGCGCCGGCGCCATCGTGCATCTGCACTCGACGTATTCGGCGGCCGTGTCCTGCATGTGCGGCTTGAATCATGACGACTGCATTCCGCCGCTGACGCCGTATTTCGTGATGAAGGTGGGGCGCTTGCCGCTCGTGCCGTACCACCGTCCGGGCGATCCGGCCCTGGCACGGGCGATTGGCGTCATGGCACGCAAGCATTCGGCCGTGCTGTTGGCCAATCACGGTCCCGTGGTGTCGGGCACGAACCTGGAAGCGGCCGTGTATGCGGCCGAGGAGCTGGAAGAGACGGCCAAGCTGTTCCTGCTGCTGCGCGACGTGCCCACGCGGCCACTCGATGCAGAGCAGATCCTTGAGCTGAAAAATACATTCAAGCTCGATATATAGACCAACAAGTTGCAAGGAGATACCGCATGCCCCGTTTTGCCGCCAATCTGACCATGATGTTCAACGAAGTCGCCTTCCCGCAGCGCTTTGCCGCAGCGGCGCAAGCGGGCTTCCAGGCCGTCGAATTTCTGTTCCCTTACGATTACGCGCCGCAGGAAGTAGCCGGCTGGCTGCGCGAGCACGGTTTGAAAAATGTACTGTTCAACCTGCCGCCGGGAGACTGGGCGGCGGGCGAGCGGGGCATTGCCTCGCTGCCGGGCCGCGAAGAAGAATTTCGCGCGGGCGTAGCGCGCGCCATCGAATATGCGCTGGCGCTGGGCACACCGCGCGTGCACATGATGGCCGGGCTGGTGCCAGAAGGGGCCGATATCGAACTGCACCGCGCCACCTACCTGGCCAACCTGGTTTATGCGGCCAAGGCCGTGGGCGAGCATGGTATTGCGTTGCTGATCGAACCGATCAACGGGCGCGACATGCCCGGCTACTTCCTCGTCACGCAAGCGCAGGGCCATGCGCTGCGTCTTGAATCGGGCCAGCCCAACGTCAAGGTGCAGATGGATTTTTACCATACGCAGATCGTCGAGGGTGATATCGCCATGACGTTCAAGAACAACTTCGACGGCATCGGCCACGTACAGATCGCCAGCGTCCCGGCGCGCAATGAACCGGACGATGGTGAAGTCAATTACCCGTATCTGTTCCGCCTGCTCGATGAGCTGGGCTACGACGGCTGGATCGGCTGCGAATACCGTCCGCGCGGGCGCACCGAGGATGGCCTCGGCTGGCTCGCCGCATACAACAACAAGTAAGGAGAGATCACATGAAAGTATTGATTACCGGCGGCGCCGGTTTCCTCGGACAGCGCCTGGCGCGCCAGTTGCTGGCGCAAGGCCAGCTGACGGACAGCCATGGCCAATTGCACACGATCAGTGAGCTGGTGCTGGTCGACGTGGTGCCCGCGCATGATTTCAACGATGCGCGGGTGAAGGTGGTCACGGGCGATATCGCCGACGGCGCCCTGATGCGCGCCACCGTCGATGCGCAGACGTCCTCGATTTTCCATCTTGCCGCCATCGTCAGCGGCCAGGCGGAAGCCGATTTTGAGCTGGGCATGCGTATCAACCTCGATGCTTCGCGTTTGCTGCTCGATATCTGCCGCGAACTGGGGCATAAGCCGAAAGTGGTGTTTACCAGCTCGGTGGCCGTCTACGGCGGCAAGCTGCCGGAGGTGGTGCAAGATGCGACGGCCCTGAATCCGCAATCGTCGTACGGCGCGCAAAAGGCCATCGGCGAATTGCTGCTCAACGATTACAGCCGCCGTGGCTTTGTCGACGGACGCGTGCTGCGCCTGCCGACCATCAGCGTGCGTCCTGGCAAGCCGAACAAGGCCGCATCCTCGTTCGCCAGTGGCATCATCCGCGAGCCTTTGAATGGCGAGGCGGCCGTCTGCCCGGTAGCGACTGATTTGCGCCTGTGGCTGCTGTCGCCGCGCGGCGCCATCGCTTCCCTGATCGCCGGCCATGAACTGGCGGGCGAAGCATTTGGCGCCAGCCGCACGGTCAACCTGCCGGGCCTGTCCGTCAGCGTGGGCGAGATGATCGCCGCACTGGAGCAGGTGGCCGGCCCCGAGGTGGTAGCGAAGATCAGCTACGTGCCCGATGCGGCAGTCGAACGTATCGTCAAGAGCTGGCCCGGCGCCTGGGACACCCGCCGCGCTGAAGCGCTGGGTTTGACGGCCGATGCGGATTTCGCCGCCATCATCCGTGCCTATATTGACGATACGAAGGCCGTTGCCTAGGCGAGCCCGGGCAGCTGCGAGCGGCGGTAGTCGAGCGGCGTGCTGCCCACCAGCGCCGCAAACTGGCGGCTGAAGTGTGCCTGGTCAAAAAAGCCCAGATCATGCGCCAGGCTGGCCAGGTCGGGCGCGCCTGGCTGGGCCAGCCGCCAGATCGCCTCTTGCAGGCGGTAGCGCTGAATCACCCATTTTGGACTGACCCCGATATAGTTGGCGAACAGGCGCTGCAGCTTGCGCTCGCTGATCGCCATTGTTTCACACAGTTGCGCGACGCTGACAGGGCCGTGATGGGCGGCCGCCGCGGCGGCCAGCTGGCCGGCCAGCAGCGCTGCGCCATCAATTTCCGGCAGTACCTCCAGCAGCATCGCCTGTGCCTGCGCCACCATCGCGCTGTCATCGACTTGCCGCAATACCAGCGCCTCGGCGCGATCAGCCGGCATGCCCAGCAGTGCATCGACGGTGATCGTGCTGTTGGTAAACGACGCCAGCGGCTGGGCAATGAACGGGCGCAAGCCGCCCGGTGCAAAACGCACGCCCAGTACTTTGCCCGAGCCTGCCAAAGGCCGATCGAAAGCGCCGCGCACCACGCCATGGATGGCGGTGCGGCCCGCATCGAAAACCAGATGAGCGTTCGGATACGGCAGCACGCGCTGCGTTTCGGGCGCGCGGTCCCGAAAGTCCCATTCAACCACCCAGAAGTAATCGACAAACGGCGCCAGCGCGGCCGTGGGCGGATAGGTCGCCAGCCGTATCCGGCGCGCCGTGGCGCGCGGATCGACGATGCCCTTGGGCGTATCTTCGCGCTCTGCAAGCACATTGCTGCGGTTGTCGGTTTTATCCAATATTGATCTCGCACGTGGCGTTATGGTGGCGTTCTCGCATTGACTGAAGGACGATCATGAAATCGCACAGCGTAGTAGTGGGCCCGATGCTGGGCTTGATGTTGGCCGGCTATTGTCATTTTTCGGCGCCCGCCATCGCGGCGCCGTCCACACAAGGAAATCATCGCATGAGTACACGTGTTTCGGGAAATTTTAGCATCACCATGACGCCGGCGGCTACGCCGCAACGTTCGGGGCGCACGGCGTTGGGCAGGGTACTGCTGGACAAGGTCTACACGGGCGAACTGGCTGCCACGGCCAGCGGGGAGATGCTCAGTGCCGTTACCGATACCAAAGGCGCGGCCGGCTATGTCGCCATGGAAGCCATTACGGGCGTTTTGCAGGGCAGGCAGGGCAGTTTCGTGGTGCAGCATGCGGGCACGATGGCCGACGGCAAACAGGAGCTGGCCATCGTGATCGTGCCGCATTCCGGCACGGGGCAACTCACGGGCATCAGGGGGACGATGGTGATTCGCATCGAGGGTGGCCAGCATTTCTACGACCTCGACTATTCGTTGCCAGCGTCAGAGTAAGCCGTTTGACGCAGGTGACGATTCCCCTTATCGATTGCCGGCCCGGGCAGCGCGCTCGATGACATCTTGCGCATGCAATTGAAGCCGCGCCTGCCACCCGAGCTGTATCAGCAAAACGAGCGCATCCTGCTGGCGCTGAAACAGGGCGCGCTGGTGCCGGACGTGCCGCCTGCCTTGCTGGCGCTGTACCGGCCTTCGGTACAGCCGTATTTGATCTCGTCGTTGAAATACGCACCGCGCGACACGGTCGCCAGGCTGCGCATGCCGGTGCTGATCGTACAGGGAACGACCGATCTTCAGGTCTCCGTCGCCGATGCGCAGGCCTTGTCGGCTGCTGCGCCATCGGCCAGGCTGCTCGTCGTGCCAGGCATGAACCATGTGCTGAAGATGGTGAGCGGCGACCAGGCGCTGCAGATGCCGTCCTACAGTAATCCCGAACTGCCGCTCGCTCTCGGGCTGGCCGAGGCGCTGGCGGCGTTTGTGCTGGCGCCCTGACGACCCTGGACCTTATTGGCCCAGGATGGACGCCACGTTGTCGGTGCCTGGCGCGCCAAACAGCTGCTGCTTGAGGATGTGCAGCTGGTCGCGCACTTGCGCCGCTTTTTCGAACTCCAGGTTCTTGGCGTGGTCGAGCATCAGTTTTTCCAGGCGCTTGATTTCCTTGCTGACTTGTTTCTCGCTCATGGATTCGAACTTCGCCGCTTCCTGCGCCACCTGCAGGTTTTCGCGCGCTTCCTGCGGGCTGTAGACGCCGTCGATCATGTCGCGGATCGATTTCTTCACGCCGATCGGGATGATGTTGTTGGCCGTATTGAAGGCGATCTGCTTGGCGCGGCGGCGTTCCGTCTCGTCGATGGCGCGGCGCATGGAGTCGGTAATGCGGTCGCCGTACAGGATTGCCGTGCCGTTCAGGTTGCGCGCGGCGCGGCCGATGGTCTGGATCAGGCTGCGCTCGGAGCGCAAGAAGCCTTCCTTGTCCGCGTCGAGGATGGCGACGAGCGACACTTCCGGCAAGTCCAGGCCCTCGCGCAGCAGGTTGATCCCCACCAGCACGTCAAAGGTTCCCAGGCGCAGATCGCGCAGGATTTCCACGCGCTCCACTGTCTCGATATCGCTGTGCAGGTAGCGTACCTTGATGCCATGGTCGCCCAGGTATTCCGTCAGCTGTTCCGACATGCGCTTGGTCAGGGTCGTCACCAGCACGCGCTCGTCCTTCTTGATGCGCTCGACGATTTCCGACATCAGGTCGTCCACCTGCGTGCTGGCGGGGCGCACGATGATCTGCGGATCGACCAGGCCGGTGGGGCGCACCACCTGCTCGACGATCTGGTCGGAATGCGTTTTTTCATATTCGCCTGGCGTGGCCGAGACGAATATGGTCTGGCGCAATTTCTGCTCGAATTCCTCGAATTTCAAGGGGCGGTTGTCCAGCGCCGACGGCAGGCGAAAGCCGTAGTCGACCAGGTTGGTCTTGCGCGAGCGGTCGCCGTTGTACATGGCGCTCAGCTGGCCCGTCAGCACGTGCGACTCGTCGAGGAACATCAGGGCGTCGGGCGGCAAATAGTCGACCAGGGTCGGCGGCGGTTCTCCCGGCTGCGCGCCGGACAGGTGGCGCGAATAGTTCTCGATGCCCTTGGTAAAACCGATTTCGGCCATCATTTCCAGGTCGAAGCGCGTGCGCTGTTCCAGCCGCTGTTCCTCGATCAGCTTGTTTTCCTTGCGGAAGAATTCCAGGCGTTCGCGCAGCTCATCCTTGATGGTTTCCACGGCGCGCAGCACGGTGGAGCGGGGCGTCACATAGTGCGAGCCCGGATACACGGTGAAGCGGGGGATTTTCTGCCGTACGCGGCCCGTCAGCGGGTCGAACAGCTGGATCGATTCGATTTCGTCGTCGAACATTTCCAGGCGCACGGCCAGCTCCGCATGTTCGGCGGGGAAGATGTCGATGGTATCGCCGCGTACGCGAAAGGTGCCGCGGCCGAAATCGACTTCATTGCGCGTGTACTGCATCTGGATCAGGCGCGCGATGACGTCGCGCTGGCTGACGCGGTCCTTCACACGCAAGGTTAAAATCATCTGGTGGTATTCGTTCGGGTTACCGATACCGTAGATGGCCGAGACGGTGGCGACGATGATGACGTCGCGCCGCTCCATCAGCGACTTGGTGCACGACAGGCGCATCTGCTCGATATGCTCGTTGATCGACGAATCCTTCTCGATGAACAGGTCGCGCTGCGGCACGTAGGCTTCGGGCTGGTAGTAATCGTAGTAGCTGACGAAGTATTCGACGGCGTTCTGCGGGAAGAAATCGCGAAATTCGCTGTACAGCTGTGCGGCCAGCGTCTTGTTCGGCGCAAAGACGATGGCTGGCCGGCCCATGCGCGCGATGACGTTGGCCATGGTGTAGGTCTTGCCCGAACCGGTCACGCCCAGCAAGGTCTGGAAGGCCAGGCCATCGGCAATGCCCTCGGACAGTTGGGTGATCGCCGTCGGCTGGTCACCGGCCGGAGGGAAGGGCTGGTGCAGTTTGAAGGGGGAGTCCGGGAAAGAGATAATTGCGCTTTCCGCCTCGCTGGCGGTAGATAATTCGGGCATGTGAATCAGACCTTTGTTAGAATAGTGCTCTGCTGGCGGCCCTGGCGTTGTATTCAGGGGCGCTGTTTACAACTCCGCTGTGAACCTGCTTCCAATCGAATCCAATCTTATCATGACGAACCCAACTGTTTCTGCCAGTCTGTTTAGCGCCATCGAGATGGCCCCACGCGACCCGATCCTGGGCATCACCGAAGCATTTAACGCGGACCAGAATCCCGCCAAAATCAATCTGGGCGTTGGCGTCTATTATGACGACAACGGCAAGGTGCCTCTGTTAGCTTGCGTACGCAAGGCAGAAGCGATCCTGATCGAACAGGCAGCACCACGCACCTATTTGCCGATCGAAGGCCTCGCTGCCTACGACAAGGCGGTGCAAGAACTCGTATTTGGCGTCGATAGCGCCGTCATTCAAGAGCGCCGTGCCGTGACCGTGCAAGCCATTGGCGGCACGGGCGCACTGAAAATTGGTGCCGACTTCCTGCAGCGCTTCGCGCCGGGCGCCCAAGTCTACATCAGCGACCCAAGCTGGGAAAACCACCGCGCGCTGTTCGAAAGCGCCGGCTTCGTCGTGAATAACTACACCTATTACGATGACGTTACCCATGGCGTGAACTTCGACGGCATGCTGGCTAGCCTGAACGCCATGCCGGCCGGCTCCATCGTGCTACTGCACGCTTGCTGCCATAACCCGACTGGCGCCGACCTGAGCGTCGCCCAGTGGGATCAGATCATCGCCGTTGTCACCGTGCGCGCCCTGGTGCCGTTCCTGGACATGGCTTACCAGGGCTTCGCCAACGGCATCGCCGAAGATGGCGCCGTGGTGCGCCGCTTTGCCGACGCGGGCGGCCCGCTGCTGGTGTCGAATTCGTTCTCGAAATCGTTCTCGCTGTACGGCGAACGCGTGGGCGCCCTGAGCGTTGTCGCTGCCAGCGCCGACGAAGCGGCCCGCCTGCTGTCGCAGCTGAAGCGCGTGGTGCGCACCAACTACTCGAACCCGCCGGTACACGGCGGTAAAGTGGTCGCCACTGTCCTGGCCACGCCGGAACTGCGCCAGTTGTGGGAAGAGGAACTGGCCGGCATGCGCGTGCGCATCCGCGAAATGCGCAATGTCTTCGTTGAAAAACTGAAGGAAAAAGCGCCAGGCCACGATTTCGAATTTGTACGCCAGCAAATCGGCATGTTCTCGTACTCGGGCCTGACCAAGGAACAAGTGGCGTCGTTGCGCGAGCAATCGATCTACGCCGTCGACACGGGCCGTATCTGCGTGGCAGCATTGAATTCGCGCAATATCGACATCGTCATTGACGCCATCGCCAAAGTGCTTTAAGATATTGCTTCTTCGGCGCTGCATGCAAGTGTGGCGCTGATGGCAGTAGAAGGTCAGTGATGGCTGTGTTGGGCAAGTTGCAGTATCAGTCTTGCAAATACGGAATAAGCGACATATAATATTGCCTCTTTTCCCTGATAGCTCAGTTGGTAGAGCGACGGACTGTTAATCCGCAGGTCCCTGGTTCGAGTCCAGGTCGGGGAGCCAGAATTCGAAAGGCCACGTTGAAAAACGTGGCCTTTTTTGTTTTTCGCCGCTGGCATGCGCGTTCGGTAAAGTAAGAATTTCCCTATGGGAATCTGGACAGTTGAAAATTTGCCCTATATAATATGGCCTCTTTTCCCTGATAGCTCAGTTGGTAGAGCGACGGACTGTTAATCCGCAGGTCCCTGGTTCGAGTCCAGGTCGGGGAGCCAGAACATCAGCAGTAGAAAAAACCAGCCTTAACGGCTGGTTTTTTTTTGCCATGTCGCCATCTGGCGTGGACATGCCGCCAAGGTTGCTCTGGCACTGTTTCTGGCGACACGATGCCGTGGTTGCCTGGCAGTCGCATCGCTCAAGGGCCTGGGCGCGTCGAGCCTATCTCTACTGTGGTATGTGTGTGGGCAGAATTGCATGCAACTGTTGCACCTGCTTGAATTATTTTTTGCCAACTTAAATGTCTTGTTGATATTTTAAAGGGCATGTTCTAAGCTGAGTAGTTCAGGGGAAATAAATTTCCTGTCCAAAATAATGGGGAGTGAAAACATGAAATTGACGATACTGGCCAGCATCACGGCGCTAGCGATGATGGCGCCTGCGGCACATGCGAATCTGCTGAACAATGGCGGTTTCGAATCGAGCGTATTCAACGGCAGCTTCAGCACGATCAGTAGTGGCGGCTCGCTGGGCGCATGGAGCGTGGACAGTGGCAGCGTTGACCTGATCAATAATTACTGGGTACCGGCGGAAGGCAGCTATAGCCTGGACTTGAACGGCGACGTGGCAGGGCGCATTTCGCAATCCTTCGGCACCGTGGCTGGGCAGCTTTACAACGTCAGTTTTAGCCTCGCTGGCAATACGGACGGCGGCAGCAGCCTCAAGTTGCTCGATACTGGGGTGACTGGCGTGCATACGTTCAGCTTTGATGCCACTGGCCAGTCGCACTCGAACATGGGCTGGGTCACCAAGGGCTTCAGCTTTATTGCGACCGGCGCGAGCAGTACCCTGTATTTCCAGGGGAGCAGCGCCAACGGCGCGTGGGGTGCGGCGCTCGATAATGTGTCGGTGACTGCAGCCGTACCCGAACCGTCGACCTATGCCATGCTGGCCGCCGGCCTGGGGCTGATGGGTCTGGTGGTACGCCGCCGCCGCGCTTTGCGCGACTGACGTCCTGCCAGGCTTGGCGGCCTTGCTGCCGTCACGGCTGGCGAAAAGTAGCCGCAGTATCAAGAAGCCCCACCTTACGGTCGGGCTTTTTGCATTTCAGCAAGACAAAAGCTGCACGCCAGTGCTTGCCAGCCATGTTGGTCCATCAACGGCGCGCGTGCAGCCCTTCGTGCTGCCGGGCGCCGCCGTGGGCGTGCTGCTGCTGGTCGCCCTATTCGTCTGGTTGCGGCGGCGTCGCCAGCGCAAGGCGTCAACGGCAAAGCGGACGTGAATCTGAACGTTCGGCGCAACTTGCAGTAAAATACAGGCTGAAAAATGGTTACGAGCAATCGTAGCCATTTTTTATTCTTGTCTGGCCCTGGCTATCGCCCCATTTGAAAATCGACCACGTTTCAATCGACTATGTCTCAATCGACCACCTCGCATGCCCTGCATCACCAGTTTTTGCGCTTCGCCGCCGTCGGCGCTTCCGGCACGGCCGTGCAGTATGCCGTGCTGTGGAGCGGCGTCGAATGGGCCGGCATCAGCGCCGCCGCCGCTTCCGGCGTCGGCTATATCCTCGGTTCGCTGGTTAATTACGTGCTCAATTACTTTTTTACCTTTAAGAGCGACAAGGGGCATGGCGAGGCGGCCAGCAAGTATTTCACCTTGCTGGGCATCGGCTGGTGCATCAATACAGGGCTGATGTGGCTGCTGGTACATCACCTGGGCTGGTATTACTGGCTGGCGCAGGTGCTGGCGACAGGCATCGGCCTGCTGTGGAATTTTGCCGGCAGCCGCTGGTGGGCGTTCAAGCCGGCCAGCGCCAGCGGAAAATAGTCATTTAGTCATAAAAAGAGGCGCACTGGCCACAAGCGGGCGCCCGGTCCTACCAAAATAAGGGGTTAATCATGCAGTTCCTGGAACGCTATTTCAAATTGAAGGACAACGGGACCAATGTGCGCACGGAGCTGCTGGCCGGCCTGACCACATTCCTGACGATGGCCTACATCATCTTCGTCAACCCGTCCATCCTCGGCGACGCCGGCATGCCGAAAGACTCCGTCTTCGTCGCCACCTGCCTGGCCGCTGCCATCGGTACCCTGATCATGGGTCTGTACGCGAATTATCCGATCGCGCTGGCACCGGGCATGGGCTTGAACGCGTATTTCTCGTACACGGTGGTCAAGGGCATGGGCATGAGCTGGGAAGTGGCGCTGGGCGCTGTCTTCATTTCCGGCTGCCTGTTCATCCTGGTGAGCCTGTTCAAGGTGCGCGAGATGATCATCAACAGCATTCCACCGGCGCTGCGCACGGCCATCACGGTCGGTATCGGCTTGTTCCTGGCGATCATTTCACTGAAAAGCGCGGGTGTGGTGGTGTCCAATCCCGCCACCATCATCGCCCTGGGCGACTTGCACCAGGCGGCGCCCATCCTGGCCATCATCGGTTTCTTCATCATCGTTGCGCTGGACCGCCTGAAAGTGCCGGGCGCCATCCTGATCGGCATCCTGGCCATCACCGTCGCCAGCTTCTTCTTCGGCGGCAACCAGTTCAACGGCATCGTCTCGGTGCCGCCCGCCATCGAGCCGACCCTGTTCAAGCTCGACATCATGGGCGCGCTGTCGATCGGCATCGTCAACGTGGTGCTGGTGTTTTTCCTGGTGGAACTATTTGATGCGACCGGCACCCTGATGGGCGTGGCCAACCGTGCCGGTTTGTTGAAAAACGGCAAGATGGAGCGCATGAACAAGGCCTTGCTGGCCGACAGCACGGCGATTGCCGCCGGCGCCTGCCTGGGCACGTCCAGCACCACGGCTTTCGTGGAAAGCGCGGCCGGCGTGCAAGCCGGTGGCCGCACGGGCTTGACAGCCGTGGCCGTCGCGCTGCTGTTCCTGGGCAGCCTGTTCTTCGCTCCGCTGGCGCACACCGTGCCGCCGTATGCGACGGCGCCCGCGCTGCTGTATGTGGCCTGCCTGATGCTGCGCGAATTGACCTACATCGACTGGGATGACAGTACGGAAAGCATTCCGGCCGCCATCACGGCGCTGATGATGCCATTTACCTATTCGGTCGCCAGCGGCGTGGCCTTCGGTTTCATCACCTACGCCGTGCTCAAATTGCTGACGGGCAAGGGCAAGCAAGTGTCGGCGGTGGCGTACATCATTGCCGCCATCTTCCTGTTCAAGTTCATTTATCTGGGCGAATAAGTTGGGCAAATAAGCTGGGCGAACAAGGACAGGAGCCGGCCAAGAGTTGGCGCAGCAATGAAAAGGCCGCCCGTGCACCAGCACCGGCGGCCTTTGCTTTTGGCTTTGCCGCTTACATCAGCAGCGCCGCCACCAGGTCTTTCCTGTCGTCGCCGGCGCTGCCGTCAAAGCGCAATGCCGCTTCCACATGCGTCAGGTGCTCCACCATCAGGCGTGCCGCCAGATCGGCGTCGCCGCTGCGCGCGGCGTCGAGAAAGCGGCCATGTTCGTCGCACGAGCAGGCAGCATCGTGGCCGGACTGGTACAGCATGGTGATCAGCGAGCTGCGGCCCACCAGTTCGCGCACGATATCGCGCAAGACGGCATTGCCGGCGATGTCGGCCAGCAGCACGTGGAAGTCGCCCAGCAGTTGCGAGCGCAGCGGCGTGGCCTGGGCCAGCGCCATGCGTTCGGCTTTCAGGTGCTTGTCCAGCATCTTGTAGTCGGCCGGTCTGGCCCGCGCGACGAATTCGCGCGCCAGCGCCGCTTCGATGATGCGCCGTGCGGCGAAAATGTCGCGTGCCTCCGCTTCCGTGGGCTGGCTGACGAAGGCGCCTTTGTCCGGTACTATGCGTATCAATTTGTCTTTCGACAGGATCAGCAGGGCGGCACGGATCTTGGTGCGGCTCACGCCATACAGGCGGCACAGCGCCTCTTCGCGCAGCCGGGTGCCGGGCGGCAACTGGCGCGCCACGATGGCCGCCGCAATATGTTCGGCAATCTCCTGCGAGCTGTCGCCGCTGCCGGGCTTGTCCACCGCTGGTGCGCTTGATTCGGTCATGTCAGGTGAGAGCAGAAAGCCAGGGGCAAGGCCAGGCCTTGCAAGTGCATGCCGATGCGGCAGCGTGGCGACGTCAATAGCACTCCCACCATCTGCATGCTGTTTTTGCGCCTTCCATACTGAGAAGGCCAGGCTATTCTACTATCTTGCGGCGCGCTGCGCAGACGGACGCAGCCAGCTTGCGCGGGCTTGCTCCGTATGGTGTAAGCGCGCCGCACTGGCTTGCTGTAAGCGCTTACTGCATCCTGTTTGTGCCATCCTGCATATTTCCCTATGGGAATCCCCATGGGAATCTGTCAACGCTAAATAGAAATGTCCCCTTTTGTCCCAAGTAGAAATGTCCCCTGGGTTCAGTGCAATTGATGGATTTTCTCTTAGTCAGAACCTTGCATGCGGCGGTTTTCCCATGGCGTCGAGTATCGGCATGCGCTTTTTCCAAGGGTGACCTATTTCTGGCACCACCCGGGCGCGTGATTCGATGATGCAATCGACCAGATCGTTGACCTGCTTGCCGTCGACGGGGGCGCATTGATTGCTCGGACCCGGTGATTGCCACAGGGTGTCATACGCTAGCGTACGGCCCTGCCAGCGCAATTGCGTCGCGCCGTCATGATGGCGGTGCACCATGACGGCCGCCCCACGCATGGACAACCCTGAGCTGGCCGTTCTGACTTGAAGCAGGATGCCGTCATGCTGGCAGCTGAGATTTTTCGACAGTTTTCTGGTGTCTTGCACCGACAGGATTTGCCCTATATAATATGGCCTCTTTTCCCTGATAGCTCAGTTGGTAGAGCGACGGACTGTTAATCCGCAGGTCCCTGGTTCGAGTCCAGGTCGGGGAGCCAGAACAAGCAGTAGCAAGCGGCCACGTGGCAACACGTGGCCGCTTTGTTTTGTGCGCCGCTTCTTACTTCCCACTTTCCCGTTTTGTGCTTTCAATTTCTTCCATGCATTACCGGCGCACGCGATGCCTGCCTGCGGGTAGCCGGGGTTTGCAGCGCGGTTTTCCTTCCCGTATCAGGGATCGACGAACACGTCGAAACGGATATTGAGCGGGCTGCCCCAGGAGATGTCGACCCAGGCCCGGAAGCCACCGTTGTAGGGCGCAATGTTGTACACCGCCATGCGCGCTGCGCCGATGAAGCGGTCCTGGGCATTTGCGCTGTATTCGCTGATGTTGAGGAGCACGCGCGAATTGGCCTTCACTTTGGCATTGATGAAGTTGACCGAAGTGTGCACGCCATTGGCGCGCCACGTGTAATACGTGGTGAAGGCGCCGCCGCTCAGGCTCAGGTCCTGTGCGACGGCGCCCTGCGCGCTTTTGCCTTCCTGTTCCATCGGCGCAGTGGTGGCTTCCGGGGCCAGGTTGCTGCCGGTGCGGTGTTCTGTTTTCATTTCCATGATGTACTCCTGATCGATAGTTTGGACGCCGCGCCTGTCGTCGTGCGGCAAGACGCCCTATCTGTTGCCGTGACGGCCAGTGTCACGTCCTGGCTGATAAGGTAGCCGTGTGCTCCCGAGGAGGTGGAGACATTGATTCTAGGCCAGTGGCCAGGCAAAAAGGCCTGCCTGGCGCAGGAAAAGCAGCGGGCATTTGTGCTGGCGCAAACTGCGTGCGGGCGGGCGGCCATGTCATTTCCAGGCGGCTATTTTTCCGTGGGGCGTGCGCGTGCGCATGCAGACGATGGCACAATAGTCCAGCCTGTCGATGCAGACCCCCTTGTGAGCCTAGCCCATGCCGATACTGAACCTGAGCACCGAAACCGATATCTATTACGAACTGATCGAGGGCGACCCCGCCAGGCCCTATCTGGTCTTCCTGCATGAGGGGCTCGGTTGCTGTGCGATGTGGAAAGATTTTCCGGCGCAGCTATGCCAGGCCACGCGATGCCGCGGCTTGCTGTATGACCGCCACGGCTACGGGCAGTCGTCGCCGCTGATGGTGCGCCGCCAGATCCATTATCTGCATGACTACGCACTGTGCGAGCTGCCGCAAGTACTTGCCAGCTTGATACCGGGGCAGGATCATTTTCTCGTCGGCCACTCCGATGGCGGCAGCATCGCCCTGATTTATGCGGCGCAGCAAGCACCGCGCTTGCGCGGCATCATCACGGAAGCAGCGCACGTGTTCGTGGAAAGCATGACACTCGATGGCATCCGTACGGCGGACGCGGCGTTTGGCGCGGGCAAGCTGGGTGCACTGGCGAAGTACCATGGCGAAAAAACCGGGAACATCTTCAAGGCCTGGTCCGACACTTGGCTCAGCTATGGCTTCCAGTTCTGGAACATCGAATACTTGCTGCCTTCCATCGAATGTCCGGCGCTGGTGGTGCAGGGCACGCAAGACCAGTACGGCAGTGCGGCCCAGGTCGACACCATCGTGGCGCAGGCGCTGAACGCCATGCCGGCCATGGTCGAGCAGTGTGGCCACACGCCGCACCAGGAGCAGCCGCAAGCGCTGCTGGCGCTGATGGAAGGTTTTTTACGGGGACGCATGGATGCGCCCCATCACCGGGGACAGGATGCGCATCCACCTGGAGCAACTGGTGCTGACGACCCGCGCTAAAGCGTGCTAAACCGCGCCGCTCAATGGCAGGCGGAATCGCTGTCCCAGCGGCCTGAGCAGATGCGCGAGCGGCACAGCATGCCTTCGATCAGGCCTAGTTGCTTGCAGCGCTGCAACAGACTCGCTGTTTCCTCCTCTTCCTTGCGCAGCACCACGTCGCGCACCGGCGCCGCCGTGCCTTCTTGCCGATGCGCATGCGCCACCATGGCCGTCAACAAGGCGACATCGCTGTCGCCTGGCGCCGTTGTCGCCGGCCTGGGTGCTGGCCGGCGGACGGTGGCCTGGCGCCCGGGCGGCGTCTTGCGCGGCGCGGGCATTGTGGTGGCCAGGGCCGGCACGGCTGGCGGCGCGGCCTCATTGATGATGGTGGCCGCCGTGGGGAGCTGCTGCGGCGAGATGCTGGGCACGGCGGTCACGGCAGTCACGGCGGCGGCATGCGGCGTGGCTGCCCCGTTTGTTTTGAGAGGCGGGGCCGATTCGGGCGCATAAACGAGCACTGCCACGATGAGCGCCGCTGCGCCCACGGCCGCGGCCGCCATTGCAGCGCGCGGCAAGGTGGGGCGCCAGCGCGCAACTACCGGGGCAGCGGCCGGTATTGCGCCATGTTCGAGCTGGGACAGGATGCGGTTGCCGTCGGCCTCGCTGGCGGCCACATTGGCCAGGCTCAGCAGGTTCGGGCCGCGCGGATGGCCATCCCCGGTTTTCAGTAAAGACAAAATATCACCTCCGAACTGGATCGAACTTGATGTAAACCGCGTGCCTGCGGCGCGTGGGCGCATACGATCTAGCGATACTGCCGAGCAATTGCTGTCCGGCCCCTCGCTGATCCCTGTCACGGAGCGCCCCATGTTCGTCGCCCTGGTCCTGATGTATTTCCTGCTCGCCTGTTTCGCTTGCTGGCTGCTGCTGTTTCCCGGCGGCCGCGCGCTGCTGCTGCACGCCATGGTCAACCTGGGCTGGCGCGTGCAGCGGCGCGCCCAGCGCCTGAACCGTGGCGGTGGCGCGCAATGGCAGCGCCTGCAGCTGCACACGGGTTCCGGCATGGCGCGTGCCTGGCACCAGCTGTTGCAACACCGCTGGCTGTCGCTGGCGGGCAGTGTGCTGATCCTCGTGCCGCCACTGCTGGCCTGGCTGTCGAGCGACCGCATCGCCCTGCGCGGCTATGCTGACCGGCAACATGTCATCAATGACCAGGTCAGCGACTTGCTCAAGGGCGAGCAACTGGTGCCGCCGCCGACCCTGCCGCCGCTGCTGTTTTCCACGGCGGAGGTGACGCAGCTGCGACCGCTGCTGGGCGGCGCCAGCCGTAACTGGCAATTGCTCGAGCATGACTACGCGCAACGGCTGCTACTGGTCTTTAAAATCATGAAAGACGTGCATGGCTATGAGATGGTCTTGCTGGAGGGTTACCGCAGTCCGGGGCGCCAGAACCAGCTGGCGGCGGCCGGTCCGAACGTGACGAATGCCAAGGCGTTTCAAAGCTATCACCAGTACGGCCTGGCGGCCGATTGCGCATTCATGCATGAAGGAAAGCTCATCATTTCTGAAAAAAATGCCTGGGCCATGCGCGGCTACCGTTTATATGGCGTGACGGCCGAATCGGTGGGCCTGCGCTGGGGCGGGCGCTGGAGCATGATGGATTTCGGCCATACGGAATTGCCACAACCGCGCGTCCTGGGCAAGTAAGCAGTCACAACAGGGCGCGCCAGCCATTCTAGCGCCGTCAGCGCGTGGCTGATTCACTGGCGAGCTGATGCTTGCGCAGCGTCAACGGCGAGGCGCCGCGCGCCTGGGACGGCCCACTGGAACTTGTCATTTATCAACAAAGTCTCGCTGCATTGCTGTCAGGATGGGCTGCGTCCGCCTTGCTTTGCGGCGGCGCCATTCCTGCTTTGCGACCTCACCCTGGGCTCATCATGCTGCGACGAATCTGGCATTTCCTGACCGACAGCGGCAATCTGAGCATCCTCGGTTTCGTGGCGCTGGCCGTGTTTCTTTACCTGGGCGCCGAGGTGCTGGAAGTGGCGCTGATCTGGGCGCTGGCCTTGCTGCTGCTGGCCTTGATGATCTGGCTGGGCGTGTGGCTGTGGCGCCGGCGCCGCGCGCGGCGCGATGCGCTGGCGCTGGGCCAGGCCATCCTCAACCAGGCCGAGATCGCCGCTGCTCAGGCAGCCTCGGCATCGACGGCATCACATCCGCAGCATGGCGAACTCGACGCCGTGCGCACGGGCATGCTGGAAGCCATCGACACGATCAAGAGTTCCAAGCTGGGTCTCAAGTCGGGCGCCGCCGCCCTGTATGAATTGCCGTGGTACATGATCATCGGCAATCCGGCCGCCGGCAAGAGTAGCGCCATCGTGCACTCGGGCCTGCAATTTCCTTTCGCCGATGGCAAGGTCGTGCAAGGCGTGGGCGGCACGCGCAACTGCGACTGGTTCTTCACCACGGATGGCATCGTGCTCGACACGGCGGGACGCTATTGCGTCGTCGACGAGCACCGCGGCGAATGGTTCGGCTTTCTCGACCTGCTGAAAAAATACCGGCGCAAGGCGCCCATCAACGGCATCCTCATCGCCGTCAGCATTGCCGAACTGGGCGGCGACCCCGATGTCGGCATGCAACTGGCGCGCAGCCTGCGCAAGCGCGTGCAGGACGTCATCGAGCGCCTGGAAGTGTTCGCGCCCCTGTACATCATATTTACCAAGGCCGACCTGATCGCCGGCTTCACGGAGTTTTTCGGGGAAGCCGAACGCAGCGAACGCGAGCGCGTCTGGGGCGCCACCATGGCGTATCAGCGCAAGCTGCCCACGGCGCAGCTGCTGAATTTTTTCGACCAGAGTTTCGACGAATTGCACGATGGCTTGACGGAACTGAGCCTGGCCAACATGGCGCACCGGCAACGCACGACGATGGCGCCCGGCGTATTTACTTTTCCGCTCGAGTTCGCCGCCATGAAGCCCGCCTTGCGCGCCTTCATCGCCACTCTGTTCGAAGAAAATCCGTTCCAGTTCCAGCCTGTGTTCCGCGGCTTTTACCTGACCAGCGCGCTGCAGGAAGGCGTACCCGTGAGCGCTTCCTCGCAGCAGGTGGCGCGCCGCTTCGACCTGGCCTTCGCGCCAGCGCCGGCCTTGCTGCCCGCGGGTGCGCGCCAGCATGGCTATTTCCTGCTCGATCTGTTTCGCAAGGTAATTTTTGCTGACAAGCACCTGGTGGCCAACTATGCCAGCCGTGCCAAGACGCGTTTCAAGTATGCCGTGTTCCTGACGGCCACCGTGACCCTGGGCGCCTGCCTGGGCGGCTGGAGCTGGTCGTACCTGGGCAACCGGCAACTGGTGGCCAATGTCGAGGCCGATCTAAACAAGGTGGTGCGCCTGCAGGAGCAGCGCCTGGACCTGCAATCGCGCCTCGAAGCGCTGGAGATATTGCAGGACCGCATCGAGCAGCTCGAAGCGTACCGCACGCAACGGCCGTGGTCCTTGCGCATGGGCCTGTATCAGGGAGAGTTGCTCGAACGCAAGCTGCGCGAAGAATATTTCGCCGGCGCGCGCCACGTCATGCTCGACCCCGTGGTGGCTGCGCTGGAAGGCTTGCTGGCGGAAATGAACGCCAGCGCCGATCAGTTGCAGCCGACGGCGCGCACGCCGCAGACGCCGGCCGCCGTTCCAGCCGCATCGCCCGCCGTATCTCCCGTCGCTCTGCGCACCTTTCAGTACCAGGCCGCGTCGCCGACGAATGTGGAAGACGCCTATAACGCGCTGAAAACCTATCTGATGCTGGCCGATAAAACGCATGCGGAGAGCAGCCATTTGAATGACCAGATGACGCGCTTCTGGCGCGGCTGGCTGGAGGGCAACCGGGGCGCCATGCCGCGCGAGCAGATGATACGCAGCGCCGAGCGGCTGCTGACGTTTTATCTGGCGCAGGTGGCCGATCCATCGTGGCCGCGCATCGAACAGAAGCTGGCGCTGGTCGATCAGGCGCGCGAAAATCTGCGCCGCGTGGTGCGCGGCATGCCGGCGCGCGAGCGCGTGTACGCCGACATCAAGGCGCGCGCGGCGACGCGTTTTGCCGGCGTGACGGTGGCGCGCATCGTCGGAGAACAGGACCAGGCGCTGCTGGCCGGCAGTCATGCGGTGTCCGGCGCCTACACCCGCCAGGCCTGGGAAACGTTCGTTGAAGGGGCGTTTCGCGAGGCCGCCAACGGCGAACTGCAAAGCGCCGACTGGGTCCTGAAAAGCGCGTCCACCGACGACCTGACACTCGAAGGCAGCCCGGAACAGATCGAGAAAAACCTGGTGGCCATGTACAAGGCCGACTATGCGCGCGAATGGCAGAAGTTCGTGCAGGGCGTGGCCATCGCCGACCTGAAAGGCTTTGACGGCGCCGTGCAAGCCATGAACCGCCTGGGCGACCCGCAAGCGTCGCCCATCGCCAAGCTGCTGACGAGCATCTACCAGGAAACCTCGTGGGACAATCCGGCGCTGCAAAATGCGCAATTGCGCAAGGCCGAGCGGGGCATCATCGCCTGGTTCAAGGAGACGCTGCTGCGCCGCGCGCCGTCGCAACTGACGGCCAATCCCGGCCTGAACGCGCAGATCGATCCGGCCCGCCTGGATAAATCGATGGGGCCCGTGGGCCGCGAATTTGCCGGCGTGGGCAAGCTGGTGGCCGCCAAGGACAAGGGGGCATCGCTGATGCGCGCCTACCTGGAAGCGCTGTCAAAACTGCGCAGCCGATTGAACCAGCTGAAGAACCAGGGCGACGCTGGCCCCGGCGCGCGCCAGTTCATGCAGCAGACCCTGGAAGGCAGCGGCTCCGAACTGGCCGACGCCCTAAAACTGGTCGATGAACAGATGCTCACGGGGATGAGCGACGCGCAAAAGCAGGCCATACGCCCCATCCTCGTGCGGCCATTGATGCAGACCTTCGCCGTCATCGTCGCGCCGGCCGAACTGGAGATCAACAAGACCTGGGCGGCGCAAGTGTATGAGCCGTTCCAGAAGTCGCTGGCGAATAAATATCCGTTTGCGCCTGCGGCGCGCATCGAGGCGAGCAATCTGGAGATCGGCCAGTTCTTCGGGCCGGAAGGGCTGGTGGCGAAATTTGTCACCACCTCCATGGGCCCCCTGGTGGTGCGGCGCGGCGATGTGCTGGCGCCGCGCACCTGGGCCGACATGGGCATCAGCCTGTCGCCGCAGGTAGTGGCGCGCTTTCCTGGCTGGATCGCGCCGCTGGGTGCGGGCGGCGTGGCGGCCACGTCGACGGCGGCGCAGACCGTCTTTCAAATCCAGCCGTCGCCGGCACCGGGCACGCAGGAATACACGGTGGAGATCGACGGCCAGCAGCTACGCTACCGCAATACGCCGGCGCAGTGGACGAATATGCTGCATCCTGGCCCGCAGGGCGCATCTGGCATGCAGGGTGCACGCATAACGGCCGTCACCTTCGACGGGCGCACGCTGGAACTGTTCAACGAACCGGGCCAGTTTGGCCTGAAGCGCATGATCGATGCGGCGACAAAAAAACGCAAGGATGGCGGCGTGTTCGAATTGCGCTGGACGCGCGGCGACATCAGCGTGGCGCTGGACCTGAAAATCACCAGCAGCGCCGAGACGACGGGCGCGGGCGCGGGCGGGACTGCGGCCGTGCTGGAACAGGGCTTTCGCGGCATGAAGCTGCCCGAGACCATCGCCGGCGCAGCAGCTGCCAAACCGGCAAGCGTCGCGGGCGTGGCAGATGCCGTGGCCGAGGTGACGCCGTGAAGCGCGCGCCGCAACAGGTGCGCCTGGGCTACTTTGGCAAAATCCCCGCGCGTGGCGACTTTATCAAGGCGTGCGACAACCACGCGCTGGTGCAACTGCTCGACGACTGGCTGGCGCAGGCCATGAACGCCCTGACGGCGGAGCCGCGCTGGAAACTCAATTATGATGCCTTGCCGCCGCTGCGCTTTGCCTTCGTCGGCACGCGCAGCCGGCGCGCCATCGCCGGGCGCTTGCAGGCGAGCAGCGACCAGTCGCAGCGGCGCTTTCCCTTCATGGCCATGGGCGCGCTGGAAGTCGATGACGCCGACGCCTTTGTCGCCTGCAGCCCGCTGGTGCTGGCGCCGCTGTGGCAGCGCGTGGAGCAGCTGTCGCAAGGCATCGTGGCCAGTGCCGAACCGGGGCCGGCGCTGCTGGCACTGGCCGGCAATGTGGTGGAAATCGATACGGCCGCCGCCTGCCATGCGGCGCAATTGTTCGCCTTCCTGCAGACGCAGACGGTGCACAGCCTGCAAGCCATGCTGGCCACGCCTACGTTTTCCGTGACGCTGCGCGAACTGTTGCTGGGGCTCGGCTTGCTGCTGCGGCCAGTGCGCCAGAGTGGCCGGCCGCGCCTGGAAAAAAGCCTGGTGCTGCCATTGCCGCAAGAGGCGCAAGAGCGCGCGCTGGTGGCCAGTTTCTGGCTGCACCTGGTCACGCCATTCTTGCGCCAGGCCGATTTCGAACTGGCGCTGTTCTTCGCCCATCTTGATGCAGCACCGGTGCTGGTGATCGGCTTTTGCGGCGCCGATCCGCATGGCTTGCGCGCCCTGATCGAGCCGCGGGCGGGCAGCGAACGGCTGGTCGTGTTCGACCAGCTGGACTGGGTCGAGGAGCAGCTGGGGCAAGACCCTGCGCTGCGCCGGTTGTCCGCCTGCCTGCAGCAAGAGCAGCTCTCGCTGCGTTCGGCCTGCGCCATGTTTGCCGATACTTTTGCCTGAAGGATTGCGATGAAACCACCCGTTTTCTTCCTCTTGCTGCTGCTTGCTGGCGCCCCTTGCCGCGCCCAGGCGCAGGCGCAAGCACCCGCCACGCCCTTGCCGGGGCAGATCCTCGTCACCGGCACCCTGGCCGATGAAGCGGGCAAGGCGGCCGTGCTGGCCCGTTTGCGCGAGTTGTATGGCGCCGAGCGCGTGGTCGACCAGATCGCCGTCGGTAACGTGGCCGTGCCAGCCAACTGGAACGCCTATGTGCAGAAACTGATCGTGCCGAACCTGAAGCTCATTTCACGCGGACAGATCAGCATCGACGGCAACAACGTCAGCGTGCGCGGCGAAGTGGCGAATGAAGCGCAGCGCCAGCAGATCGCCAGCGACATCGCCACCAGCCTCAATCCCACGTATATCGTCAACAATGGCTTGCGCGTCAAGGCGGCCGAGGCCGAACAGGGCATGCTCGATGCGGCGCTCGACAAGCGCATCATCGAATTCGACAGCGGCAAGGCGAGCATCACGCCGGCCGGCATGGCCATCTTGGGCGAAATGGCGGCCGTCATGCAAAAGCTCAAGGAGCGCAAGGTGGAAGTGATCGGCCACACGGACAATACGGGCCTGCGCGCCAGCAACGTGGCCCTGAGCCAGGCGCGCGCCGACGCCGTGCGCAGCTATTTCAGCATGCAAGGTATCAAGGCCGAGGCGGTGCTGACGTCGGGCCAGGGCCCGGACCGTCCCGTGGCCAGCAACGCCACGGCCGATGGGCGGGCGCGCAACCGGCGCATCGAGTTCAGAATTGCACAATGATCAACGCGCAGTAGTCAGGCGCACTTCACGGTAACGTGATGCTCAGGTGCGCAGGGCGTGGCGCCAGCTTGACCAGGTCGGCATACGCCGCCAAGGTGATCTGCGTGCCGCGCGTCAGATGCGTTTTCAGGCCCAGATAGGCGCAGATGGCCAGCAGGGCGAAAAAGCTCGACAAGACCCACAGCGGCACATCGCTGCGGCGCTTGTTGACTACCTGGTCGGGTCGTTCAGCGCGCGGCGCGAAACCCCGGCTCTTGCCCTTGATGTGGGCGATCTCGTCGCCCAGGCGGCCACTCAGATAGCTGAGCTTTTCGCCGCCGTCGATCGCATATTTACCCTGGAAGCCGAGCAATAAACACATGTGGAACACTTGCAGCGCCTGCACGCGCATGGCGCCCTTGCCGCGCAGCGCGTCGAGGCGGTCGAAAAAATGTTCACCGGCCAGCTGGTCGCCAAAGATCAGCAGCTGCAGCGGGCGCCGTTCCCACTGCGTGCGCAGGGCGAACGGCGAGGCCAGGATGATTTCATCGACGGCCGCGCAAAATGCATATTTGGCCGCTTCGATATCGTCGCCATCGGCGCGGATCTTCTTCGCTTCGCGTTCGAAGTCGCCGAGGAAGGCCGTGATGCGCTCCATGAAGCCCTGTTCGTCGCCGGGTGCCGAGCCGTTCTTCAGCATGAACAGCATGTAAAAACCTTCGTGCATCAGCTCAAACAGGGCGTTGCCGGTATGGCGATTGGCCGTGCCGGCGGCATAGGCAGGAGAGGGGCCGCGTGGCCCCAGGAGGGAGGGCGCCGCGCGCCGTTCGATGAGCTGGCTCATGCTGTCATCGCGATCAGTTCAAGTTGCAGGTCGCGTATGCCGGCTGGCACATACACGGAAATCGACTGCGCCTTGAGCATTTGCGCATACAGCACGCCGCGGTTGTCGAGCGCAAAATAATAGGTGTCGGGCCGCACGGGAATGGCGGCCGGCACTTGTGGCGCGTGCGACAGTTTCACGCCGGGCATGGCCGACAGCACGCATTTTTCCACGTCGTCTGGCGCGCCGACCTTGACGCGCAGCGGCACGACGTCCACCAGCTCGATGGCGGGCATGGCGGCGCGGATGGCCAGGTACAAGGTGGTGTGCTGGTCGATCTTGCCCGAATCGAGCTTGCCCAGGTAGTAGGACGGCTTGTCCTCGGCCAGGGCGATGGAAAAATATTTGGAGGAGATGACGGTATCGAGCAGTTCGCGGATGATTGCGTCGATGGCGTCAAAACAGGCGCCCGGCTGGGCGTGGTCGTAGGCGGGCAGGCTGGCCAGGGTGTAGTGCCTGGAGTAGCTGAGCAAGCCGCCCGCCAGCCCCAGCAGCGCTTCGTACAGGCGCTCCGGATGCAGGGCAGGGTGGCGCACATAATGCATTAGCGCGGCCGCCGCCGTGCTGACCGTGTGCAGCAGCCAGAACGAGGACACGTCGCCGGAGCGAAATTCGATCACGTTGCGGCTCGGTTCACGGTGGTGGCCATGCAGCGCGGCGACCTTGGCCTGCAGCGCATCGAGCAGGTGTTCCAGCATGCCTTGCAGGCGCGGCGCGCCGGCAATCGCCAGGCTGGGCGCCATGAACGATGGCACGGGTTCGTAACCGCCCGATACCGTGCGCCGCAGCGCGATCAGCGGCAGGCAGTCGTAGGAGCCGCGCGCCTCGCTGTCGGGAATCAGGCGCAGGGTTTTTTTCAGGTAGGCCACGTCGGCCACGCTTGATTCCGTAAACAGGTCGGGCGTGGCGCGCATGGCATGCACATAGCGGGTGGTGGGCGGCGTGCTACCCACCGTGCTTTCTGGCTTGCCGTGCACCGTGTAGTTCATGCCTTCGCAGTTGAGCACCGGCAGGGCCGCGTAATACGTCACTTCCTGCAAGGCGGGCGGCAGCGCTGCCAGGTCCACCGGCGGGGGCAGGGCGTCGCCGCCCGGCGCGCCGTCGCCCGCCGCGTCGAATATTTCGCCATCACGAAAGATCGCCGACAGCGCCTGCAGGCGCAAGGTGCCGCTCTTCAGTGCTGCCAGGTCCCACTCCATGTGCGCCACGCCCCACAGATACGGGTGCAGCGCGCTGGCCGTATGATGCAGGCGCATTTCGTGATACTGATCCTGGCGCTGGAAATGCTGCGGCCGCAGGAACAGGCCTTCGCCCCACAAGACTTTCGTTGCCATGCCCATGTCGTTTCTCCTGGTGTGAGTGGCGTGTCGATGAATGAGCGTTACTGGCAGCGCAGGGCCGACAGCGACGCCATGGCGCCGTCCGCGCCACCGCCCACGCTCAGGGCGCAGGCATGCAGGCCGACGGTAATGCCGCCGCGCTGCACATCGGCGGCGGCAAAGGTTGCGCGCCAGCGCTGCGCCGCAGGGGCGCGGAACAGGGCTACCACGCCGATGAAATATGCTTCCTTGCTAACCTTTTCCTGCACCTCGTAGCGCTGGCCGGGCACCAGCAGCACTTCCTTCACTTCCATCAAGTCGGCGCCTAGTGCGGCTTTTTCCTTGTGCGCGTCGAGGAAGCTGTCGTACGGCGCCTGCTCGAAGGCGGTGCTCTGGCGCAGCTTGTAGATACGCGCCACCAGCGCCAGCGGCCGGCCTTCGGCATCGGTATTGAGGCGCTGTGCCGCGTGCAGGCGGATGCTCACCGCGTACGGCGGCTGTTGCGCGTCGGGCAGTGCCAAAGGCGGCCTGGCCACGCCCGCCATTTGCAGCGCCGCGTTGGCGAAGGTGCCGATGGCGCCGCCCGCGCAGCCGGCCAGCGGCAGCAGCACGGTGGCGCAGGACAGCAGGCGCAGTGAATAGGGAAAGGGAAAGGGGAATGGCATGCAGGGAAATGGCATGGCTGGCCAGCCTTCGCAAAAGTAATGCGTGGAAAGAAAGTGCTGCAGTCATTTAATCGCATGCGCCATGACGCTACTTGCGTTGGCGCAAAGACTGATCTGCGATCGTCGTCATTGCTGTGCCAGATCAGGTGTCAGGCGGATGTATTGCGTTGTTGAGTGGAACTTCTTCTTTGCTGATTAATCTCAATCTGGCAACAAAATTGGCGATCAATAATGGCCTCCACCAAGGCGCCGCCCATCGTTCCCAGCGGTAGCGTCCTCCACGTGAAGGAATACCCCGATGAAATCAGCCACACGCTTGTCTCGTATTGCCTGCCTTGCCAGCGCCTTGCTGCTGGCCGCCTGCGCCACGCCGGAACAGCCGGCGCCCAAAAATCCTGCCGCGCCGACCCTGGCGCAAGTCATGAGCGACGCCGATGCCGCTGCGCGGGCCGGCCAGTATGAACGTGCCATAGCCTTGCTCAAAGGTGGCGGTGCCAGCTACCCGACCGACAAGGCGCCGTGGCTGCAGATGGCGCAGATGAAGTTTGACCGCGGCCAGTACGGCGACGCCATCGGCCATGCGCTCGAAGCGCTCGAACGCGCTCCCGACGACAAGGTCGCCAACAGCATCGTCGCCGTCAGCGGCTTGCGTTTGTCGGGCAAGGCCCTGGCCGATTTGTCGCGGCAAAACAATCTGAATGGTTCGCTGCGTTCGGAGGCGCAAGAGCTGGCCAAGCTGCTGCGCTTGAGCATCGGCGAGGAAGTGCTGGTGCCACCGGCCAGGCGCCCGGTGGCGGCAGGAAAACGCGCGGCCGGCTCCGGCGCGCCAGCTGCGGCGGCGAAAGGCGCGCAAGGCAGCACGGCCGACCCGTTCAGCGGCTTGAAATAAACCGGCGCCGCTTCTCCCACTTTGCAAAGGAATCGACATGCCCAAGTCCGACAGTGTGCAGAAACGCCTGCAAAAAGTACGCGCACCGCGCGTGCAGATGACCTACGACGTCGAAATCGGCGACGCGATTGAAAACAAGGAGCTGCCCTTCGTGGTGGGCGTGCTGGGTGACTTTGGCGGTAATCCCGATAGCGAGAAAAAGCGCCTAAAGGACCGCAAGTTCGTCGCCGTCGACGGCCATAATTTCGACGAAGTGCTGGCCGGCGTGGAGCCGGTGGCGCGCTTCGCCGTGCAGAACCGCATCAGCGAGGCGGCCGGCACCTTCGCCGTCGATCTGCATTTCCGCTCGATGGACGACTTCCGTCCGGAGTCGGTGGTGCGCCAGGTCGAGCCCTTGCGCAAGCTGCTCGAAGCGCGCACCAAGCTGGCCGATTTGCGCAACAAGCTGGCGGGCAATGACAAGCTGGAAGACTTGCTGACGGACGTGTTGAACAACACCGGCAGCCTGGCCACCCTGAAACCGCAGTTCCCAGTGCAGGAGGATTGAGATGAACGCCCAGGCAGAAGTCAATGCATTACCGGCAGCCAGCGCGCCAGCCCCGGCGACGGACTTGCTCGACCAGATCGTCGAACAAAGCCGTGTCGCCAAGTCCGGCGCCGAACATGCGCGCGCCCGCGACCTGATCTCGGAACTGGTGGCGCAGGTGCTCGATGGCACGGTGCTGATGTCGCACAGCCTGTCGGCCACCCTGGACGCGCGCGTGGCTGAAATCGACCGCCTGATTTCCGCCCAGCTCAGCGAAATCATGCACGCGGCGCCGTTCCAGCAGTTAGAGCAAAGCTGGACCGGGCTGCGCTACCTGGTGGGCAATTCCGATACGGGGGCGCGCCTGCAGATCCGCATGTTCAACGCCACCAAGCGCGAGTTGGTGAAGGATTTCCAGGCGGCGCTGGAGTTCGACCAGAGCAGCATATTCAAGAAGGTCTACGAAGAGGAATTCGGCACCTTCGGCGGCGCGCCGTACGCAGCGCTGTTGGGCGACTACGCCATCTCGCGCCAGCCCGAAGACATGTACTTTGTCGAGCAGATGTCGCATATCGCGGCCGCCGCGCACGCGCCGTTCATCGCCTCGGCGGCGCCGGAACTGTTTGGCCTGGAAAGCTACGGCGACCTGGGCAAGCCACGCGACCTGGCGAAAGTCTTCGACACCATCGAATACGCGAAATGGAAAGCCTTCCGCGAATCAGAAGATGCGCGCTACGTGGGCTTGACCTTGCCGCGCTTCCTGGGCCGGCTGCCATTCAACCCCGTCGACGGCACCACCGTGGAGGGATTCAATTTTGTCGAGGAAGTCGATGGCAGCGACCACCATAAATACCTGTGGTGCAACGCCGCCTATGCGTTTGGCAGCAAGCTGACGCGCGCCTTCGCCGACTATGGCTGGTGCGCCGCCATCCGCGGCGTGGAAGGCGGCGGCCTGGTGGACGATCTGCCCACGCATACCTTCAAGACGGACGAAGGCGACGTGGCCCTGAAATGCCCGGCCGAAGTGGCGATCACCGACCGCCGCGAAAAGGAATTAAGCGACCTGGGTTTCATCTCGCTGGTGCACTGCAAGAACACGGCGTATGCCGCTTTCTTCGGCGCCCAGTCGGCGCAGAAAAGCCGCAAGTATGGCAGCGACGCGGCCAATGCGAATGCGGTACTGTCGTCGCAGCTGCAGTACATTTTCGCCGTCTCGCGCATCGCCCACTACATGAAGGCCATGATGCGCGACAAGATCGGCAGCTTTGCCGCCGCCTCCAACGTGGAGGATTTCCTGAACCGCTGGCTGATGCAGTACGTGCTGCTCGACGATAACGCCAGCCAGGAGCAAAAGGCGCAGTTCCCCTTGCGCGAAGCATCGGTGCAAGTGCATGAAGTGCCGGGCCGCTCCGGCGTGTACCGCGCCGTGTCGTTTTTGCGGCCGCACTTTCAGCTCGATGAATTATCCGTTTCACTCCGACTGGTCGCGGAGTTGCCGAAGTCGACCAATTCCTGATCCATCGGATCATCTTTCAACCACAGGAGCACACCATGGCAATCGATGTATATCTGCAGATAGACGGCATCAAGGGCGAGTCCACCGATGACAAGCACAAGGAGTGGATCGAGTGCAAATCGGTCAGCTGGAGCGTCGAGCAGCCGAAGTCCGCCACCGCCTCGACCGGTGGCGGCCACACGGCCGAACGCTGCGAGCACAAGGACATCGTCATCTCCAAGCTGGCCGACCTGGCCTCGCCGGTGTTGCTGCAGACTTGCTCGGCCGGCAAGACCATCCCCAAGGCGCGCTTTGAATTCATGCGTGCCGATGGCCAGGGCGAGCGCGTCAAGTACTTTGAAATCGAGATCGAAAATGTGCTGATCGGCGCTGTCACGCCCAATGTGGCAGAGGGCGATATTTTGGGCGAACATGTCGGCTTCAAGTTCTCGAAAGTGAAGTGGAAATACACGCAGCAAAAAGTGACGGGCGGCGCCGGTGGCAATACCTCGGGCGGCTGGGACCTGGCCGCGAACCGCGTGGCTTGATCCATCGTGCGCGGCACGCGGCGGTGATGCCGGCGCGTGCCGCGCCGACTTTTCAGGAGTGCGCATGGACAGTTATGTACCTGGCTTGTTCGACCGCCTGATGGGCGATTCCAGTGGGGCCGCCGGTGGCGTGGTGGCGCGCCTGTCGCTCGATCAGCTCAAGGATGCGGTGGCGCGCGACCTGGAGGAATTGCTCAACACGCGCGTGGCCTTGCCGCCTGGCGCGCTTGACGCCTACCCCGAATGCGCCGCCTCGATCGTCAACTACGGCCTGATTGATTTTGCCGGCATGTGTTTGTCCAGCAGCGATGACCGCGCACGCATCTGCGCCGCTTTGACCGCGGCCATCGAGCGCCACGAGCCGCGTTTGCGCAATGTGCGTGCGCGCCTGGAACGCGAAGCGGGCGCCATCAACCGGGTCGGTTTCGTCATCAGCGGCACCCTGGCCGTGACAGCCGGCGGCGAGACGGTCAATTTCGATGCCGTGCTGCAGCCGTCGTCGCTGCGCTACTCGATCAACCGCAAGGGAGCCGCCGTATGAGTAATAAGCTGAAAACCCTGATCGCCAAGCTGAATGACACGGCGCGCACGGCCGCCACGCGCGCCGCTGGTATCTGCGTGGGACTGGGCCAGTACGAAGTCGATATCGAACACCTGTTCCTGGCCCTGCTGGAGCAGGAACGCAGCGATTTCGTCACCATCGCGCGGCGCAGCGAAATCAGCCTGTCCGCGCTGGAGGCAGACTTGCGCCGCGAGATCGGCAGCTTCAAGACGGGCAGCGCGCGCACGCCCGTGTTTTCTCCCCATGTGCCGCTGCTGTTCGAACACGCCTGGCTGATCGCCTCGCTGGGCACGGCCGAGCCCGGCTCGATCCGCAGTCGGGATTTGCTGCTGGCGTTGCTGACGGAGCCGGAACTGTCGCAGCTCGCGTACCGCGGCTCGAAGCTGTTTGCCCGCTTCAGCGTGGAACAATTGAAGCACCATCCGGACAGACTGACGGCCGGCTCCGACGAGGAAAGTTCGGCCATGCCGCAACGTTCCGAAACACCTGACGATCCTGTCGCCACGCTGGCCAGCAGGACTCCCGCGCTAGACCAGTTCACCACTGACCTGACGCAACTGGCGCGCGATGGCAAACTCGATCCCGTGATCGGGCGCGAAGCGGAGATACGCCAGGCGGTCGACATCCTGCTGCGGCGCCGGCAGAACAATCCGATCCTGACGGGCGAGGCGGGCGTGGGCAAGACTGCCGTGGTGGAAGGGCTGGCCCTGCGCATCGCCACCGGCGACGTGCCCCAGGTGCTGCAGGGCGCGCACCTCCACACGCTCGATATGGGCTTGCTGCAGGCCGGCGCCAGCGTGAAGGGCGAGTTCGAAAGCCGCTTGAAAAATGTCATCGACGAGGTGGCGAAAAGCCCGCACCCGGTCATCCTCTTCATCGACGAGGCGCACACCATGATCGGCGCCGGTGGCCAGGCGGGGCAGAACGATGCGGCCAATTTGCTCAAACCGGCACTGGCGCGCGGCGCCCTGCGCACGATCGCCGCCACCACCTGGAGCGAATACAAAAAATACTTTGAGAAGGATGCGGCCTTGGCGCGGCGTTTCCAGGTGGTGAAGGTGGAAGAACCCAGCGAAGACATCGCCTGCGCCATGCTGCGCGCCATGGCGCCGCTGATGGAGCGCCATTTTGGTATCCGCGTGCGCGACGCCGCCATCGTCGAGGCGGTGCGCCTGTCGCACCGGTATGTCAGTGGGCGCCAGCTGCCCGACAAGGCCATCAGCGTGCTCGATACGGCCTGCGCCAAGGTGGCGCTGGGGCAGAGCGCCACGCCGGCGCAGCTGGAAAACGCCAACCGCCAGCACGAGCGCATCGGCGCGGAAATCGCCGCGTTGGCGCGTGAGGCGGCCGATGGCGAAGTGCCCGATAAAGCTGGCGCCACGCGGCTGGCGCAGCTGCGCCGCGAGCATGTGGGCGGGCAGGCGGCGATTGCGGCGCTGGCGCAGCGCTGGGAGCGCGAAAAGGCGCTGGTGGCGCAGATCGGCGGTTTGCGCGTGCAGTTGCGCGGCGAGCGTCCGGGCGAGGGCGGCGCGGCGCGCCTGCTGGCGCTGAAGGAAGAACTGGCGGCGCTGCAGGGCGAGTCGCCCCTGGCGCCGCTGGAAGTCGATGCGCAAGTGGTGGCGGGCATCGTCGCCGCCTGGACCGGTATCCCGCTGGGCAAGATGCTCAAGGACGAGATTCGCACGGTGCTGACCCTCGACGCGGCGCTGCGCGAACGGGTGCTGGGGCAAGACCACGTCATCGACGCGGTGGCGCAGCGCGTGCGCACGGCGCGCGCCAGCCTGGATGAGCCGAACAAGCCGCAGGCCGTGTTTTTGTTTACCGGGCCATCCGGCACGGGCAAGACGGAAACGGCGCTGGCGCTGGCCGACCTGCTGTACGGCGGCGAGCGCAAACTCATTACCCTGAACATGAGCGAGTACCAGGAAGCGCACAGCGTGGCCGGCCTGAAAGGTTCGCCACCCGGCTATGTGGGCTACGGCGAAGGCGGCGTGCTGACGGAAGCGGTGCGGCGCCAGCCCTACAGCGTGGTGCTGCTCGACGAAGCGGAAAAAGCCCACCCCGATGTGCTCGAACTGTTCTTCCAGGTGTTCGACAAGGGCGTGCTCGATGACGCCGAAGGACGCGAAGTCGATTTTCGCAATACCATCATCATCGCCACCTCGAACCTGGGCTCGGGCGCCGTGATGGCCGCCTGCCTGAACCGGGCAACGCAAGACTTGCCCACGCCGGGCGCGCTGGAAGAACTGGTGCGTGCGCAACTGGTGGCGCACTTCAAGCCGGCCTTGCTGGGGCGCCTGAAGGTGCTGCCGTTCTACCCATTGAACGATGCCGTGCTGGCCGAGATCATCGCCCTGAAGCTGGCGCGCATCGGCGCGCGCATCGCGCGCAACCACCAGGCACAGTTCAGCCACGACGCAGCGCTGGTCGAGGCTGTGCTGGCGCGCTGCACCGAGGTCGATTCGGGCGCGCGCAATGTCGACCAGATCCTCAATGGCAGCTTGCTGCCGGCGATTGCCGAAGCGGTGCTGGCGCGCATGGCCGAGGGCGAACCGGTCGTCTCCATTCGCGTCGGCGCCAGCAAGCTGGGGCAGTTCAAGTACACAGTGAAGTAAGGCCAACCGTCGGAGCACGCCATGTTCAATCTCGATCAGTTGCTGCACCCTGTCAGCGCCGTCAGCCCATGCGGTGGCGACATCACCTTCAGCCAGGAGCTTGACGCCATCGCGCGCGCGCGCCAGCACGATGACCCCAGCCTGGACCAGGGCGAGTGGGTAACGGCGTTGAAGGAAGCGGATTGGCCGTTCGTGGCGACGCGCTGCGAACAGCTGATCGCCTCGCACAGCAAGGACATGCGCGTGGCCGTGTGGCTGGCCGAGGCGCATGCCAAGACGCGCCATTTTCGTGGCCTGGGCGACGGCTACATGCTGCTGGCGGGCCTGTGCGAGCGCTATTGGGATGGCTTGTATCCGCTGGCCGAAGAGGGCGGCCACGAACAGCGCATCGGCAACCTGTTCTGGCTTTTGTCACGTACGCCGCACCTGGTGCGCGAGATTGCCCTGACGGCCGGCGCCGACGGCCAGTTTTCGCTGCAGGATTTCGACGCGGCGCGCCAGCGCGCGCTCAGAGCGGCCGTGCCCGAGCAAGGCTGGGGCGAGCCGCAGCAGGATGCTGCGGCGACCCTAGCGCAGATGGAGACGGCGCGGCAGAAAAACACGCGCGAGTTTTCCGAAGCTTTGCTGGCCGATGCGCAGTACTGCATGCAGTCGCTGCTGGCGCTCGAACGCAGCGTCGATGCGCGCTTCGGCACGGACGGGCCGAGTTTTCGCGCCGCTCGCGAAGCGCTGGAAAACGCCATCCACTTCATCGCACCGCTGGCGTCCGACGGGGATTTTTCCGGCGCACCGCCGGTCTCTTCCTCGGGCGCCGGCCAAGGAGGCGCCATCGTGCAGCGCCAGCAGGCGCTGGCCCAGCTGCGCCAGGTGGCTGATTTCTTTCGCCGCACGGAGCCGCACAGTCCCGTCGCCTATCTGGCCGACAAGGCCGCCAGTTGGGGCGAGCTGCCCCTGCATTTGTGGCTGCGCGCCGTCGTCAAGGACCAGGGCACGCTGGCGCAGCTCGACGAGATGCTGGGCACGGACAGCGCGAACGGGTGAGGATGTTTGTGCCTTCTATGCTACCCTGCCAGCATGTCCGGCTGGCTCTTTTTACCTGCCGCGCCCTGCCTGTTTTTCGCTGCCAGCCCGTGCAGCTGTATGGCAGCGCATCGAGCGCGAGCGCCGATGCTAACGTAACGATACCCGAAACGGTGCAGCTGGCCAGCCGGCAGGGCCAACTGGGTTTCACGCTGCGCCAGCCTGCCCGGCATCCGTACCGTGAGGATTTTATCCCTGGAGAAATAATGAAAAAAACGCTATTCCTGTGCGCGCTACTGCTGGCCGGCTGCGTGGGCCGGCCCGAGAATATTGAACCTGTCAGCCATTTCGATAGCAGCAAATATTTGGGCAAGTGGTACGAAATCGCGCGCCTCGAGCATTCCTTCGAACGTGGCCTGAGCCAGGTGACGGCCGACTACAGCCTGCGCCAGGATGGCGGCCTGAAAGTGATCAACCGTGGTTACAAGGATGCGGATGCGGTCTGGAAGGAAGTCGAAGGCAAGGCGTATTTCGTCGACAGGAAAGACGTGGGCTATCTGAAAGTGTCGTTTTTTGGCCCCTTCTATGGTTCCTACATCATCTTCGACCTGGACCCGCAAGCTTACAGCTATTCCCTGATCAGCGGACCCGACAAATCCTACTTGTGGTTGCTGTCGCGTACGCCCACGATGGACCCCGCATTACAGCAGAAATTGGTCGACAAGGCCCGGGGACTGGGTTTCGATACGTCAAAATTGATCTATGTGAAGCAAAACTGATGCAGCTTGCATGCCGCCCGTTCATGGCGGCATCGCGCCTTCTGGTTGTTGTATTCCTGCATGTTATTTCTTGCAATGCCACTCTGATTCACTCACAATCAGCACCAAAGTAGTGCGTGAGCGGCGCCTTGGGAGCCGGACACGGCTACACCCTGCGGTCCCACTTGCGATTGCCGAGCGGCGGTGCTTGCTATCGTGAATGGTAGCAAGGCCAGGCCGGCGGCAACCGTGCAGTGTTCTTTCAGATTGGAATCTTGCAATGAAAAACCTCAAGATTGGCGTGCGTCTCGGTGGCGGTTTTGCCGCCGTATTGCTCCTGCTGACTTCCTTGACCGTGGTCGGCATCGTGCAGATGCAAAGCGCCAGCAAGGAAACCGATGCCCTCGTCAACGTCAAGGTGCGCAATGAGCGCCTGATCGGCGAGTGGACCAAGGTCATTGAGGTGAACGCGGCGCGCACGGCGGCCGCCTGGAAGGTCAGCGACGTTGGGCACCAGAAACAGTTTGAGCAGGAAATGGCGGTCTCGTCCGCCCGCGCCACGGAAATCCAGAATGATATCGGCAAGAGCCAGCTGAATGCGCAAGAGCAGGCGCTCTACCAGGACGTGCTGAGCACGCGCAAAGCCTACACCGAGGTGCGCAAGAACGTCTTCAAGGCCAAGAATGCAGGCGACCTGGAACTGGGCAAGCGCCTGTACGAAGGCGACATGGCCGTCAAGCGCGACATCTACCTGGCGTCGCTGAAGAAGCTGGAAATGCTGGAAGCCAGATTGCTCGATGAAACGGCAGCGCACATCCGTTCGCGCTACGAAAATGGCCGTTTATTGCTCATTTCGCTGGGCGTGGCGGCCATTTTGCTGGGCATCGCCTGCGCCTACTGGATCACGCGCTCGATCACGCGCCCCATTACGCGTGCCGTCGAAGTGGCTGAAGCCGTCTCTGCTGGCGACCTGACCAGCCATATCGTGGTGGAAAGCCGCGATGAGACAGGGCAATTGATGCACGCGCTGAAAAACATGAACGACAAGCTGGTCAGTATCGTCGGCCAAGTGCGCGCCGGCACCGATTCCATCAGCACGGCGTCGAGCGAGATTGCGGCAGGCAACCTGGATTTGTCGTCACGCACGGAACAGCAGGCCAGCTCGCTGGAAGAGACGGCTTCCTCCATGGAAGAGCTGACGTCGACCGTCAAACTCAATGCCGACAATGCGCGCAGCGCCAACCAGCTGGCCATCGACGCCTCGCACATCGCCAGCAAGGGCGGGGTGGTGGTGTCGGAAGTGGTCAGCACCATGGGCTCGATCAACGATTCTTCGCGCAAGATTGTCGACATCATCAGCGTCATCGACGCCATCGCCTTCCAGACGAATATCCTGGCCCTGAACGCCGCCGTCGAAGCGGCCAGGGCCGGCGAGCAGGGCCGGGGCTTTGCCGTGGTGGCCTCCGAGGTGCGCAACCTGGCGCAGAGGTCAAGCCAGGCGGCCAAGGAAATCAAGGGCTTGATCGACGATTCCGTGCAAAAGGTCGAGGCCGGTTCGCAACTGGTGGACAAGGCGGGCCGCACCATGGATGAAATCGTGCAAAGCATCAGCCATGTGACGCAGATCATGAACCAGATCACGGACGCCAGCGACGAACAGCGCGCTGGCATCGAGCAAGTCAACCAGGCCATCGGCCAGATGGACCAGGTGACGCAGCAAAACGCGGCGCTGGTGGAAGAAGCGGCCGCAGCGGCGGAATCCATGCAGGAACAAGCGGCCAAGCTGGCCGACGTGGTGGGCTTGTTCAAGCTCGATGCCACACAGCAATACGTTTCTGCGGCGGTGGCACACTCGGTGGCAGCCAAGACTGCTACATCGACCACACCTGCCGCGCGGCGCGCCGTGGCCGCTTCCGCTGCACCTGGCACTGCGCGTGCCGCAGCCCATGGCACGGCCCATGCTACTTCGGCGCCCGCCAAGGCGGCGAAGCTGGCGAAGTTGGATGTGGCCCGCGCCAGCAAGCCACGCGCACCAGTCGCGTCAAGCGCCGACGAGTGGGAAGAATTTTAAGCAACTCTGTCATCCATCGGCCCCCGTGGTTTCAAGCGGTCTTTTCAACCATCGTTTCTCCTTGAGATGGCGTGGGCGCTACAATCGCGGCTTGACGAACCCCGCGAACGCGCCCTGCCATGACTACCCGCAGCACCAATCACTCCTCCCGCGCTGAAGCCGCCCAAACGGCTGCACTCGCCAAGCCAACTGCAACCACTAGGCAAGCTGACGTTGCCAAGCCGATCAAAGCGACTAGACAAGCTGACGTTGCCAAGCCAGCGGACATAGCCCATCAAGCGGCATCGGCCAAACGCACGCGCTGCGTCGTCTGCCTGCGTGCGGCAGCTAGTTGCATCTGCCACTGGATCGCTCCCTTGTCCCACGCAGTGGAAGTGCTGATCCTGCAGCATCCGCTGGAAGTGCACAACGCCAAGGGCAGCGCCCGCTTGCTGCACCTGAGCCTGCCCAATAGCCGCATGTTGACGGGCGAGCATTTTCCACCCGACACCCTGGCCGAACTGCTGGCCGGCAAACACAATGTGCTGCTGTATCCCGATACGCTGGGCGACCGCTCGCTGGGTATCGCGCCGCCGCCAGCGCTCGACCCGGCCATAGTGCTTGATCCAGCGCAACTGCGGCTGGTGGTGCTGGACGGCACCTGGCGCAAGAGCCGCAAGATGCTGTACGTCAATCCCCAGCTGCAACAACTGCCGCGCCTGCCACTGCGCGACACGCCCGCTTCCCATTACCTTATTCGCAAGGCGCACGCGCCGGATCAGCTTTCGACCCTGGAAGCGACTTGCTATGCCCTGATGCAGTTGGAGCAGGACGTGTCCCGCTTCGTTCCCTTGATGACAGCCTTTGACGGTTTTGTCGCACAGCATTTGAGTTATGTCATGGCGCACGCTGAAAAAGCTTGAGCAGCATCCCGACAGCCCTTGATCTTGGCCGAACAGCGGCATAGAATACTGTACGTATATACAGTTAACGGGGGCCGTTCATGAAAGCAATCATTCCAGAGCACGATGACAGCTTCGCCGGGCAAGCCATGCTGCCGCCGCAATCGCTGAAAGCCCTCAAGGGGCGCGGCGCCGTGTCGAACTTGCAAGGCCGCTACGAGCTGCATGCGCGGGCCGGCTTCGATGACGGCTGGGGTGTGGCTGGTCAGGAGGAGGCGGACGGGGAAGAGGGCGCTGCCGCCTGGAAGACGCAGGTCAGCGACGAGCAGGCGCGCACCATCCTCACGCGCAATGCCTCGCCCGATTTGCCGTTCAACGTGTCATTAAATCCATACCGCGGTTGTGAACATGGTTGCATTTATTGCTTTGCCCGCCCCACGCACAGTTATCTGGGCCTGTCGCCCGGTCTCGACTTTGAAAGCCGCATTTACGCCAAGGTGAACGCCCCCGAATTGTTGCGGCGCGAACTGGCCAAAGCCTCGTATGTGCCCGAACCGATCGCGTTGGGCGTGAATACGGATGCCTATCAACCGTGCGAGCGCGAACGGCAGCTGACGCGGCGCGTGCTGGAAGTGTTGCAGGAATGCGGGCATCCGGTGGCCTTGATCACGAAATCGTCGCTGATCGAGCGCGACATCGACTTGCTGGCGCCCATGGCGGCCAAACGCCTGGCGGCCGTGGCCGTCACCGTCACCACGCTTGACCCTGCCATCGCGCGCACGCTGGAACCCCGTGCGGCCGCCCCGGCGCGGCGTTTGCGCACCATCCGCACCTTGACGGACGCGGGCATACCCGTCGGCGTGAGCATTGCGCCCATCATCCCTTTCGTGACGGAACCGGAAATCGAGCAGCTACTGGAAGCCGTGCGCGACGCGGGCGCCATCCACGCCCATTACGTGGTGCTGCGCCTGCCGTGGGAAGTGAGCCCCTTGTTCCAGCAATGGCTGGAAGCGCATTTTCCAGAACGGGCCCAGCGCGTGATGAACCGGGTGCGAGAAATGCGTGGCGGCAAGGATTACGACAGTGCTTTTGGCACGCGCATGCAGGGCGAAGGCGTGTGGGCCGACCTGATACGCCAGCGTTTTGAAAAGGCCGTGCACCGCCTGGGCTTACACGGCAAGGGCGGCCGCTTCAAGCAGCTCGATAGCACGCAATTCCGCCGGCCGCTGGTGGTGCCACCGCTGGGAAACAAGGCGAAGGGAGGGGGTATTGGACAGCTGGATTTATTCTAGATCAACCGCACATCAAGCCTGATAGCGCAAGGTGTCGACCACCAGCTGGAACGCGGGCGAGGATAGCCTGCGGCTGGGGTAGTACAAATGGTAGCCAGGAATGGCGGGACACCAGTCTTCCAACACGGTGAGCAGAAGGCCGTCGGCCACGTGCTGCGCGATGGCGTCCTCCGGCACGTAGGCCAGACCATGGCCTTCCAGGGCCGCCGCCAGCATTTGCGGCGTGGTGTTGAAGATCATCTGGCCGCGCACCTGGATCTGCTGTTGCTGGCCATCCCTGGCGAATTCCCAGGCGTACAGGCCGCCATGGGTGGGCAGGCGCAGGTTGATGCAGTTGTGGGCCAGCAAGTCGCTGGGGCTGAGCGGCTTGCTGCGGTGGGCGAAGTGGCTTGGGGAGCCGACGACGACCATGCGCAAATCGGCACCGATGCGCACGGCGATCATGTCTTTTGCCACTTGGTCGCCGTTGCGCACGCTGGCGTCGTAGCGCTCGGTCACGATGTCGATAAGACCGTAGCTGATGTTGATCTCGATGTTCAGGTCAGGGTGGAGCGGTAGCAGCGGCGACAGCCTGGGCCACAAGATGGTGCTGGCCGCGTGGTCGTGCGCGCTGATGCGGAAGGTGCCTGTGGGTTTGTCGCGCAGCTCTTTCATGGCCGCCAGTTCGGCCTGGATGGCTGCATAGTACGGGCCGATGCTGGCCAGCAGGCGCTCACCCGCTTCGGTGGGCGAGACGCCGCGCGTGGTGCGCGTCAGCAGGCGAATACCCAGGCTTTCTTCCATCTTGCGGATGGTGTGGCTGAGGGTCGACTCGGACACGCCCAGCTGCGCGGCGGCGCGCGTAAAACTGCGCTCGCGCGCCACGGCGATGAAGGCGGGCAGGTTATTCAGGTCCATGCGTCAAGTCCATGCGTCAGGTCCGTGTGTCAGATCCATGCGTCAGCTTCCATCGTTGCGTCCATCTTGCACCAAGTCTGGCGTGCAATCGTTCAAACATTCAAACATTCAAGAATTCAAGCATTCAAGCATTCAAGCATTCAAGCATGCAATATTGCAATCTTGCATTTTATTATCAGTTGCATGCCCGTGCATGTGTTGCCTGTGCATGCCTTGGTTTGCCGTTTCAGGATATTGTCGGCTACTTGCATGCCTTGCCGGCCGTTGCAGTTGCCTCCTGCCCAGCACGATGCCTCATCCCGTCATGCTGCCTGCCGTGGTGTCCTTGATCTGCGCCAGATACTGCTCGATGGCAAAGACGTGCGGGTCGCTCTTGCCCAGTTCGCGCAGGGCGCTGGCCAGGTGCAGCAGGTAGTCGCTGTTCGGGCCGCTGGGGCCGTTTGAACGGGCGATCTGGCGCGCGATATCGAGTTCAGATGCGGCGCCCAAAAAGGCGGCATTTTCTTCGTTCGCGATGTACACCAGGCCTTCTGTGCTGCTGCCGTCCTCGAAGGTGATTTCCGTGGCCAGGCGCAAATAGCCGTTCTTTTCGCGATGGTCGAGGTGGGCGAACACTTCGGGCGTGATCAGGTAAGCCATGCCGTCGCACACGGCGCCCGCCTGCGGCACGATGGTAGCGACTCTGCCTGGCGCCATCGGCGTGCCCCGATGGTCGTGCGAACCTTGCCAGAAGCGCCGCGTCCAGCCTTTGATGCTGGCGGGGCGGCGCTCGATGTAGGGAAAGTCCGCCTTGTAGATCAGCGAGCCATAGCCGAATAGCCAGACTTGCTCATGGCCGTCGAATTTGTTCATGCGCTGGTTGATGGCGATGGTGGCGGCGTCGATGGACGACAGGTTGCTGCTGGCTGAATGGGCAGGCTGGGTCATGGTTGGGCAGGTGTGGGGCGATGATGCATTATAAAACGCTGCCCCTTGCGCCGCCTGCTGGCACGGCGTCGCGCGCGGCACCGCCGGTTGCCACCACGTTCCACTCGTGCGTCTCGACGTATTTGAAGAGGAAGGCGATAAAGCTCTCGGCCGCTGGCGACAGCGAACGGCCCGTCTTCGTGTAGACGAAAAAGCGCCGCGTCAGCTCCGGCTCGTACAGGGTGCGCATGTGCAGTTTATACAGCTTGACCATCGGTTCCGCATACGGCAGGCAGGCCGTGATGCCTAGGTTGGCGCTGACCATGGCCAGCGCCGTCGTCATGAACGTCACTTCATTGTAGGGATTGAGCGACAGGTCGCGGAAAGAACCGTGCATGTCGCGCAGCAGGCGCTCCGTGAACTGCCCCTGCAGCGAAATGAAGGGGTAGTCGGCCACGTCGGCCCAGGTGACCCGCTCTTTTTGCTGCAACGGATGCTGCTCGGGGAAGACCAGCACGAAGGGCATCTCGAACAGTACTTGCGCGGCGATTTCCGCCGTCGGGTCGCGCTCGGGGCCGATGCCGAAATCGACTTCGCCGCTGAAGACGCGCGCCGGGACATTCTCCACGGGGCAGTCGACCAGGCGCAATTGCACTTCCGGGTGCGCCTGGCGGTAGGCGGCGATCACTTCCGGCAGCAGGGTGCACGCCATCATCTGCGGCGCGGCGATGCGCACCATGCCTGTTTTCAGGGCCTTGCGCTGGGCGATGCCGGCCATGGCGCCGTCGAGGTCCTCGATCATCTTTTCAAACAGCGGATACAGCTCGCGGCCGATTTCCGACAACTGCGTCTTGCGCGTGCTACGCTCGACTACGCGCACCCCCAGCACGCTTTCCAGTTCCTTGATCAAACCGCTCAAGGCGGACTGGGTCACGTGCAGGTATTCGGCGGCCAGGGTAAAACTGCCGGTCTTGGCAAGCGCCACGAAGGCGCGCATCTGTCGCAGGCTGGGACTCATAAGATAATCCGATAAATCAATGGCTAAAAATTGTTTGTATGATAGCTGGAACTCGATTCTAATGGTGAAAAGCTGAAAAACACGCCAGCCATCGCGCTCAAGGCGCACCTATTGGAGACCGTAGCATGAAAATCAAGCAAATCCACCACGTTGCCTACCGCTGCATCGACGCGAAGCAAACCGTCGAGTGGTATGTCAAGCATTTGAACATGAATTTCGTCCTCGCCATCGCCGAAGATCTGGTGCCGTCGACCAAGGCGCCCGACCCGTACATGCACGTCTTCCTCGACGCGGGCCAGGGCAATGTGCTGGCCTTCTTTGAACTGCCGACGCAGCCGGCCATGGACCGCGACCGCAATACCCCGGCCTGGGTGCAGCACCTGGCGCTGGAAGTGGCCAGCATGGACGAATTGCTGGCCGCCAAGGAGCGCCTGGTGGCCGGTGGCGTGGAAGTGCTTGGCCCCGTGAATCACACCATCTTTCAGTCGATTTACTTCTTTGACCCGAACGGCCACCGCCTGGAACTGGCGGCGAACGTGGGCACGCCCGAGATGCTGGCCAAACTGGACGCCGTCAAATGGGAAATGCTGGAAGAATGGTCGCAGACGCGCCGCGCGCCGAAACACGCCGCCTGGATGCACGCCCCAGCCGAAGCTTGATTCATCGTACCGTAGCCCCGATACCTCATCTACACAAGGAATAGTATGAAACTCGCAACCCTGAAAAACGCCAGCCGCGACGGCGCCTTGATACTCGTCAGCCGCGACCTGCGCCAGTGCGTGAGCGTGGCCGCCATCACCCCGACCCTGCAGGCGGCGCTGGATAACTGGGATGCCATCGCGCCCAGGCTCGAACTTGCCTACGCCGCCCTGAATGCGGGCACGGCCACCGACGCCCAGGCGTTTGACGCCAGCCTGTGCCACTCGCCGCTGCCGCGCGCCTACCAGTGGGCCGACGGCTCGGCCTATATCAACCACGTGGAACTGGTGCGCAAGGCGCGCAACGCCGAAGTGCCCGCCTCGTTCTATGCCGATCCGCTGATGTACCAGGGCGGTTCGGACAGTTTCATCGGCCCGCGCGACCCGATCTTTGCCTTGTCGGAAGAGTGGGGCATCGACCTGGAAGCGGAAGTGGCCGTCATCACGGGCGACGTCGCCATGGGCGCCAGCGTGGCTGACGCGGCCAAGGCCATCCGCCTGGTGATGCTGGTCAATGACGTCTCGCTGCGCAACCTGATTCCGGGCGAGCTGGCGAAAGGTTTCGGCTTCTTCCAGTCGAAGGCGGCCAGCGCGTTTTCGCCTGTCGCCGTCACGCCGGACGAACTGGGTGGCGACTGGGCTGATAGCAAGCTGCACTTGCCGCTGCTGGTGGACCTGAACGACAAGCCCTTTGGCAAGCCGAATGCAGGCGAAGACATGACGTTCAACTTTGCGCAACTGGTGGCGCATGCGGCCAAAACGCGCGAACTGGGCGCCGGCAGCATCGTCGGTTCCGGTACCGTGTCGAACAAGCAGGGCAATCTGTTTGGTTCGAGCATCGAGAATGGCGGCGTGGGCTACTGCTGCCTGGCCGAAGTGCGCATGTACGAAACCATCGAGCACGGCGCAGCAAAAACGGCGTACCTGAAGTTCGGCGATACGGTGCGTATCGAGATGCGCGACGCGGCGGGCGCCAGCATCTTCGGTAGCATCGAGCAGACCGTGGTCCTATACGCCGGCCGCGCTTGAACGGAGACCGTCCGATGAAGCTGTATACCTATTTTCGCAGTTCGGCCGCCTACCGCGTGCGCATCGCCTTGAATTTGAAAGGCATCGCCTACGACAGCATCCCCGTGCATCTGCTGCAGGATGGCGGCCAGCAGTTGCTGCCGGCCTACCGCGCCGTCAATCCGTCGGCGCTGGTGCCGGCGCTCGATGACGATGGCGCCATATTGACGCAGTCGCTGGCGATCCTCGAATACCTCGACGAAACGCACCCTGGCGTGCCGCTGCTGCCGCCCGACGCGCTGGGACGCGCCCGCGTGCGCGCGCTGGCGCTGGCAATCGCCTGCGATGCCCATCCGCTGACGAATCTGCGGGTCTTGAAATACCTGAAAAACACCCTTGGGTTGTCGGAAGAGGTCAAGCAAGAGTGGTACCGCCACTGGATGGCCGAGGGGCTGGCGGCCGTCGAAGCACTGCTGGCGCAGGGCGACCCAAAGGACACCAAGCTGTTCTGTCACGGCGATAGCCCAGGCATGGCAGACTGCTGCCTGGTGCCGCAAGTGTTCAATGCGCAGCGTTTCGGCATCGACCTGGCGCCGTACCCGCGCGTGGCGCGCATCCATGCGCACTGCGCCAGCTTGCCCGCGTTTGCTGCTGCGCATCCGTCGCAGCAGGTGGATGCCGAATAGCTTGATACGCATCAAGCGCAAAACGGCCCCGGCCCGGATACAGGCTGGGGCCGTTTTTCATTGTTGCATGGATAGGATTGATGGTGCGTAACTTTGTGCTTTGACTAATTGAGGTGTACTGTCAATAGCGGACACTCTTGTTTCAAGCCGCCCGTGATTGTTTGCTGAATTTTTCAGCAAACAACGCGGGTGGAACATTGCCAAGGCGCGAGTGGCGCCGCTGGCGGTTATAAAAGCTTTCGATGTATTCCTGTATCGCCGCTCGGGCATCAGCCCGGGTAGCGTAACGGTGATGGTGCACCAGTTCGTTTTTCAGG